>JAEUGW010000025.1 GCA_016795565.1 Opitutaceae bacterium | reverse complement strand
CCCCGCCCCCCACAAAACTGGGGCGGGGCGGGGGGTGGGGGGGCCGTGGCTGTGGCGGTCCTCTATGGGCCCGGTCCCCCCCGGGCGGCCCCCCCCCCCCGCTACCGGGTTGTCTGGAAAATTGATTCCCAGATTAAACTTTTCCCCGTCGGCGGGGTCTGTCACGTTGCGCGGCCTTCCTCCGGAGCTTCCGCGCCTCACCTCCCATGCTTTCCTTCCTCCAGAAATCCATCCTCGGCTGCTTTTTCCTGGGCCTGTCCTGTGTCGCCGGTCGCGCGGCCGAGCCGATGCCTCCGGCCGCGCCGGTCTGGGAGCACAAGCTCTCCGATTTCAGCGATGCCGACTACCGCTACGCCGTGGAGCAAACGCTGCAGGACTACGAGGCCGCCACGGGCCGTCATCTCGTGCCCGGGGCGAAGAAAAAGGTCGGCCTCAAGATCTACGCCGACTCCGGCCCCGGCCTGGCCACGCCGTTCGGCCTCGTGCGCGCCCTCATCGCCTCGCTGGAGAAGCGCGGGTTCGAAAAGCAGAACATCTTCCTGGTCGGCCTGAACCCGCTGCGCCTCCGCCTCACGGGCTACCTGCCGTCGTTTGCGACCGGCATCCTGCCGTTCCCGGGGCATCCGGTCTATGTGCTGGAGTCGGGCAAATTCTACGATCCGGCCTGGTTCTACGACAGCCCGCTGCCGGCGCGCTTCGACCCGATCTCCAACGACCAGGCCGTGAAGAACGCCGCCGGCGGCAAGTCCTCCACGACCACGGAGGAGGACCGCAAGAGCTTCCTCGCCACGCCGCTGTTCCTCGACGCGGATTTCTGGATCAACCTGCCGGTTTACACCGATCACCCGGTGCTCGGCATCAACGGCGCGCTGGTCAACGCCACGCTGTGGAACGCCTCGAACACCTTCCGCTTCTTCAAGAGCCCGGCCACCGCGCCGGCCGCCGTCGCCGAGATGGCGGCCATCCCCGAGTTGCGGGAGAGCTGGGCCCTCAACCTGGCGAGCCTGCAGCTCTACCAGTTCATCGGCGGGCCGTATTTCAACTCCCTCTACACCGCCTCGGAGCCGCGCCTCCTCATGACGACCGATCCGGTGTTGCTCGATTCGCTCATGCTCGAGCGCATCAACGCCGTGCGGAAGAAGAATGGCTTCGACCCCGTGACGGAGGACGACGCGCGCATGCTCGACTTCGCCCAGCAGCTCGGCGTCGGCTCCATCGACACGAAGCACGTCCAGTGGCGGCGCGTGGACGGGGGGAAGTGAAGGAGTGTAGGTAGGGCGCACCGGCCCGGTGCGCCGCGGCGGAGCGGGCCGCTCCGCCCCCGCCACCTCACCCCAGCGCCACGCGCAGGGCCTTGGCCTCGGCGGCCAGTTCGCGGGCGGCGGCCAGCACGTCGATGTCGTCCGCGGGCGCATTCACGGCGGCAACCGCAGCGTGATGCTGCGCGGCGGCAGCCTGCGCCGCGTGCCGGGCTTCCTCGGGATCGCCCAGCCCGCTTTCGCGGAAACGGCGCAGGCGGTCCTGGATCAGGTCGCGGATCTCGTGGGCGTTATCCACGCCGTGGAAGTGCCCCGTGTGCAGGTCGTCGCCGGGCTTGCCGTGCGGGTTGTCGCTGCCGCCGGCGGATTGGACCTTCACATCGGCCAGACCGAGCAGGCGCTGGAGCGGGCCCTGCGTGACCTCGACCTGCTGCAGGTTGGCGAAGCTCATGGTGCTTTCCTGCACGCTCCAGACGCCGGTGCGGATGCGCAGGCTGCGGTCGGTGACGACATACCAGCGCATCTCGAAATCGAGCCGGCGGATGGCGTAGGTGAGCGGCAATTGCAGCAGGTAGGCCGTGAGGCCGACGATCTTCAGCACCCAAAGCAGGGGAAAGGCCCAGGCCGGCAGGACGATGGCGATCTCCACCAGACCGGCGAGAAAGCCCTGCCAGCCGCCGATGCGCGCGCGCTTGCGGGTGGTGGGTTTCTTGGCGGCCGGCTGATCGCCCTTGCCCTCGATGATGTTCTTCAGCGCGGTGCCGCCGGCAGCCTTGATGTCGGTGGCGGCCTGCCGGGCGTGCTCGGCCAGCGTGGCCTTGTGCTGGGCCACCACCTGCGCCGTGGTGGCGCGGCGGGCTTTCTCGATGCTGGCCGTCTCCTCGACATAGACAAAAACCAGCGCCCAAAAAAGAATGCCGGCGAAGGCGATGAACTCGGCCACGCCCCAGCCGAACATGCGGAGCTTGTAGTAGTTTTTTCCGGCACGGAAGACGCGCAGCGAAGCGGGGTCGCCGAAAGGCGGGTGCGGCTCGGGCGGCACCTTCAGCCAGCGGAGGACAAGGTCGCGTTTCTGGTTATACATCGGAGAGGGATTTCACCGCGGATGACACGGATTAGCACGGATGAACTATGATACCTGTCATCCTGAGCGAAGCGAAGGATCCATCACAATGAACGCCGGCCTGCATCACCATGGATTCTTCGCTACGCTCAGAATGACAAGGCAGGGCGGTAAGATTTTTATCCGGGTGCATCCGTGTAATCGGCGGCTGGAAGCTCAGGCGTTGCCGCGCTTGGCCAGGGCCTCGCGCACGGCGCGGAGCTCGGCGGCGGCCTCGCGCAGGGCGGCGGCGAGTTCGCCCGGGTTGCCCGCGGCGATGGACACCGGACTGGCGGCCGCCGGGGCGGGAGGGTGGGCGTGGTCCTTCACGCCGCGCATGCGCGAGTAGAGGAAGTCGCGCAGCGCCTCGAACTCCTTGATGCCCTCGATGGTCATCTCGGCGGAGGAGCTGCCGGAGGCGGTCTGGACGAGGATGCGGGCGAGGCCGAGCCAGCGCTCGACGAAGTTGGAGCGCAGGTGGATGTCCTGGATGCGCGCGTAGTTCACGATGACTTCGCGGCGGAAGAGGATGCCCCAGCTCATCGAGATGCCGTCGTCGGTGAACTTGTAGCGCATCGTGCTGTAGCGAAACCAGAGGAACGGCGCGAGGAACGGGAACAGCGGCGGGATTACCAGCGCACTGAGCAGGTAATAGGTCCACAGCGCCTTGTCGGGTCGCTCGATGGCCTGGATCTGCCGGTCGGTGGCGGGGTCGGTCATGGCCGGGATGCAAATGGGTGCCGGCTGCCGGTGCAAGCGCGCGGCGGCTCCACAATCGGGCTTTGATTCCAGCGGATGCCCCGTCTGCCGCAGTCGGCTCCCGCGAGGGGTTCAGCGCCTATCCGAATAACCCATATCCGACGGTCTGGCTTTCTGTAGCGGCGGTCTATGACCGCCGTCGGGCGTGGCGTGCTATCGTTCGGCGGTCATAGACCGCCGCTACAGATCGCCCATCGGTATGGTTATTCGGATAGGCTCTCAGGGCAGGGTAGGTTTGGCCGGCGCCGGCGCCACGATGAACTCGGAGGCGCGGGCGGGGTCGAGGTATTCCTTGGCGAGGGCGGTGAGCTCGGCGGCGGTCACGCCTTCGGTGTCGCTGTAACGGGTGCGGCACCAGTCGAGCCGGGAGGGGTCTTCCTGGGCGTCGGCGAGGACGGTGTTGAGCCAGTAGGTGTTGTCGCGGGTGCTTTCCCGCAGTGCGGTGAGCACCGGGGCCTTGGTGCGGACGAGTTCCTCCTCGGTCACGCCGCCGGTGTGCAGCGCGGCGGCGACTTGCCGGATGGCGGCGGCGACGGCGCGAGCTTGGTCCGGGGCCACGGTGGCTTCGGTGAGGAGGTAGCCGTAGCCCGGGTAGGTCTCGCTGAGGTCGGCGGCGGCGTTGGGGCTGTAGGTGCCGCCCATCTCCTCGCGGATTTTCACGCGGAGGCGGTCGGCCAATACTCCGCTGAGCAGCTGCAGCCGCCGGGCCAGCCGCACGTCGCGGGCGTCGGTCGCGGGCCAGCAGAGGCGCACGAGGGCCTTGGGCAGGGCGGATTCGATCGGGTATTCCTTGGCGACCGGTTCGGCGAGCTTGGTGACGACGCGTTCCTTCTTGTAGGCGGGCTTTTTCTGACGCTTCGGCAGGGCACCGAAGGTCGAGGCGACGGCGGAAATGGTGGCGTCGGTGTCAATGTCGCCGACGATGGCGATCTCGATGGGGCCTTTGGCGAGCTGCGGGGTGAGCCAGGCCTTCAGCTCGTCGAGCGTGCGCGCGAGGAGGACCTCCTTGGGTGGCAAGCCGAAGCGGGGGTCGCCGTTGGCGAGCAGGCGGGCGGCCTCGAGCTGGAGCGGGCCCTCGGCAGTGTGGGCGAGGCGGCGGTAGGTCTGGTCGGCCATTTTTTTCACCTGGCGCAGGCTCTCGGGCCGGTAGCCCGGGTCGGTGAGATAGGCGCAGAAGAGCTGGAGTTGCAGCAACAGGTCGTCGCGATTGGTGCTGGCACCGAAAGCAAAGGCGTCTTCCTGCGCGCCGAAGGCGAGGCCGACGGTGCGGCCGGCGAGCAGGCGCTGGAGGTCGTCCACGCTGTGGCGGCCGAGGCCGCCGGTGGTGAACGCGACATTGGCGAGGAGCCCGAGGCCGGGTTGGTCGCGGGGCAGGGTGAGCGTGCCGCCGCCGATGCGGACCGAGACACGGATGCGCCCGGCCTCGTAGTCGGTGGGCTTGAGGTTGAGGCGCACGCCGTTCTTGAACTCGATGAGGGTCACCCCGAGATCCTCGACGCTGGTGGTCTCGTCCACCTTGCCCGGCTTGCCAAAGTCAGTGTAGGCGAACGCCGCCGTCGCCGACGGCACGGGCGGGGCGACGGGGGTGCGCTGGCTGGCCTGGTAGGCGGCGGCGATCTTCTGGGCGGCGCCGGGGAGCTCGAGGTTGCCGCTGACAAAGAGCTTGCGGCCGGCCGTCTCGCTCCAGGTGGCGCGGAGGGCGGCGAGGCAGTCCGCCGGCGTGACGGTGGCGAGCGCGGGTGAATAGAGGGCGAACTCGGCGGTGGGGGTGAGCGTGACGGTGCGCCCGAGGATGTCGTCCGCCAGCATGTCGGCGAGGGCGGGAGAGCGGCGGCCGGGAGCGGTGCGCACGGCCTGGGCGAGGTGGTTTTTCATCCCCGCGACCGCTTCGGCGAGCTCCTCCGGCAGGAAGCCGTGCTCGAGGGCGCGGCGCAGTTCCTGCTCGGCGACGCCGAGTGCCGCCGACCACTGGTCGGGGCGGCAGTTGAGTTCGAGGGAGGCGTTGCGGAAGAAGTCGAACTGCTCCGTCACGCCGACGAGGCCGCTGAGGAAGGGCGCGCCTTCCCGCTTGGCGAGGATGGAGAGCCGGCGATTGAGCATCTGCAGGGCCAGGGTGCGCGGGAGATCGCGCAGCCGGACGGCCGCGGTGTCGGGCTCGAAGGCGTAGGGCGCGACGGTCTCAAGTGCGACGGTGGTGTGGCCCGCCTCCTTCTCGGTGTGCAGGTGCGCCGTGACCTCTGCGGACGGCGTGACGGTGCCGAGGCGGGGTTCCGGCAGCGCGGGGCCGCGGGCGGCGATCGGGGCGAACAATTCCCGCACCAACGGGGTCACCGCTGCGGGGGTGAGATCGCCCGCGAGCACGAGGATCATGCGTTCCGGGCGATACCAGGCATTGTAGAACGCCACAAAGCGGTCGCGGTCGGCGGTGGCGATGACCTTTTCGCTGCCGATGGGCAGGCGCTGCGGGAAACGCGTGTCGGGCACGAGGAACTCCAGTTCCGCGAGGAAGGTGCGCAGGCCGACCGAGTCGCGGGCGCGCTTTTCACTGAGAATGATGCCGCGCTCCTTCTCGATGGCCTTGGGATCGAGGCGCAGGCCGTCGGCGACGTCGGCCAGAAAAGTCAGGCTCTCGCGCAGCGTTTCCGGTTGGTTGTCGGGCAGCTCGAGCTGGTAGATGGTGCGGTCGAAGCCGGTGGAGGCGTTGGTGTCGCCCCCGAAGTCCATGCCGAGACGCTGGAAGAACTCGACGACGTGGGCGGCCGGGAAGTGCCGGCTGCCGTTGAAGGCCATGTGTTCCAGGAAATGGGCGAGGCCGCGCTGGACGTCGTTTTCGTAGATCGAGCCCACCCGGATGGCGAGGCGGACACTGATGCGGCCCCGGGGCTCGGCATTGGGGAGCAGGGCATAGCGCAGGCCGTTGTCGAGCCGGCCCCAGGTCACGGCGGGATCGACCGGCAGGTCGCTGGACTCATGGGCGAAATCCGCCGCGCCGGCCAGCAGGGGCGCGAGCAGCAGCACGAGGCAGGCGAGGCGGAAGCGGGCAGGGCGGGCAAAGGACATGCGGCAGCATCCTCCCGACCTGCGGGCCGACTGCAAGTTTCGAGGTGGTCCGGCGGCGGCCGGGCTCCACCCGGGATTCACGAATTTAGTGTGGCCAAACGCCCGGGCCGGTTTCTATCTGGGGGAAATGATCAAAGCCAAACGCGTCAAGCAACTGCCCGAGCACATCAACGCCGCCCTCGCGAAGAAGAAGGGGCCGGTGTCCAAGTTCATCGCGCAGAACTACCGGCACTTCAACGCGGCGGCCCTGCTCGACACCGCCAAGGGCTATGAGGCCCACCTGCAGGCCGGCGGCAAGATGCTCGTGACGCTGGCCGGCGCGATGTCCACGGCCGAGCTCGGCATCACGCTCGCCGAGATGATCCGCCAGGACAAGGTGCACGCCATCGTCTGCACCGGCGCCAACCTCGAGGAGGATATCTTCAACCTCGTCGCCCACGACTACTACGAGCGCGTGCCGCACTACCGCCACCTCACCGCCGAGGACGAGCAGGACCTCGTGGACCGCCACATGAACCGCGTGACCGACACCTGCATCCCCGAGGGCGAGGCCATGCGCCGCATCGAGGCCGCCGTGGCCGAGGAGTGGGTGGCCGCCGACCGATCCGGGCAGCGTTTTTTCCCGCACGAGTTCATGTATAAGATTCTTCGCTCCGGTAAGCTGAAGAAGTTCTACCAGATTGATCCGAAGAACTCCTGGATGCTCGCCGCCTGCGAGAAGAACCTGCCCATCGTCGTCCCCGGCTGGGAGGACGCCACCCTCGGCAACATGTATGCCGGCCGCTGTGTCACCGGCGAGATCAGGAACGTCCACACCGTCCGCACCGGCATCGAATACATGACCTGGCTCGCCGGCTGGTATACGAAGACCGCGAAGCTGCTCCGCAACGGCGAGGGCTCGATCGGTTTCTTCCAGATCGGCGGCGGCATCGCGGGCGACTTCCCGATCTGCGTCGTGCCTATGCTGCACCAGGACCTCGGCCGCACCGGCGTGCCGCTCTGGGGCTATTTCGCCCAGATCAGCGACTCGACCACGAGCTACGGCAGCTACTCCGGCGCCGTGCCGAACGAGAAGATCACCTGGGGCAAGCTCGGGGCGAAGACCCCGAAGTTCATCGTCGAGAGCGACGCGACCATCGTGGCCCCGCTGATCTTCGCCTGGGTGCTGGGTCAGTAAGCAGCCGATTTTTATTCAGAAGCCATGAAACCAAGAAGCCGAGGCAACATGGCTTCCTGGTTTCTGAATTCCTGATTATTGCCGGTCGCATGATCTGGATTTACCGAATCCTGTTTCTTCCGCTGCTGTTGCTGGCGTCGCCCTATTATTTGTGGCGGATGCGGCGCCGCGGCGGCTACGCTGAGGGTTTCTGGCACCGGTTTGGCGAGGTGCCGCCCCTTCCGGCCAAGGCGACGGGGGCGAAGCGCGTCTGGCTGCAGGCCGTCAGCGTCGGCGAGATCCTCGCCATCGCGCCGCTGCTCGAGGCGTTCAAGCGCGAGGGACACACGGAGGTTTACCTGACCACCACGACCAGCACCGGCTACCAGCTGGCGAGGGAAAAGTATGCGGCGCTGACCGTGGGCATTGGCTATTTCCCGCTCGATTGGTGGGCATTCAGCCGCCGGGCGTGGCGGCAGGTCGCGCCCGACCTTGCCATCCTGATGGAGGGCGAGCGCTGGCCGGAGCATGTGGCGCAGGCCCGGGCACAAGGCGTGCCGGTGATCAGCATCAACGCCCGCCTGTCGGACCGCAGCTTCAAGCGCTCGATGCGTTTCCAGTGGGCGCTGCGCCCGCTGGCCACCGGCATCACGCGGGTGTTGTGCGCCGCCAAGCGCGATGAGCAACGTTTCAAGACCCTGGGCTTCCCGGCGGGCCGCCTGCAGACGACGGGTAATCTCAAGCTCGACGTGACGATACCCGTGATGAGCGACGCCGAGAAGGTCGCGCTGCGGAAAGAGATTGGTCTGCCGCCCGCCGGCCTGGTGCTCCTAGGGTCATCGACCTGGCCGGGGGAGGAGACGGCATTGCTTACGGCCTTGAAATCGGCGCGCGAGCGCGGGCTGAGAGTTTCGCTGTTGCTCGTGCCGCGGCATGCGGAGCGGCGCGAGGAGCTGCGCGGCGTGCTGGAGAAGTCGGGGCTGTCCTTTCATTTCCGCTCGTCGGGCGCCGCGACGGAGACGGTCGACGTCGCGGTCGGCGACACGACGGGCGAGCTGCGGAAATTCACCCAGCTGGCCGACCTGGTGTTCACCGGCAAAAGCCTCGCTCCGCACGACGGAGGGCAGACACCGGTCGAGGCCGCAGTGCTGGGCAAGCCGGTGCTGCACGGGCCGCGCATGACGAATTTCCGCGACATCATCCGCACCCTCACCGAGGCCGGCGCGGTGCGGAAGGTAGAGACGCACAGCGAGCTGATTTCAGTCGCGGTCGAACTGCTCCAGGACGAGGCCCAGCGCGCGAAGCTCGCCGCGGCGGCGCGGGAGTGGCACGAGGCCAACCGCGGCGCGACGGAGCGCACGCTGGCGGTCATCCGCCAGGAGCTGGCCTGAACTGATTGGCCACGTATTGCGTGACGCATTTTCCGCGAGGTGCGGGAGCCAGTTGGTAGTCTATTAGACTACCAACGGCCGGCGGTGCGCTGGCCTGCAGGAGGTCACTCAATGAGTGAGATCGCGGGGCGGGTGGCCGGGGTGGTGGCGCCGGCCAGCACCCGGGTGGCGATCTGCCGGGCGGCGGCGGGACGAGCCAGTCGGCGCAGGTTGGCGCGCCAGTGGTGCCAGAGCTTGGCATCGTGTTCGAACATCCGGTTGAGCGTGGTGACGATGGCTTCGGGCGTCTCGGTGAGAGCGCCGGCGTCGTGGTGGCGAATAAGCTCGTAGTTGCCCTCCTCCTGGCCGGGCACGATCTGGCTGATGAGGAGCGGGCAGTGGGCATTGATGGATTCCTGGGTGGTGGCGCCGCCCGCCTTGCTGATGACGGCGTGGTGCGTCATCAGCAGCTCGGGGATGCGGTTGGTCCAGCCGAGGATCTCGGCCTTGGCCGGCGCGCCCTTGGCGAGTTCCAAGAGTTCGTGGCGCAGCTTTTCGTCGCGCCCGGCGGTAATGGTCAGGTGCCAGCCGGGCAGCTGCAGCAGGGCGCGGGTGATGGCCCGGGCGGCGGTGCGGCCGGTGTTGATCATGAAGAGGACGCGTGGCCGAGGCAGGGCGGACGACGGCAGCTTGTCATCTAATAGATGACAAGCTTCGGGGGGCTGCAGGTGCGGCGCGCGGTCGGCGAAGGCGAGGGCGACGGGGAAGCCGCTGACGTGGATGCGATCGCCCGGCACGCCGCGGGCGCGGAGTAAGGCGGCCGAGTCGGCATCGGTCACGAACCAGCCGGCGGAGGCCGGGCGATACCAGACGGAGTTGATGGTGAGCGCGTCGGTGACGACCGTATAGTGCGGGCAGAAGAAGTGACCCTCGCGGCGGAGCTGGTTGAGCAGCCAGGGATAGGCGGGGAAGGTGGCGACAATGGCGACCGGCTGCTTCTCCGCGATGATCCGGCCGAGGAGCCGACGGTGGCTGCCGAGGGCGCGGAACAGCCACGGCGTGCGCGGTGACTCGTCGAGCCAGCGGTAGAGGCGGCTCCAGGCCCCGGGCGCGGTGTTGATCAGCTTGAGATAGGCGCGGCGGGATACGGCGTTGAGGCGCGGGGCGCGGAGCGCGAAGATGTCAACCAGCTCGGCGTCGATGCCGGGACGCTCGTTGAACGCGGCCTGCAGGACGCGGGCGGCGCTGTTATGGCCTTCGCCGTAACCGGCGGTGAGGATAAGGACCTTCGCCATGACTCAGGCGAGGACGGGCATTTGCATCGGCTCGTCGATCTCGTCGGCCACCGCCGGCTCCGGCGCGAAGCGGGCCGCGAAGTCCTTGTAAGTGATGAGTTCGAAGCGCCCGTCGTGGTGCTCGACGATGGCGGTGAGCGACTCGACCCAGTCGCCGGAATTGAGGTAGTGGATGTCGCCGATCATCTTGTCGGCCGGCGCGTGGATGTGGCCGCAGATGACGCCGACGCAGCCGCGTTCGCGGGCGAGGGCGGCGACCTGGTCCTCGAACTTGCCGATGAAACTGACGGCCTGCTTGACGCGCGCCTTGATGGCCTGGCTGAGGGAGAAGTATTCCTTGCCGCGGAGGCGGCGGAACCAGTTGTAGGCGCGGTTGAGGCGGAGCAGGAGCGCGTAGCCCATGTCGCCGAGGTGGGCGAGGAAGACCATGTTCTTCACGACGCCGTCGAACACGTCGCCGTGCAGCACGAGGTAGCGGCCGCGGGCGGTGTCGAGAATGTGGTCCTCGACGAGGCTCAGGTGCTCGAAGGTCATGGGCAGGAGGCGGCCGATGAAGTCGTCGTGGTTGCCGCGCAGGTAGACGACCTCGGTGTCGCGCTTCTGGATCATCGTGAGGACGCGCCGCACGAAGCGGGTGTGGGCCTTCGTCCAGTGGCCGTCGCGCTTGAGGCGCCAGCCGTCGATGATGTCGCCGTTGAGGATGAGCCGGTCGCAGCGGGTGTGCTTGAGGAAGTGTGTGACCTCGTCGGCCTTGCTGTGCGGCGTGCCGAGGTGGATGTCGGACAGGATGGCGGTGCGGACGTGGAGTTTCACGGGCGGGTTGAGAGTTGAGGGTTGAGAGTTGAGAGCTCGGCTCCGCCGGTGGGATGGGTAACAGCCTCGGCGAGGTCGGCGGCGAACTGGGCGACGACGTGGTCCCACGAGCGGGCGGCGACGGCGGCGGCGGCGCGGGCTCGCAGGCGGGCGGCGAGCACCGGGTCGGTGGCGAGGCGGACGGCGGCGGCGATGAAGGCGGGCTCATCGCCGAGCGGGACCAGCAGGCCGTTTTCCCCGGACCGGACCAGTTCGTGGGCGGCAGCGTAGTCGTAACCGGCGAAGGCGAGGCCGCTGGCGAGGGCCTCGGCGGCGACGTTGCCGTAGGTCTCCGTCACGCTGGCGTGCAGGTAGATGTCGGCTGAGGCGTAGTGGACGGCGAGGGTGGCGCGGTCAACGAAGCCGGTGAAGCGCGCATAGGGGAGTTTCGCGGCCAGTTCGGCGCGCAGCGGGCCGTCGCCCACGACGACAAAGCGGCAGCGCGGGTTGGCGGCGCGCATGGCGTCGAAGGCGCGGATGATCAGCGCGTAGTTCTTCTCGCGGGCGAGGCGGCCGGTGTGAATGACCAGCGGGTCGTCCGCGTCGGCACCCCACGTGAGCCGCGTCTCCGGGTTGCGCCGGGCCGCGGTGAAGAGGGCCGGGTCCACGCCGCGGGAGAGCACGCGGAGGTTTTGGTAGCCGTCGGCGGCGAGCTCAGCGCAGAGCTCGCGGGTCGGGGCGAAGGTGCGGAGCGTGCGGTTGTGGAAACAGCGCAGCCATTTCGCGGTCAGGGTGAACAGCCAGCTGAAGCGGTAGTCGTGCGTGTAGCGGTGGAAGTTGGTGTGGAAGCTCGATGTGACCGGCAGGCCGAGGATGCGCGCGGCGTTGAGGGCGGAGAATCCCAGCGGTCCCTCGGTGGCGATATGGACGAGATCGGGGCGGGCCCGGCGCCAGAGCCGGCGCAGGCGGCCGCCGGCGGGCAGGCCGAAGCGGAGCAGGGGATAGCCCGGGATGGGCAGGCCGGGCAGGAGGTGTTGCGTGACCGGACCGCTGACCTGGAGGGCGGCGGCGTCCTGTTCGGTGCGCTGGCGGGGGCGGATGATCGTGACCCGGTGCCCCAGGCGCGTGAGGCCCTGCACGAGGTGCCCCAGCGTCATGGCGACGCCGTTGATTTCGGGAGAGTAGGTTTCGGTTACGAGGACAAGGTTCAAGCAGGTTGGCCCGGGCGGCGGCGACCTGCCGGCCGGCGAGCGCGGCGGAAGCATGCACGACCCGCGTGAAGAACCGGTGCCGGTGCGGTGACAATCAGGTGAAACGCGCTGGCGCAGCAGGAGTGAGATTGGGCGAAATAGGGGTTGCGCGGGCCGAGCGGAAGTTTCTAACGTCCGTTCTTTAGCTTGATGCAAACCCACGGGCCCAAGCGCATCTATACCCCGCAGTCCCTCGAATTCTGGTTCGCCCGGATGGAGGTCGAATGGGAGGAACAGTTTGACGCGGCCCAGGTGGAGCGCGGCCATGACATGTATCGCGCCGGGGAGGTCCGCGAGGTCGCGCTCGGGGCCAATGACGCCATCATCCACCGCAAGGTCGAGAAGAGGGAGGAGTATGCCGTGATCGAGTGGGAGGGCGACCGCATCAAGGTGCGCTCCTCCTCCACCGATTTGCTGCTGGCCCACGCGATCGCGGTGGCGGGTTTGCACGAGATCGAGGAACTGCTGGTGGATGAGATGGCCGCGCTCCTGCCCGGCGCCGCCAAGGAGGGTTCCACCACCAACGGCAACGGCCTTTCCGCCGCCCCGGCGCCTTCGGCCGCCGCCAACGGCGACACTGTCACGCCCGGCGCGCCCAAACCCGACGCCCCGCCGCGCGACCTGCTGCTGAGCTTCACCGCCAACAGCGACGGCCTCGTCTTCGTCGCGTATTGGAAAAGCGGCCGCAACCGCATCCCGGCACTCGGCAATGCCGCCAGCCATCCGGCCGCCGCCGAGCGCGCCAAGCTCATTGCGCTGGCCACCTACGCGCGCAAGGCCCACTTCCGCTACAACCAGGCCACGCACGCCTACGCCCTCGAGGCGCTGGCCGACATCCCCGGGTTCCTGCGCGACCTGCTGCCGCACTGGAAAAAGCAGTTCGCCATCGAGCTCGACGCGAAGGTGACCATCATCAAGCAGGGCGCGCGCGCCATCGAGATCGAGGCCGTGGCGGACCGGCGCGGCGACGCCGGCCTGAACCTGCGGTGGATTTTCCGCGCGGGCGAAAAGCTGCTCACCGAGGAGCAGGCCGCCGCCCTGCTGGCCCACGGCCGCTCGCCGATGCTGCTGGCCGATGTGGGCATCGTCACGCTCACCCCCGAGAAGCTGGAGGGCTACCACCAGTGGCAGCGGAACCTCGCGGACACGGCCGCCGCGGGCGAGATTCCGCCCTACCTGGTTTTCTCCCTGTTCAACGACCACCGCCTCAAGGTCACGCTCGGCCCCGAGATTGAGGCCTGGCGTCAGAAGGTGCTGACGCCGCCCGTCGCCCCGCCGGAACTGCCCGATTATCTCCGCAACTACCAGCGCCGCGGCGTCGAATGGATGCACCACCTCTGCGAGACCGAGTGTCACGGCCTGCTGGCCGACGAGATGGGCCTCGGCAAGACCGCGCAGGTCATCGCGCTGTTGCGCGCCCGGCCCCTCCCGAAGCACCGGCATGTCGTGGTCTGCCCGGCCAGCGTCGTGCCGGTCTGGCGCGAGGAACTGGCGCGCTTCCACCCGGAGGCGAAGGTCGATGTCCTGAAGTCGGGCAATGATTTCAAGACCAACAAGGCGCCGTGCATCTGGCTGGCCAGCTACACCCAGCTGCGCAAGCACCGCGCGCTGCTGGACACCACGGAGTTCGGCTACGCCGTGCTTGACGAGGGCCAGTTCATCAAGAACCCCGACGCCAAGGTCACGCAGGCCTGCTTCGCCATCAAGACGCGCCACCGCCTCGTGCTGACCGGCACGCCGCTGGAGAACCGGCAGCTCGACCTGTGGTCCATCTTCCGCTACCTCCTGCCCGGGCTGCTCGGCTCGCGCGCCTCGTTTGAGGCGGCGCTGGTGCAGGATCGCGAGCGCACCATGCAGCGCCTGCGCCAGCAGGTCGCGCCGTTCATCCTGCGCCGCACGAAGACCGAGGTGGCGACCGAGCTGCCGCCCAAGGTCGAGATGGACCTGCTCTGCCCGCTCACGGAGGTGCAGCGCACCGAGTATGCCCGCATCTGCACCGAGGGCCTGGCGCGCCTCGGCGAGGATATCAGCCTGGCACTGCGGGAAAAGTCCTTCGGCTTCCTCGCGCTGCTCACCCGGCTGCGGCAGGTGTGCTGCGACCCCGACCTGCTGCCGTGGATGAACTCGCCGCTGGCGGACAGCGGCAAGCTCCAGCTGCTCGTCGAGAAGCTCAGCGAGGTCGTGGCCAGCGGCCACAAGGTGGTCATCTTCTCGCAGTTTGTGACGCTGCTCAACCGCGTGCGCACGGCGCTCGTCCAGCACTACCCGGACCTGCCGCGCTACGAGATCACGGGCATGACGGTGGACCGGCAGAAGCCGGTGAAGGATTTCCAGGCGGCGGCCGGGGCGGCGGCGATGCTGGTGAGCCTCAAGGCCGCCGGCACGGGCATCACGCTGCACGCCGCCGACTACGTGTTCCTGCTCGACCCCTGGTGGAACCCGGCGGTGGAGGACCAGGCCATCGACCGTGTGCACCGCATCGGCCAGACGAACACCGTGTTCGTCTACCGCATGGTCACGGCCGGCACGATCGAGGAGCGCATCCAGACGCTGAAGGGGGAGAAGAAGCAGCTCTTCAACCAGGTCGTCGGCCACCACTCGGGCGATTTCGAATGGACCAAGCATTTCAGCTCGCTGCACAGCCTCATCCAGCTCAGCGCCGTGGAATCGGGCGAGGCGGAGCTGCTGAACGCCGCGGTCGCGAGCACGCCCCTCGGGCCGGCGCTGCCGGCGACTCTGGCGCCCGCGGAACCGCAGCCGGCGGCGCCCGCCACCTCGTGAGCGCGCGGAAACTGTAGCGGCGGTCTATGACCGCCGTCCGGCGCTCACAGAGCGCCGCTACAGAAAGCCCGCGTCCCACGCGGACTCCATCTTGGAACAATCCTTGTCAGGCGGGCCGGGAGCAGGTCATCGTCGCGGCATGAAACTGCGACGTCCCCCAGGAACCAAGACGCCGTGAAGGAGATGGTGCCGCAAATCTACGAGCGTCTGCTGCGCCTGCTGCGCTGGCGCCTGTGGATCATCGAGAAGCTGCGGCCCTCGCCGTGGCAGGAGACGCTCTTCTGGGCGGCCGGGGCGGGCATCCTCGGGGCGCTGGCGGCGCTCCTGTTCCGCGGGGGCATCGGCCTCATCCATTATTTCCTGACCGGCACGGCCGAAGGCATGGTGGACTCGTTCCGCGAGCTGGCGTGGTGGCAGCGGCTGGCGATCCCGGCGACCGGCGGGCTGATGGCCGGCCTCGTGCTGCTCTTCGGCAAGCGCCTGCACCGGGGGCAGAGCTCCACGGATTACATGGAGGCCATCCTGATCGGCAGCGGCAAGCTGCCCGTCCGCGCGACGATGGTGAAGAGCACGGCGGCGCTGTTCTCGATCGCCTCCGGCGGCTCGATCGGGCGGGAGGGCCCGATGGTGCAGCTGGCGTCGATGGCGGCTTCCTGGCTGGGCCGGCGCGGCCGGTTGTCGGCGCCGCAACTGCGCCTGCTGGTCGCCTGCGGCGCGGCCGCGGGCATCGCCTCGGCCTACAACGCGCCGATTGCCGGGTCGTTCTTTGTCGCGGAGATCATCCTCGGCACGATCGCGATGGAGAGCCTCGGGCCCCTGGCGGTCGCGGCGGTCGCGGCCACGCTGACGATCCGGACGGTGTCGGATGCCCACACGCTGTATGCCGTGCCGGCGTTCACGCTGCATTCGCTGTGGGAGATCGGCCCGTTCATCGTGCTCGGACTGCTTGCCGGCACGGTGGCGCCGGTTTTTTTGCGGTCGCTGCGAACGGTGGAGGGGTGGTTTGCGCGCACGCAGCTGCCGCTGCCGGTCCGGCTGATGCTGGGCGGGCTGGTCGTCGGCGCGCTGGCGGTGTGGGTGCCGGAGGTCTGCGGCAACGGCTACAGCGTGGTCGTCACGATCCTAAACGGCCAGTTGATCTGGACGACGCTCGTGCTGGTGCTGGTGTGCAAGTGGATCGCCACGGCGGCCTCCTTCGGCTCCGGGGCGCCGGGTGGTGTTTTCACGCCCACCCTGTTCATGGGGGCGAGCCTGGGCTACCTGTTTGGTTTTGCGGTCAACTCGGTCTGGCCGGCGGGCGCCTCGGATCCGCGCGCCTTCGCCCTGGTCGGCATGGGCGCCCTGCTGGCGGCGGCCAGCCACGCGCCGGTCATGGCCATCATCATGCTCTTCGAGATGACGCTGAGTTACGACATCATCATGCCGCTGATGCTGTGCAGCGTGGTCGCCTACTACACCGCGCGCGGCATCGAGAGCCAATCGCTCTACAGCGCGGCGCTGAAGAAAAAGGCGGCGGAGGCGCCGGAAGCCGTTCAGCTGCCCGGCATCGTGGCGGATCTGGCGAAGCCGCAGGCCGCACCGGTGTTGCTGACCGCGCGGTTTGCGGAGATTGCTCAGCTGTTCCTGCAGACGCGGCACGAGGAGATCTACGTGACCACGCCCGAGGGGAACTTCGCGGGCGCGATCTCGCTGCACGACATCAAGCCCTACCTGAGCGATCCGGCGGTGGCCGAGCATGTCATCGCCGGGGATCTGTTGCGGGACGACGTGCCCCCGGTGTCGAATCGGGCCCCGCTGGCCGAGGCGTTGCGAATCTTTGCCCAGCATGCCGGCCAGACCTTGCCGGTGGTGGACGCCGGCACGGGCCGGCTGGCGGGCATGTTGGTGAAGAACGACCTGTTGCTGGCGCTGCTCGAGGGCCGCGGGGCCGAGAAGCGTGGCGACACGTAGGCGTCCGCGCGGACGCATTGTGGGGCGGGGCAGGGCGGGGGTGGAGTCGGCGCCTGACGGCATTTGCCGAGTTTGTCACCCGGGCGTCACGCGTTCGTAACACACGGGGTTTATGGTGGGCCCGCGTTTCGGTCCAACCACCGGGACGCAATTCAACGACAACCCAGACCGTCCCATCATGCTTCACCTTAAATCCAAACTGCTCGCGCTGGCCGCCGCGCTCCTTTGCGCCGGCACCGCCTTCGCCCAAGACAGCGGCCCCTTGATCGACATCCTTGTCCGCAAGGGCCTCATCACCGACCAGGAGGGTGAGGACCTGCGGTCGGAATTGACCAAGGATTTCGCGGCCAACTCCGCCGCAGGCAAGCTGAACCTCGGATCGCACCTGACCGAATTCAAGCTCGGCGGCGATGTGCGCCTCCGGCACCAGGTCGAGACCCAGGCGCCGCAGAACGGCACCGTCTCCAATGAGCGCACCCGCGAGCGCTTCCGGTTCCGTTTCAACGGTGACGCCCTGATGCAGAAGGGGTGGGGCGCCGGCTTCGCGCTGGAGACCGCGTCCGCGGCCGACTCGGGCAACCAGACCCTCGAGAACGGCAACAACGACTACAACCTCTACCTGGCCCGCGCCTACGTGTCCTGGCGCCCGAACCTCAATTGGATGTTCGCCGGCGGCAAACAGAAGAATCCCTTCTACACGACCGACATGGTCTGGGACAGCGACATCAACCCGCAGGGCGTCACCGAAATCCACACCCGGTTCATCGGGGCGAAGGACACGCTCGAGTTCCGCGCCGGCCAGCTGCTCATGGATGACAACAACGAGACCGGCATCGGCCGCGCCGGCCGCGACGCCTGGCTCTTCGCCCAGCAGGCGGTTTACACCCACTGGTTCGGCAAGGATGCCATCGGCAACGTGGTCAACAGTCTCGTCATCGCCCCCGGCTTCATGCTCTACAATGACTCGACGCTCAGCGGCCTCGACAACGAGACCCCCTTCAACGGCACCACGGACGGCCTCGCAGTCTTTACGATGCCCGGCGAGGTCAACTGGATGAACGTCGCCGGCGCCGGCACCTCGGTGAAATTCTACTGGGACTTCGCCTACAACCTCGAGGCCGAGCGCCGCGTGCGCAAGGTCTACGGCCTGGCCAACCAGCCCAAGGACGCCGCCGCCTGGCTCGTGGGTGTCGGCTACAACTTCGGCACCGGCAAGGTGCAGGGCGACTACAGCGTGAAGCTCGACTACCGCAGCCTCGGCACCGGCTCGCTCGATGTGAACCTGAGCGACTCCGACTGGGCCTTTGGCCGGGTCAACCAGGAGGGCTTCAAGCTCGCCGCCGCCTACAACCTGACCGACTTCGCCAGCTTCAACGCCACCTACTTCCACACGACCGACAAGCGCGAGACCCAGACCAGCGCGGTCTCCAACCTCGACCACTCGCAGATCCTCCAACTGGACCTCGTGGTGAAATTCTAACGAACGAACCAACCATCCATCCTCCCATGAAAAAGACCATCCTCCTTCTCGCCGCCCTGGGCGCCGTCACCGCGGCCACCGCCCAGAAGCTCGTCATCAAGGGCTCCGACACCCTTGGGGCCAAGCTCGTGCCCATGCTCGCCGAAGACTACAAGGCCCGCCACGCCGGCGTGACCTTCGAGATCGCCGCCGAGGGCTCGACCACCGGCATCTCCGCCATCATCGACGGCACGGCCCAGATCGGCATGTCCTCGCGCCGCGCCAAGCCCACCGAGGTTTCCGCGGCCACCGCCAAGGGCGTGTCCATGAAGCCCATCATCGTCGCCTTCGACGGCATCGGCGTCATCGTGAACCAGGGCAACCCGCTCGCCGCGCTGACCCGTCGCCAGGTGGAGCAGATCTTCGCCGGGGACATCACCGACTGGTCGCAGGTCGGCGGCACCCCGGGCAAGATCTCGATCTACACCCGCAACACCTCCTCCGGCACCTACGCCGACTTCAAGGAGCTGGCCATGAAGAAGCGCGACTACGCCTCCTCCTCCCAGAAGATGGCCGGCAACGAGCAGATCGCCGCCGAGGTGGCCAAGAATCCCAACGGGATCGGCTACGTCGGCCTGGCCTACCTGCACGACCCCGGCATCAAGACCGTCGCCATCGACGGCGCGCTGCCGAGCGAGGAGTCCGTCATCGCCAAGAAATATCCCTACGCCCGCCCGACGTTCTACTACACGAACGGCGAGCCCACCGGCGAGGCGGCGAAGTTTGTCGAGTTCACCCTCAGCGACGAGGGCCAGAAGGTCGTCCGCAAGGTCGGCTTTGTCCCGGTCCGCGTGCTGAACTGAACTGACGCGTAAAAGTGTGTCCACCGCCGCCCGCAGCCCATGCCCGGACTGCGGGCGGCCACTTTTGTAACCTAACCGTAACCTGCCCCGGTTGACCGGCTCCTCCGACAGATCCGATGCTGCGTCCACCGCCTTCCATGTCCGCCACCACTGAAAATCAGCCGCTCCCCCGACTGGCCACCCGTGAGGTGTTGCTCCGCAAGCGGCGCGGCTGGTTTTTCGGGATGACCGGCGATCAGGTCGTCAAATACCTCTTCCAGGGCAACGCCGCGGTCTCGATCATCGTGCTGGGACTGATCACCTTCACGATCTTCAAGGACGCCGTCGGTTTCATCCCGATGAACCACGCCAACCTGGCCGTTTACCGGCTGGCCGGCCTGGAGTATGTGGATCTCTACCGCGAGCAGGTGACGGCCCACAGCACGATGTCGCGCTACCTGGCCGACATCCGGGCCCGCCAGCTGGACATCCTGATGCAGCAGGAAGGCCTGACCGCCGCCGCCGCCATGGCGCGGCTCGCGGCGTTCGATGATTTCGCCAACAAGTTTGCCGACACCATCAACGAGCAGGAAACCCTGCTCGGCACGATGAGCGACTTGGTCACGGCCGTGAAGGAGCGGCAGAAGGTGGCCGAGGATCTGATGGTTGCGCGGCAGAACCTGCTCGGTGGCATGCAAGGCGCCGCGCCGGATCGGGCCGCGCAGCTGCAGAAGGACGCCGCGGCGATCCAGATCGAGGTCATCGATTTCAAGGCCGAGATCCAGCCGGTGCTCGCGCTGCGGCCGGAGCTCGTCGCGGCCAACGCCAGCCAGATCGCGGCAATGAGGGAAATCGCGGCCCAGGCGCCGAAATTTGCCGACGCCGAGCTCAGCCGGCGCATGGGGAAGTTCCAGGGATTTGTGCAGGGCTATTTCAAGGAGGTGGAGGTCATCGCCGGGCGGATGGCGGCCTGGGATCAGGCGAAGCCGATCGGGTGGCTGGAGGCTTTCAACGCCTTCGCCTTCGGCCGCAAGTGGGTGACCGCCAGCTTCTGGCAGGACTGGTATGGCATCATCCCGCTGCTCAGCGGCTCGCTGCTCATTGCGTTCCTCGCCCTGTTGATCGCGCTGCCGCTCGGGGTCGCGGCGGCCATCTACGTCAACCAGGTGGCCCGGCCGGCGGAGCAGAAGTTCATCAAGCCCTACATCGAGTTCATCTCGGCGATCCCCAGCGTGGTGCTCGGCTTCTTCGGCATCGCGATGCTGGGCGAGACCCTGCGCCGCGTTTCCCAGATCCCCGCCCTCGACTGGGTGCCGGGTTTCCCGATGGCCGAGCGCCTCAACGCCACCACGGCGGCCTGCCTGCTCGCGCTCATGGCCATCCCGACGATCTTCTCGCTGGCGGAGGATGCCATCAACAACGTGCCCCGCTCCTTCAAGGAGGCCTCGTTCGCCCTCGGGGCGACGCGGCTCCAGACCATCATCCACATCACGGTGCCGGCCGCCCTCTCGGGCATCATGGCGGCCATCCTGCTCGGCTTCGGGCGCGTCGTCGGCGAGACGATGGTGGTGCTGCTTTGCGCGGGCAACCGCATCCAGACCCCCGACCTCGCGTCCGGGCTGGGCGTCATCTTCCAGCCGGTGCACACCATGACCGGCATCATCGCGCAGGAGATGGGCGAGGTGGTGCGCAACAGCATCCACTACCGCGCGCTCTTCATGGTCGGGGTCGTGCTCTTCCTGATTTCCCTGCTCATCAACTGGCTCGCGCAGAAAATCGTGCGCCGCTACCGGATCTCCATCGGATGAAGCCTGCGACCACTTCCGCTTTCCGTCATCCTGAGCCGTGCGAAGGATCCATCAGGATTCGCGCATTCGCTTGGATGTCGAATCAGCCCTGCTGGGCTAGACTTCGCGCGGCTCAGAATGACGGGCAGGGAAATATGCACCCATCCAGCTGGATTGCCACGCCCGACCTGGTCGGGCGCGCGATGACAATTCCGGTAGGCGGAGCATTCGTGGTTAAAATCGCCTTGGAGGGCATTCGATGAAGGCTACGACCACCGCCCAGGCCATCTACGGCCGGCCCACGTCCGCCAAGCGGATTGAGACCGGGGTCTTCTGGCTGCTGCGCCTCTGCACCTACTTCGTGCTGCTCTGCGCCGCCTTCATCTTCTGGGACATCGGCGCGAAGGGCGGGGCGGTCATCTTCAAATCGTCGGCGCCCTTCATCAACGTGCCGTTCCTGACCGAGGCGCCGGAGACGCTCAACGTGTTCGACTATCAGGGCGGGAAGCGGACGATGGGCGACCGGGCCTTCCGCCAGTTCAAGGCGGAGCATGAGGCGGAGCTCAAGGGCGTGCCCGTCGAGACCTACGTCTATTCGGCCGGCGGCATCTTTCCCAACATCGCCGGCACCGTCCTGCTGGTGCTGGGCTCGATGCTGATCGCGCTGGTGCTGGGCGTGCTCAGCGCCATTTACCTGAGCGAATATGCGACCGACGGCCCGTTCATCCGCTTCCTCCGGCTGGCGATCATCAATCTGGCCGGCGTGCCCTCGATCGTGTTCGGCCTGTTCGGCTTCGGCCTGTTTGTCATCGCGTTTGACTTCGGGGTGTCGCTGCTCGCCGGCTGGCTGACCCTGGCGTTCATGGTCCTGCCGGTGATCATCACCGCCTCCGAGGAGGCGCTCAAGGCCGTGCCCAAGGGCTACCGCGAGGCCTCGCTGGCGCTGGGGGCCACGAAACTCCAGACCATCAGGAACAATGTGCTGCCCTACGCGCTGCCGGGCATCCTGACCTCCTCCGTGCTCGCGATCGCCCGGGTGGCCGGCGAGACGGCGCCCATGATGTTCACCGCCGCCTTCGTCATGCGCGACGAGCTGCCGTGGCAGGTGCAGCGCTGGACCGAGTTCGTCTTCCAGGGCGTGATGGCGCTGCCGTATCACATCTACGTCGTCGCCTCCAAGATCCCCCAGAACGAATACACCCGCGACGTCCAATACGGCACGGCCTTCGTCTTCCTCTTCACGGTCGCGGCCATCGCGATGACTGCGGTCATCCTGCGGCAGCGCCTCCGCAAAAAATACCAATGGTAACCCTCGCTCCCATGCCCGAACCCACCGTCACCCCTTCCGCCGCACCCCGCCCGGTGGCCGTGGCCCCGGCCGCACCGGCCAATCCCGCGGCCCGCGCCGTCATCGAGATTGACGACGTCGACTTCAACTACGGCGCCGCCCGGGCCCTGCACGACATCACGCTCAACATCCCGGAGCGGCAGGTCACCGCCTTCATCGGGCCCTCCGGCTGCGGCAAGAGCACGCTCCTGCGCTGCCTCAACCGCATGAACGACCTGATCGACGGCGCGCGCGTCTCCGCCGGCCAGATCCGGATCGACGGGGTCGACATCAACGACCCGCGCGTGGACATCATCGAGCTGCGCAAGCGCGTCGGCATGGTCTTCCAGAAGTCCAACCCGTTCCCCAAATCCATCTACGAGAACATCACCTACGGTCTCCGCATCCAGGGTCAGAAGAGCAAGGCGCGGCTCGACGAGGTCGTCGAGCGCAGCCTGCGCGGCGCGGCGCTGTGGGACGAGGTCAAGGACCGTCTGCACGAGAGCGCCCTCGGCATGTCCGGCGGCCAGCAGCAGCGCCTCTGCATCGCCCGCGCCATCGCGGTCGAGCCGGAGATCATCCTCATGGACGAGCCCTGCTCCGCGCTCGACCCCATCGCCACCGCCAAGGTGGAGGAGCTGATCCACGAGCTGAAGAAACAGTTCACCATCGTCATCGTGACCCACAACATGCAGCAGGCCGCCCGCTGTTCCGACCGCACGGCCTTCTTTTACCTCGGCAAGCTCGTCGAATACGCCGATACCCGCACCATATTCATGAATCCCGCCAACCCGCAGACCGAGGCCTACGTCTCGGGCCGGTTCGGCTGAGCCCATTTCCCCATGACCAACTTTGACGAAGAACTCCGGCAATTGAAGGAGAAGCTGCTCCTGATGGCGAGCCACGCGGACAGCGCGGTGGCGCGGTCCATCCGGGCCCTCGTCGAGCGCGACGACGCGCTGGCCCGGCGCGTGCAGGCGGACGACACCATCCTCGATCAATACGAAATCGAGATCGACGACATCGCCGTCCATCTCCTGTCCATGGCTCCGGTGGCCTCGACCCTCCGGTTCATCACGGTGGCCATGAAGATATCGCAGAACCTCGAGCGGATCGGGGACGAGGCGGTGAAGATCGCGCGCCATGCCGTCACCCTGAATGGGGAGCCGCCCCTGAAACCCTACGTGGACCTGCCGCGCATGGCCGAGATGTCGCTGACGATGCTGCGGGGGGCGTTGGACGCCTTTGTGCAACGGCAGCCCGCGGCGGCGCGCGCGCTCATCCCGCAGGACCAGGCCGTGGACATCCTCAACGGCCAGTTGCACCGCGAGCTGGCGAGCTTCATGGTCGAGTCGCCCGCGAACATATCCCGCAGCCTTTCCCTGATGGTCATTTCCCGCTCCCTGGAGCGCGTGGCCGACCATGCGACCAACATCGCGGAGGAAGTCGTTTATCTTTACGAAGCGTGCGACATCCGCCATTCCCAGCAGCACACGCATGAAGCCCAAGATTCTGGTAGTTGACGACGAGCCCGATGCCCTGGAGGTGCTGGGCTTCAAGCTGCGCGAGGCCGGCTATGTGCCCGTCTTCGCCCAGGATGGCGCCCGCGCCCTCGCGGCGGTGCGCGCGGAACGCCCGGCCCTCGTGGTGCTCGACCTGATGCTGCCGGAAGTGGACGGGCTGGAAGTATGCAAGCTGCTCCGGCGCGATCCGGCCACGGCGGCGATCCCCATTCTCATGCTGACCGCCCGGGCGGCCGAGATGGACCGCATCGTGGGCCTGGAGCTGGGGGCGGATGACTACGTGACCAAGCCCTTCAGCCCGCGGGAACTCGTGCTCCGGATCAAGAAGCTCCTGGCGCGCTCATCCCAGGCCGACGACCCGGCGGCGCACCTGCGCATCGGGCCGCTCGACCTGGACGTGGCCCACCACAGCGCGACCGTCAGCGGCCGCGCGCTCACCCTCACGGCCACGGAGTTCAAGCTGCTCGAGGTGCTCGCCCGCCGGCGCGGGCGCGTGCAGACGCGCGACCGCCTGCTGCAGGACGTGTGGGGCTACGAGAACCCGATCGACACCCGCACGGTGGACACGCACATCCGCCGGCTGCGCGAGAAGCTGGGTGCCGCGGCCGACTACCTGGAGACGGTGCGCGGGGTCGGCTACCGCTTCAGCGCGAATCCCTGACCACCCATGAGCTGGGCGCTTCTCGCATTGCTGGCCTTGTGCGGCGCCCTCGCCTGGGTCGCCCGGCGCGAGCGGCGGTTGCGGCGGGAGGAAACGGAGCACCATGCGCGCGAGCGGGCCGGGCAGGACGCCCGCCACGCGACGGCCCTGCGCGAACGCTCGGCGCACCTCGAGGCGCTGTTCGACCACATGATCGAGGGCCTGATCGTGGTGGATGCCGCCGGGCGCATCCGCCTGGCCAACCGGGCGGCGGGCGCCCAGTTCGGCTTCGACGCGCCGGTGGTGGGCCGCCCGTTGCTCGAGGTGGTGCGCCATCACGAGGTCGCCGCCGTCGTCGCCCGCCTCCAGCATGAGCGCGAGGTGCTCGGGCATGAGTTCCGCCTCGAGCGGGTGCCGCCGCAGATCATGGAAGTCAATGCCGTGGCGCTGCCGGAGTCGGCGGGGGCGCTGCTGGTCTTCCACGACCTGACGAAATTGCGGCGGCTTGAGATGATGCGGCAGGATTTCGTGGCCAACGTCAGCCACGAGCTGCGCACGCCCCTCTCGCTCATCAAGGGCGCGGCCGAGACCCTGCTGGACGGCGGACAGGACGATCCGGCCACGCGGGAAAAGTTCCTCGGCATCATCGACCGGCATGCCAGCCGGCTCGCCCTGCTGATCGAGGACCTGCTGCTTCTTTCCGCGCTCGACGCGGGCCGGATCGAGCTGCGCGTGCAGCCGGTGCCACTGCGGGTGACGGTGCAGGAGGTGCTGGAGGATCTGGCGCCGGCGGCACAGGCGCGGGGCGTGGCCCTCGCCAACGAAGTGCCGGCTGCGCTGGAGGCGCGCGCCGACGCCGGGCGGTTGCGGCAGGTGCTGGCCAACCTCATCGACAACGCCATCAAGTATGGCCGCGAGCACGGGCAGGTGCAGGTCGGCGCGACGATGCTGGGTGCCGGCTGGCTGCAGGTGTTCGTGCGCGACGACGGGCCGGGCATCCCGGCCGAGGCGCGGGAAAGGGTGTTCGAGCGGTTCTTCCGGGTGGACAGGGCCCGGGCGCGTTCACAGGGCGGCACCGGCCTCGGCCTAGCCATCGTGAAGAACCTGGTGCTGGCCCACGGCGGGGATGTCCGCCTGGAAAGCGCCGAGGGCCGCGGCACGACGTTCTATCTCAAGCTGCCGGCGGCCTGAGGCGGAACGATGCCGTAGGGCTCCTTCAGCCACAGATAACCTGAGGTCTGAATACAGGAGCCCCCCTGCATTGCCAATCGAGGTTCAGTTCACCTTTCAGTGCCAGACTGTGGGAGCGAGCTTGCTCGCGACCTCGTCCAAAAAAGTCGCGAGCAAGCTCGCTCCCACATTTCCCGACTGCATCGTTCCGCCTGACGCGGCTTATTTGTAGCCGAGGGTGACGCACAGCCGCTCGGTGAGATAGCCGATCAGGCCGCAGACGGGCAGGGTGAAGACCCACGCCCAAAGGATGCGCTCGACCACGGTCCATTTCACCGCACCGAAGCGCTTGACCGCGCCGACACCCATGATGGACGTCGAGATGGCGTGGGTGGTGGACAGGGGGATGCCGAGCACGGAGGCATAGTGGATGATGAGGGCGGCGGTCGTCTCGGCGGCGAAGCCGTGCACCGGCTGCAGCTTGACCATCTTGTGGCCCATGGTGCGGATGATGCGCCAGCCGCCGGCGGCGGTGCCGGCGGCCATGACCAGCGCACAGGTGACGACGACCCACTGGTCCACCACGAAGTCCGGCGTGCGGAGGAACGAGGCCCAGGCGGGGAGCTCGTCGAAGGCCCCGCTCTTGGTGCCGGTGAACAGGGCGAGCGCGATGATGCCCATCGTCTTCTGCGCATCGTTGGAGCCGTGACTGTGCGCCATGAGTCCGGCGCTGACGAGCTGGAGCTTGCCAAAGAGGTTGTTCACCAGCCGCGGCCGGAGCCGGTGGACGAAGATGGTCAGCAGGAACATCAGGAACGCGCCGCCGAAGAAACCGAGGAGAGGGGAGGAGATCATCGGCAGGACGACCTTGGGCCAGAGGCCGGCGGCCGCGCCCTTGGCGTCGGTCGTGGCCCAGTGGAGCACGTTCCAGTCGTCCCCGGCCGAGGCGAGCGCCGCGCCGCAGAGGCCGCCGATGAGGGCGTGGCTGGAGCTGGAGGGCAGGCCGAACCACCAGGTGATGAGGTTCCAGATGATCGCCCCCATCAGGCCCGAGAAGATGGTGGCCATCGTGACGACGTCGGTGTCCACGAGGCCCTTGCCGATGGTGCTGGCGACGGCGGTGCCCATGAGCGCGCCGACGAGGTTGAAGACGGCGGCCAGGGCGATGGCCTGGCGGGGCGTCAGCACCTTGGTCGAGACGACCGTGGCGATGGCGTTGGCGGCGTCGTGAAACCCGTTGATATACTCGAAGACCAGCGCCGTCAGGAGGACGATCAGGAAAATGGTCATGGGGCTCGGCGGCGGGGTGCGGTCGGGCTTACGAGTATTTCAGCATGATCATGAAGACCACCTGGCCGGCATCACGCGCCCGGTCCACGGCGGTCTCCACCAGATCGTAGAGTTCCATGAGAATGAAGACTTCCTTGGCATCGTAGGGCCCGTTGTAGAGGTCCTTGACCAGGGCGAGCATGACCTTATCCGCCTCGCCCTCGGCAAACTGGAGCTTGGCGTGGTGATCGGTGATGCGCTCGACCTGCGTGCCCTGGCGCAGGGCCTTCACCATCGCGACGACCGACTCGACGGCCTGCTCGAGCAGGACGACCTGCTTCTGGAGGCTGGCGCGCGGCACGCGGGCCGGGCAGATGCTCAGGCGCTCGACGATTTTCTCCACCGTCTTGGGGATGCGGTAGAGGGCGAGGGAGAGGGCCTCGATGTCCTCGCGTTCCAGCGGGGTGACGAAGGTCTTGCAGAGTTCCTCGGTGATTTCCTGGGTGATGCGCTTGTCCTTCCGCCGGGTCTGGATGATCTCATGGATGTTCACGGCGGCCATGGAGCCGTCATTGCCCAGAATCTTGACCAGCAGGTCGGTGCTGACGCGGGCTTCCTCGGCGCTGGCTTCCAGCAAGTCGTAGAACTTCTCCTCTTTCCCCAGCAGCTTCTTGAAAGAAATCATGCGCCTGAGCGGATACCGGAAGGCAACCCGGAGGCGAGGCGAATTTTACAAAAACGTGGCTTGACGCGGAAAATTTCGCGCACGGTGAGCAGCCATCCGCGTGGCCGCCGCCTTGCCGGTGGCGGAGCAAAGAAGGATTTGACAGAAGCGAGGTGCTCATGGACTTTCTCGGCCCTTTACGGCGGTCATAGCTCAGTTGGTTAGAGCATTCTGCTGGCCAGCAGAATGATTCTTGGGCGCTGACGGGCTGAATGGAGACTCCCGACAGGAAGGGGTTGACAGGTGAGATTTGGTCATGGATTTTTTGGCCTTTTACGGCGGTCATAGCTCAGTTGGTTAGAGCACAAGATTGTGATTCTTGGGGTCGCGGGTTCGAATCCCGTTGACCGCCCCATTTTACCGGAGATGTATTTTGTTTATATCCTCGTGTGCCTGCAAAGCGGTCGTTCATATGCGGGTCATACCAATGATCTTGTTCGTCGCTATCACCGGCATCGTGAGGGTTCGACCCGGACCACGCGCGAGAAATTAGCGGAGCCAGTCATGGCACATTGGGAGGCATGCCCGAGTCGCGCCGAGGCAATGCGCCGGGAGCGTTACTTCAAGGCTGGTTCCGGCCATAGGCTGAAACAGGAGCTTGTTGCCCAAGCCCTCAAATTGTTCGCAACTGTCCGGTAACTCCTCGGTCACCATTTCACCGATGGCGCGACTTCGCCTGCTGAGTTTCAACGTGGCCCATGCCCGGGGCACCCTGCCGGTGCACCAGAGCCTGCGCTCGGCGGCCCGGATCCGGAGCAATCTGCTGAAGATCGCCGCGCTCATCCGCAAGCTGCAGGCGGACATCGTGGCGGTGCAGGAGATCGACGAGAATTCGCGCTGGAACGGGAGCTACAACCACCTGACCTTCCTCAGCGAGCAGTGCGGCCTGCCCTTCACCGCGATCGGCCTGACCAACGAGCGCGGCGGGCGCTACCCACTCAACTACGGCAACGGCGTGCTCTCCCGCTGGCCGATCAAGCATGCCGAGACCATGACCTTCGGGCGGCGCCAGCTGGGCGACAAGGGATTCCTGTTCGCGGAGATGGAACTCGCGCCCGGCCGGCACCTGCCGCTGATCAACCTGCACCTGCACCATGCCTCGCGGATCCAGCGCCTGCGGCAGGCGGGCATCCTCATGAACTTCATCACCGAGCGCACGGCCGCGCGCGGGGCGCACTGGGTCGCCCCGCCGATGATGTGCGGCGATTTCAACAACCCGCCGCACCAGCCGGATGCCACGGCGATGCTGCTGGGCTTCTGCGAGGAGACCAACAACTACACCCTCCTGCCGAAGACCGGCCGCACCTTCCCGGCCGCGCTGCCGGCGCTGGCGCTGGATTTCATCCTGCTGCCCGAGGAATGCCGTCCCGTCCACGCCGAGGTGGTGCGCTGCTACCTCTCGGATCACCGTCCGGTGCTGGTGGAGTTCGACTTGGATTAACGTCTGTAGCGGCGGTCTATGACCGCCGAACGAACATGGTGTGACATTCGACGGCGGTCATAGGCCGCCGCTACAGGCCGGGCTGATATTCTTGGCGGGCTGACCCTCGGGTCGGTAATTTGCGCTCGACGCCCGGCGTCTCCGTCCGGACTCTCCGCTTTCATGGATCGCATTGCCCAGGCCTTTGCCCGCACCCGTCGCGAGAAACGCGCGGCGTTCGTGGCCTACCTGTGCGCCGGGGACCCCGATTTCGACACCTCGCTGGCGGCCTGCCGGGCGGTGCTGGATGCCGGGGCCGACGTGCTGGAGTTGGGCGTGCCGTTTTCCGATCCGCTTGCCGACGGACTCACCAACCAGCTGGCGGCGCAGCGCGCGCTTGAGGGCGGCATGACGACCGCGCGCGTTTTTGAGCTGGTGCGCCGCCTGCGCGAAAAGAGCCAGGTGCCGGTGATATTCTACACCTACTACAACCTCGTCTTTGCCCACGGCGTGGAAAACTACGTGCGCGCGGCCAAGGAGGCCGGGGTGGACGGCCTGCTCGTCCTCGACCTGCCGCCCGAGGAAGCCGACGAGGTGCTGGCGGCCTGCACCAAGCATGACCTGAAGACGGTCTTCATCGTGGCCCCCACGACGCCCGCCGCCCGCCTCGCGCGCATCGGCGCGGCGGCGACCGGATTCATCTACTATGTGTCCCGGGAGGGCGTGACCGGAGTGCGCGACCAAGTGGCCGCCAACATCCCGGAGGCGCTCGCCCGCATCCGCCAGCACACGGCTCTGCCGGTGGCGGTCGGTTTCGGCATCTCCACCCGCGAGCAGGTGCGGCAGGTCGCCCGCGTGGCGGACGGCGTGGTCGTCGGCAGCGCGCTGGTCAACGTCATCAAGGACAACCTGGCCAATTGCGCCGGTTTGCCGGCGCGGCTGCGGATCGCGGCCGCCGAGCTGGTGTCTGGCACCGCCTGAACCATGCCGCCGTCCCCCAAGCTCCGGAAACTGTTGCTGATCGATGATGACGAGCGGCAGGAGCACCTGTTGCAACTGCTGCTGGCCAAGTTCCGCCGGGAGCACTTCGACTTGGAATACGTCTCCAGCTACGAGGCCGGCCTGAAGAAGCTGGCGAGCGGCAACTATGCCGTGTGCCTGCTCGACTACCACCTGGGCGAGCGCAATGGCTTGGAGCTGTTGCGGGAGGCGCGGATTGCCGGGTGCGACACGCCGGTGTTCATCCTCACGGCGGAGGACAGCGACGAGCTGGACAACGCCGCCATGGAGGCCGGGGCCGTGGATTACCTGGTCAAGTCCGCGCTCAATCCCCGCCTGCTGGAGCGCTCCATCCGCTACGCCCTGAAGCTCGGCGACACGCTCGCGCAACTCCGCCAGCTCGCCCAGCGCGACGAACTCACCAAGCTGCTCAACCGCCGCGAATTCTCCCGCATCCTCAACGAGGAATGGGACCGCAGCGCGCGCTTCCAGCGGCCCTTCACCCTCGTGATGGTGGACATCGATTTCTTCAAGAAGATCAACGACACCCACGGGCACCAGGCGGGCGACGAGGTGCTGCGCCATGTGGCCAGCCTGCTTTCCGGCCAGGTGCGCACGGTGGACCGCGTGGCCCGGTATGGCGGCGAGGAATTCGCCCTCGTCATGATCGAGACCGACTGCCGGAACGCGGCCGAGCATATCCGGCGACTGGGGCTGCTGCTGGCCGATCTCCCCTGCATCGTCGCGGACAAGGACCTGACCATCGAGGTCACCCTCAGCGCGGGGGTGGCCGACAGCCAGCAAGGCGCGACCAGCGCCACCGAATTGGTGGAAATGGCGGACAAGGCCCTCTATGCCGCCAAGAAGGGCGGCCGCAACCGCATCGTCACGGCCGACGGCACGGTGATCCCGTTCAAGTAGGGCGGGCGCGGCGAAATCCGCGTTCGCTAATCCTGTAGCGGCGGTCTGCGACCGCCGTCCGGCGCACATAGAGCGCCGCTACAGCAATCAACCCACCGGCACCATGATGCGCAGGCTGCGCGGCTTGAGCGTGATCGTGAGTTGCGCCGTCGTCGCGCGCGGCTCGCCGTCGGTGTGGATCCAGCCGGGGGCGCTCCGCTCGATGGTGAACTCCGCCCCGCTGAAGCGAGTGACGGCCCTGACCCGGTCGAAGGTGTCGGTGCCGAGCCGATAGAGCAGGTGCCCGGCCCCCCACCAACCGACGGCTGGCACGCTGATCAGGTCGAAGCGGCCGTCATCCACCCGGGCACCCGGGGCCGCGCGGGCATCGTTGCCGTATTGGTCGGAGTTCATGATCGCGAGGGTGAAGGCCTCCAGGCGGGTGCTGCCCCCGTCGTGGCGGACCGTGAGGGCCTCGGGCCGGTGCGCGAAGTAGGCGGGCACGCCGACGCGGAGGTAGCCGGCGAGGCCGCGCCTGGTCTGGCGGCTGAAACGCACGGCGATGTCGGCCTCCAAACCGAGCCCCATGGCGTTGAAAAAGGGAAAGCCGTTGACCAGGCCGGTGTCCATCGCCAGCGGCCGGCCCTCCAGCAGCGTGCGAAACGTGCCGGCGTCGGGCCGGCGGATGCCGAGATGGCGGCCCAGGCCGTTGCCCGAGCCGCAGGGGATGAGCCCGAAAACCGCCGGCGTGTCCACGAGGGCCGAGGCGACCTCGTTCATGGTGCCGTCACCGCCGATGGCGACGACCAGCCCGCAGCCGTCGGCCACCGCCTGCGCCGCCAGCTCGGTGGCGTGGCGCGGCCGCGCCGTGTCCACGACCGTGGCGTCGAGCCCGCGCTCCCGGATGAAAGCCGCGGCGCGGTCGCGCAGCCAGGGGTTGCGCCGGTTGCTGCCGGAATGCGGATTGAAGATGAACCGGGCTTTCAAGGGCGGAGTGGGGAAGGAAAGCCGCAGGGGGCGCCGATTGCACGGATTTTTCCTGTGACAATTCCGTCACGCCCGCTTGCACTGGCGCCATGCCGCGCACCCTTCACGTCCTCACCGGTTGCACCGCCGTCGGCAAGACCGAGCTGGCGCTCCGCTGGGCGGAGGCCAACGGCGCGGAGATCGTGTCGTGCGACTCGCTGCTCTTCTACCGCGGCGCCGACATCGGCACGGCCAAGCCCGCCAAGGCCGAGCTGGCCCGCGTGCCGCACCACCTGATTGACTGCTGCGACTTGCGCGAGCGGATGGACGTGACGCATTACGTGGCCAAGGCGCGGGCCGCCGTTGACGGCATCCTGGCCCGTGGCCGCCGTGTGCTTGTGACCGGGGGCAGCGGGTTTTACCTCAAGGCCTTCTTCGCCCCGGTGGCCGACGAAGTCGCCGTGCCGCCCGAGCTGCGGGAGGAGTTGCGAAGCCGGTTGGAGACGGCGGGCGGACTCGCGACGCTGGTGGCCGAGCTGCGGCGGCTCAACCCGGCGGGGCTCGGCGCGCTCGACATGCAGAACCCACGCCGCGTGCTGCGGGCGCTGGAGCGGTGCCGCGCCGCGGGCCGCACGCTGGCGGCGTTGCAGGCGGACTTCGACGCGCTGCCGCCGCCGTTCGCGGATTGCCGCGTGGAATTGTGCGAGCTGGTGCGCGCGCCGACCGAGCTCGAGGCGCGGATCACCCGGCGCGTGGACGCGATGCTCGCGGCCGGTCTGGTGGCCGAGGTGCGCGGCCTGCTGGCGCAGGGACTCAGGGAAAACCCCAGCGTGGCGGGTGCCATCGGCTACCGGGAGACGGTTGATTTCATCGAGGGGCGGCTGCCGGAAGCGGAGCTGGCGGGGACGATCGGGAAGAACACCCGCGCGCTGGTGAAGAAGCAGCGCACGTGGTTCAAGACGCAGCTGCCGCCGCACCCGCAGGTCGCGGCGGCCACCGCCACGGTGGGCGAGCTTTTTGCGTAGGGCGAGCGGCTGGTGCGCGAGTTCCGGAGGTTCACCACGGATGCCCCGGCACCTGTCTGCTGATGGCGGTGGCACGGGCTTCCCGCTCGTGGGTCGGCCCATGGGCAAGGATGCCCATGCCACCGAACGGAGGCGCGGCGCATCGCCGAGCTCTCAAAACCGTAGGGGCGCGCCTTGTGCGCGCCCTCGGGCGTGGACAAGCCACGCCCCTACAAGGAGGCGTCGGGGCGGTTTGTAACCTATTAGGTTACAAAAGTTCTGCGACGGGCGGGCACGAGAATGGGCGGTTCTGGTGCTCGCTCGCTCGGGCGCGGGCAGTGGTGCTCCTGGTTGCGGCCAAGGCGCATCGCGGAATTTGTAACCTATTAGGTTACAAAAGTTCGGGCGCGCCTGGGGCCGGGCCGGGACTGGCAGGGGCGCGGTGCATCGTGGGGTTTGTCATCTATTAGATGACAAACGTTCGGGGTGGGGCGCAAAAAAGCCGGCCCGTTGGGAGGGCCGGCTGGGAAGGGGAGGGGCGACCGCTTACTCGTTGCTGCGGCTGATCGTCGAGGGATCAATCGGCTGCGGCGTGGTGACGGTGGTGGTGGTGGTAGTGGGGCCAAAAATCCTCGTGGTGGTGGTGGTGGTGGTGAAGGTGCCGGTGGTGTTGCCGCTGGTGAAGCCCGCGCTGGCGGCGGGGGTCGCGCTAGTGACGGCGTTGAGCACCTCGGACGCGCGGGCGGCATCCGCCGGGGGAGAGCGGTCGTTGGACTGCTTGATCAACGCGCCGGCCTGCGCGGCGACGCCGGGGGCGACGTCAAAGACGGCCTTGGCCACGGCGGCCGCCTCGGCGGCGGTGGTGCCGCCGATGCCATTCTGCGCGGCGAGCGTCACCGTCGCCACGGCCGCCGCCAACAGCTCGCGGGTGTCCGATTCCGTGTTCGCGGCAGAGTTCTCGACGGAGAAATCTCCCCGTTGAAGGACTCCGCTGCCGCCTTCGGTCAGCACTTGTCCCGCGTTGAGGGTGGAGGCGGAATCGGTCCCGCCCCCCAATACACGAGTATCTTCTCTACCAAGGTAATTATTCACGGGCACGATGGAGACGGACCCGTTGACGACGGCGACGGAATACTTCTCGCCGCGGAACATGACGGTGAAGACGGTGCCGCGGGCGGCGGCGACGCCCTTGGGGGTGCGGACCTGGTAGTTGTTCACGCTCTTTTTCTTGGGGTCGAGCTTGGCGACGAGGTTGCCGCTCTTGAGGTCGAGCATCGTGCGCTCTTCCTTGACCTGGCCGCCTTCGGTGGTGACGGAGATCTCGTCCACGGCGACGATGGAGTCGTGCTTGATGGAGGTGACGTAGCCGGCATGGGACTCGAGATAGACATCGCCATCGGCGCCGGTGGTGATGGTGGAGCCCTGGGCGACCTTCATGCCCGCGGTGAGCGGGGTGGTGCTGCCGTCGGGCAGGGTGACGGTGGCGGCGCCGGTGACACGGGCCACGGTGGCCTGCGTCTGGGTGGTCTGGGCGAGGGCCGGAGCCGCGAGGCCCAGCGCAACGGTGAGGGATAGAATCAGTTTGCGGAGGTTCATGGATGGGAGAGAGATGGGAGCGATTGTGCAGATTATGCGCGGGAAGCAAGCATAGCCTGCTGGGATGGTAGAACCACGAATGGACCTAAATTCCGCAGTCACTTTAACCGCTAATCTTCGCTAATCGGCGCTAAGAGCCTATCCGAATAATGGCCTGCCCTGTAGCGGCGGTCTATGACCGCCGAACGATCACCACCCCACGCTCGACGGCGGTCACAGACCGCCGCTACAGAAAACCAAGCGGTCGGGAATAGGGTATTTGGATGGGCGCCAATACCAGCATCCCTTGGCTTTTGGACGGTCATTGCGAGGAGCGGAGCGACGAAGCTACCGAGGCCGTAGGCCGACAGTCGGTCATCCAGCTGGATCGCCACGGCCCGCTTGGCGGGCCTCGCGATGACAAAAATCTAAAGCCACGGACATTTGTTGTAATGAAGAAGTAGCCGTAATTTCTCTGCTGTTTGCGCTTCGCCGATAAGGTGAAGCCTGTGCTGCCCGCCTTTTGCTTGGAATTTCTTGATTAGCGTAAATTAGCGCGGATTAGCGGTTGGTCCTACTGCGGTTTGTAGGATGGACACGAAGGCACACGAATGGGGGAAGGCCCGGAGCAGTTCCAAGGAGGGTGTCGCCCACCATGTCGGCATACGTCCGAGGCCAAGGCCCAAACCCCCGATGCCTTTTAACCACTGATGCTCCGCCTAACGGCTGCGCTACTTGTTGCGCTGCGCCTTATCGGCTCCGCAGGGGGGGGCAGGGGTCGGCTAATCGCCGACGCAATAGAGGCAAAGTGGCTGGTATCTTCTTGCGGCAATTAGCCGCGCCTCCGAACCCAAACCTGGCTGTGTCCGCCGTAGGCTTGGCGAAGGAGGAAGCCGATCAGCCTCCGCCGGGCCTATGGCTGACAGATTAGGCGGAGGGCTTTTCCAAGCGAAGCCGTGAGGCGGAGCATCAGTGGGCAAATCTTCCGTGATCCGGGTTAAAAACACATCCTAGTCCGGCCGGTGGGGCAGTCGGCGCAGCAGCGCGGTGAGGCCGAGGCCGAGCAGGCCGCCCCGGAGCGTCATGCCGACCAGGGTGTTGCCGAGCAGGCCGACCGGCGTGTAGGCGCCACGGTAGCGGACGATGCGGCCTTGGATGTCCACCTCGGCCACCTGCTCCGCCCGCCACAGGGCGACCTTGTGTTCCAGGGCCTGGTCAATCCAGGTGGGATTGAGGTAGGTGGTGTAGCCGGCGAGGAAGCAGTAAACGAGGAGCGCGGCGACGAACGAGGTCAGGAGCCCGGCCCAGATGCCGGCCCCGAGGCTGAGGCGGCCGTCGAAGAGGGCGGCGCGTTTCTTCCGCAGCAGCAGGAACAGCACGGCCGCCGGGATCAGGTTGGAAAGCAGCCCTGTCCAGGCGCCGAGGTCGGGGCGGGTGGTGTGAAACCCGAGCAGGTATTCCAGGGCGATCCACGCGCAGAGGGCCGCGCCGCAGGCGAGGCCGTATTTGATCTCGGGCTTCATGCGGCCAGCAAAGGCGGGCCGCGCCGTTAGTCCACCAAAAGCCGGCCGCCGACGGGAGCGAGTTGCGCCGTGAAATGGCGGAGCATTTCGGGCGCGGAGGTGATCTGCACGCCGCGGAGCCGGTCGCGCAGGCCATGCACGTGGAGGATGACCTCGGCGAGGTAGTCCACGTGGCTCTGGGTGTAAACGCGGCGGGGGAAGGCGAGGCGCACGAGTTCCATGGGCGCGGGTTTCTCGGTGCCGTCGGGCTGGCGGCCGAACATGACGGAACCGATCTCCACCGAGCGCACGCCGCCCTCGAGGTAGAGGGCGAGGGAGAGGGCCCAGGCCGGAAACTGGTGCTGCGGGATGTGCGGCAGCATGGCGCGGGCATCAATGTAGATGGCGTGGCCGCCCGGCGGCTGCACGATGGGGACGCCCGCAGCGGTGAGCTTGTCGCCGAGGTAGGCCACGGAGCGGATGCGGTAGCGCAGGTAATCCTCGTCGAGCACCTCCCGGATGCCGACGGCGAGGGCCTCGAGGTCGTAGCCGGCGAGGCCGCCATAGGTGGGGAAGCCCTCGGTGAGGATGAGGTTGTTGCGGCAGCGGGCGGCGAGGGCGTCGCTGTTGAGCGCGAGGAAGCCGCCGATGTTCACGAGGCCGTCCTTCTTGGCCGACATGGTGCAGCCGTCGGCGAGTTCGAAGACCTCGCGGGCGATGGCGGCGGGGGTGCGGCTGGCCTGGCCGGGCTCGCGCTGCTTGATGAACCAGGCATTCTCGGCGAAGCGGCAGGCGTCTAGGATGAGCGGCACGCCGTGGGCCTTGCACAGGCAGGAGGCGGCGTGGATGTTGGCGAGGCTGACGGGCTGGCCGCCGCCGGAGTTGTTGGTGATGGTGATCATCACGAACGGCACGCGGCCCTTGTGCTCGGTCAGGCAGCGCTCGAGGGCGACGAGGTCGATGTTGCCCTTGAAGGGTGCGGCGAGGGCCGGCTGCGTGGCCTCGGCGCAGCGCAGGTCGAGCGCGGTGGCGCCGACGGCCTCGAGGTTGGCGCGGGTGGTGTCGAAATGCGTGTTGTTCGGCACGATGTCGCCGGCGCGGCAGGCGGTGGCGAAGAGGATGCGCTCGGCGGCGCGGCCCTGGTGCGTCGGGATGATGTGGCGGTAGCCGGTGACGTCGCGGACGGCCGTCTCGAAGCGGAAGAACGAGCGGGCCCCGGCGTAGGACTCGTCGCCCGACATCATGCCGGACCACTGGGCGGCGGACATGGCGCCGGTGCCGGAGTCGGTCAGCAGGTCGATGATGACATCCTCGGCCTTGAGCAGGAAAAGGTTGTGGTGGGCGGCGGCGAGGGCGGTGGCGCGCTGCTCGCGGGTGGTGAAGCGGATGGGCTCGACCGTCTTGATGCGGAACGGCTCGATGATGGTCTGGAACGTCATGCGCGGGGTGGGGCACCCAAAGAAAAACCCCTGCCGCCGGGGGCGACAAGGGTGCAATCGTAGGCCGAAGGGATGAAAGAAGTGGAACCCGGCCACCGGCCGGGTTGGTTTGCGCGGACATGAGGCGCGATCAGTTGGCGTGCGTCGCGAAAACCCGGCCGGAGGCCGGGTTCCACCTGATACAAAGCCGACGCGGGGGGCTGTAGCGGCGGTCTATGACCGCCGAACGATCACCCCACCACGCTCGGCGGCGGTCACAGACCGCCGCTACAGAAAACCAGGCTGCCGGGAATAGGTTGTGCGGACAGGCTCTTACGGCAGCGTGACCGAATACCGCTGCAGGGAGCTGCCCTCGATGCGGTGCAGCCCGGTGATGGCGCTTTGCAGGCTCACCTTGGCCTGGAGCTCGCTCACACGGGCGCTTTCCAAATCGTCCTGCGCCTCGAGCACGCGGCGGCTGGTGGACTGGCCGGCGTCGAACTTGGCCTTCTCGAGCTCGTATTGCTGCTCGCTGAGGCGGGCGGCGAGGGTGGCGATCTTGACGCTCTCCATGTTGGTCTCGACCGAGCGCACGGCGCTGCGGACCTGCACCTCGATGTTCTGCTCGAGCTGCTTCAGGCGGACCTGCTCGCGGCTGAGGCCGGCGAGGCTCTGGCGGTAGCGGGCCTTGTCGGAGGTCTGGCCCCAGGGATAGTTGAAGGCGAAGTCCACCTGCCAGGAATGGTTCTGCCGGTCGAGGGCGTCGCCGAAGGCATCCCGGCCGCTGCCGTTGTTGCCGCTGAGGCCGAGGGCCGCGCCGACGGTGAGGTCGGGCTTGGCCCCGTCCTTGGCGAGCTTGAGGTCGAGCTTGAGCTGCTCGATGGCGGCGACGGAGGAAAGGTAGTCGGGCTGGTTCTGCTTCGCCAGCTGGTAGGAGGAGGCGAAGACGGGCGCGGCCGCGCTGACCTCGGCGAAGCGGACGGTGCCGAGGGTCTCGTCGAGCTGGAACTGGCCGATGAGGGCGAGCAGCGCGTCCTGCCGGTCCTGGGCGGTCTGTTCGGCGAGGAGGACGTTGCGCCGGGCGTTGGCCACGCCGACCTCGGCCTGCAGGACGTCGAGGTTGGTGGCGACGCCGGTGTCGCGCCGGATCTTGGCCTCGTCGAAGAGGCGCTGGGCGAGGGCGTGGGAGAAATTGCGGACCGCCAGCTGCTCGCGGGCGAAGGCGAGGTTGTGGTAGGCGTTCTCGGTGTCGCGGATGACGTCGAGGGCGGTGGCCTTGTAGTCGAGGTTGGCGCGGTCGAGGCCGATCTTGGCGCGGTCGAGACTGGCGCGGTTGATGGCGGTGCCGAAGCCGCGGAGGAGGGACTGGCGCGCCGAGAGGGTGAGGTCGGCGCCGTAGGCCGGGTTGAGCGAGCCGACGGTGAAGGGATCGGAGGAGCTGCGGTCGAGCCGGCTGCTGGCGCTGAGCGTGGTGCCGGTGTAGAGCTGCTGGGTGACGCCGACGCGGAGATTGGAGGAGCGGCTGTCGAAGCCGGGGCTGCTGTTCTCGCCGGTGGCGCCGGTGACGGAGAACTGGGGCTGGTAGCCGCCTTGGGCTATCTCAATGCTGTCCTTGGCGATGGCGGGCGCGTAGCGGCCGACCTCCAGGCTGAAATTGCGGGCCAGGGCGCGGGCGATGCATTGCTCGAGGGTGAGCTCGGGCGCGGCCGGGGCGGGCGTCTGGTCCTGGGCGTGTGCGGTGGTGGCGGCGAGGGCGGCGGCCAGCAGGGTGGCGGTGAGGCGGCGGAGGATCATGCTCATGTGAAAGGGTGGGCGGAGACAGCGGGAGAACACGGGAAACGGGGCAAAAGTTTAAGCTTTTTGTGACGGCGCGCGGCGCGCGGTGGTTTCAGGAAAGAAAATGCCACCGCCGGGGCGGTGGCACGAGAGGAATGGGCGGGCGGCGATTGGACGGGATGAGCGGCGGGGTGGGCGCGCCGCTCAGGGGGTCGCGGGCTCGGTCTTCTTGAGCTCGTGCTCCACGAGCCCGGCCAGGTAGGCGCTGCTGTTGTTGGCCGAGGTGCGGAGCATCATCTGCTGCTGGATCTCGGCGTAGTGCGGGTTGGCGGGCGTGAGGTCGGGCAGCTTCTTCTCCTGCGCGTAAACGAGGTAGCCCTTCGTCGGCTCGGCGACCATCTCGGCGACCTGGCCGGCCGCGAGGTTCTGGAGGACGCTGTAGGCGGCGTAGGGGATGTCCTGCGGGGGCTGCCGGAGGGTGAAGTTGGCGTAGGACTTGACGTCGAGCTTCTCGGCGGCGGCGACGGTCGCGAAATTGGTGCCGGCGGCCTGAAGCTGGGTGCGGAGGGCCTGGCCGCGGGCGATGAAGAGCTTGCGCTTCTCGCTCTCCTTGTAGTCGGCCAGCACGCGGTCGCGGACCTCGGCGAAGAGCGGCTTGTAGCCCGGCAGGCTCTCGTTCCACAGGAGGATGGCGAAGCTGTCGGTGGTGGGCAGGGGGTCGGAGAAGTGGCGCTGGGCGCTGAGGCGGGCGATCTGCTCGGCGTAGTTGCCGAGCCAGGGCAGGTCGGCGGGCGGCTGGTCGGGGGCGAAGGGGGGCACGGGCTTCGCCGGGTGGCGCTGCTCGGCGAGGAAGGCGGTGAGCTCCGGCGAGTTGGCGGTGAGCTTGCGCTCGAAGATGGCGTTGGCGAGGTCGTTGGCGGCCTTGGAGGCGCCGCGGGCGCCGACGGCGGACTTGAGGGCGGTCTCGACCTGGGCGCGGACCTTCGGGAAATTGTCCACGGGGGCGGCGGGCGCGGCTGCGGGCTTGTCGTCCTTCTTGCCGGCCTCGGCGGGCACGGGGAAGCGCGAGGCGTTGGCGTCGTAGTAGGCGCGGAGCTCGGCCTCGGTGGGGGCGACCGGCGGGAGGTAGTCCGCGCCCTTGAACTCGACCATGCTCAGGCGCGGGCGGGCGGGCACCTCGTAGCGGAACGCGTTGTCCGCATGGAATTTTTTCAGCGTGTCCTCGGTCGGGTTGAGCGCGGGGTTGAAGGTGGCGTAGTCGAGGGTGGCGATCTGCACGGTCCAGACGGAGTCGGCGAGGCGGAGCTGCTCCTGGATGTCGCGGGGGAGGACGTAGCCCGGGCCGCCGATGAGCTTGCCGAGCGCCTCGAGGCGGAGGTCGTCGCGGAGGATGCGGTTGACGTCGGCGCCGGTGAAGTCGGTGCGGGTCTTGAGGGAGTCGCCGAACTGGGTGTAGCGGGCCTGGTCGAACTGGCCCTGCTCGTTCTGGAAGGCGCGGAGGGTGGTGATGACCTTGGCGACCTGGTCGGCCGTGGGGACGGGGAGGCGGAGCTGGTCAGCCAGGGCGAGGCCGGCGATGCGCTGCAGGGCGTATTGCTGGATCTGGTCGCCTTGCAGGGCGTCGTAGCCGGCCTTGAGGCGGATGCTCCAGGAGGCGTCGGAGAAGATGCGGCGGGTCTCCTCGGCGTTGCCCAAGTTGTGGCCGAAGAAGGGGCGCTGGAGGATCTTGCCGCCGCCGTGGCTGTCACCCGTGCCGCCCGAGGCGCTGTAGATGAATACCATGGGCAGGGCCACGGCGATCAGGATGGCGGCGAATACAAGGCGGAAGTGCTTCTGAAAGTAGCGTTGGATCCAGGAAATCATGGAGGGAAAGGGGCTGACGCTTGGAAAGTGGCGGGGCGCTGTCAACAGGCGAAGCGGGGCAGGTTCGCGGGCTGGACGGGCCACTTTGGGTGCCTATTGGGACTTACCCGAAGTTGCACCCATCTGTCATTGCGAGGAGTGAAACGACGACGCAATCCAGCTGGATCGCCACGGCGCGCTTCGCGCACCTCGCGATGACAAAACCAGTAACTACTTTGGGTAAGTCTCAATATTTGGCTCGCAATAGTCCGACGGGTAGGGCGCACCGGGGGCCCGCGCGGGCGTCGGCCGACATCGCGCGGGTGCTCCGGGGATTCGACGACTACGGCAAGGATCCGGCCGCCTACCGGGCCGCCCGCCAGGCGCTGCTGGAGGCCGCGGATGCGCTGCCGCAGTAGCGCGGGTGGGCGTTTTCGCCGGGGACTCCGGCTTTGCCTTTTGGTGCGGAGGCCTTGTAGTCGCGCCCCGTGTCCGCCCGCTCCCTCATCCGCCGCTTCGCCTGCCAGCCGCTCGACATCGCCCTGCACACGCCCTTCGGCATCTCGGGCGGGGCACAGGCCATGGCGAACAACGTGCTCGTGACCGTCGAGCTCGACGGCGGTTTTGTCGGGCATGGCGAGGCGGCGCCGCTGCCGCCTTACAACGGCGAGACGCAGGCGCAAGCCATGGCGACGCTGAAGGCGGCGCAGGGCTGGCTGGTCGGCCGGCCGGTGGACGACTGGCGCGCCTTGGCCGAAGAATTTCGCCAGTGGGGCGGGGCGGCCTGCGGCTCGGCGCAGTGCGCCTTCGAGATGGCGCTGCTCGACGCGCTGAACCGGCGCGACGGCGTGCCGATGTGGAAATTTTTCGGCGGGGCCGGCACGGCGCTCGAGACCGACATGACCGTGACGACGGGCACGCCCGAGCAGGCCGCGGCCGATGCGCGGGCCATCCGCGAACGCCGTATCCGCCTCATCAAGGTGAAGGTCGGCGGCCCCAAGGGCGCGGCCTACGACTTGGCGCGGCTCCGGGCGATCCACGAGGTGGCGCCTGATTCGCCCTTGATCCTCGATGGCAACGCGGGCGTGTCCCGCGCCGACGCGACGATTCTGGTCAAGGGCCTGCGCGACCTCGGCATCAAGCCCGCGCTGCTCGAACAGTGGCTGGCGAAGGATGACCTGGTCGGCATGAAGGCGTTGGGCGAGGAGAGCGGCTGGCCCGTCGCGGCGGATGAAGCCGTTTGCTCCGGCGCCGACGCCCAGAAAATCGCCGACGCCCGGGCGGCGCAGTTCCTGAACATCAAGCTGATGAAGGCCGGGCTCGCCACGGCACTCGACATCGCGGCCGTCGCCAAGCGCACCGGGCTCGGCCTCATGATCGGGGGCAATGTCGAGTCCATCCTCGCGATGACGACGTCGGCGTGTTTTGCCGCCGGGCAGGGCGGCTTCACTTACGCCGACCTCGACACGCCGCTCTTCATGGCCAGCAATCCTTTCCAGGGCGGCTTCGCGCTCGATGGCGGGAATATTTCCGTCGCCCACATCACCGCCGGCCACGGGGTGACGCCGGCCTAATGAGGCTCGCGCAATAACCTGACGGGCAGGGCGCACCGGCCCGGTGCGCCGCGGCGATCCAGCCCCTCGACAGGTTCGGGGCCTTGAGCTTAGAATCTATCCGAATAACCCATTCCCGACGGCTTGGTTTTCTGTAGCGGCGGTCTGTGACCGCCGTCGAGCGTGGGGTGGTGATCGTTCGGCGGTCATAGACCGCCGCTACAGGACAGGTCATTATTCGGATAGGCTCTTGGCTTTTTCCGGCCAGATGGTTTTCACCACCCACGCCGTGCCCAGCGTGACGAGCGTCCCGATGAGCGTGAACCACGGCCAGAAGACCTCGCCGCCGAAGGTGCGCTGCCACCAGGGTTGCAGCGCGGGAATGTTGGGCGGCCAGTAGAGGAGGTTCATCACGACGAGCGAGGCGACCATGCCCGCCATGGCGGCCCGCGCGCCGAGACGGCGCCAGAACAGCGCGATGAGGAGCGAGCCGAGCAGCGCGCCCGCCGTCAGCCCGCGCAGCGAGAAGGCGGCGTTGAGCACGAAGGTGACCTCGCGGGTGAGCCACGCGGTGAAGACCAGCGCCCCGGCCCAGGCCACCGTCGAAAGCTTGCTGAAGCGCAGGTAGTATTCCTCGCTGCGGTCCTTCACGAGCGGCTTGATGAAATCCATCGTCGAGACCGAGGCGAGCGAGGTGATGGCCGAGCTGATGGACGACATCGCCGCAGCGAGGATGGCGACGATGAGGAAGCCCTTCAGGTAGTGCGGCACCTCCGTCAGCATGAAGATGGGGAAGATGAAATCGTTGGACTTGATGCCCGGCCGGGCCTCGGGGAGCGGGATCTGGAACGGGTGGCCTTGGTAGAAAACCCAGAGCATCGCGCCGACGAGCAGGAACACCAGGAAGAGCGGGAAGATGAGCACGCCACTCAGCACGAGCGCCTTCCGGCCGTCGGCCACGGTGCCGCAGGCGAGCACGCGCTGGACGATGAGTTGCTCGGCGCCGTGCGTGGACAGCACCAGCACCGTGCCGCCGAGGACGCCCATCCAGAGGTTGAAGGGCGCGGAAAACGTGAAGCTCGGGTTGAGCCACGCGAGTTTGCCGGCGTTGCCCGCTGCGGTCAGTGCCGCCGCCCAGCCGCCCTCGACGAGGGTGGGAATGTAGAAGAGCGCGAACAGGCCGCCGCCGAGGAACAGGCCGAATTGCACGGCGTCGGTCCAGATGACGGCCTTCACGCCGCCGATGTAGGTGTAGAGCAGCGACAGGCTGACGAAGATGAGGATGGCCCCGAGGATGGGATCCACGATGCCGCCGAGGCTGCAAACGTGCTCGCCGAGCATCAGGCGGATGGGGATGCAGGCCACGTAAACACGGACACCGGCGGCGAGCGTCTCAAGAAACAGGAAGAAGGCCCCCGCCAGACGGCGCGGCCCGCGGCCGAGGTGCTGTTCCAGCAGTTGGTAGGGCGAGTAGATCTCGCCCTTCAGGTAGTGCGGCACCAGGAAGATCGCGAGGAGGACGCGGGCGATGACGTAGCCCACGATCATCTGGATGAACATCAGGTTGGAGCCGTAGGCGATGGCCGGCACGCCGATGACGGTCAGTGCGCTCGTTTCCGCCGCGACGATCGACAGGCCGATGCCCCACCACGGGATGTTGCGGCTGCCGAGGAAATAGTCGCGCGTGTTGCGTTGGTCGCGCCCGAACCAGACCCCGAGCCCGATGATGCCGCCGAGGTAGGCGGCAATCACGAGCCAGTCGCCGGGGTGGAGGTAGCCGTTCATCCGTGGGGCAGCAAATACAGGGAGCGGAAACTTGAAAGCGGAAAGCGGGGCAGTTCCCGGCAAGGCGCGCTCCCGATGGGCGGCGATGAATTCCAGATCGGCGACATGCCGCACTACGCGGCACCACGCCTGCGTGATGGCGGTGGCACGACTCCTCGCCTCTCTCAAAACCGTAGGGGCGGACCTGGTGTCCGCCCGCGCGGGCGTGGACGAGCCACGCCCCTACAAGAAGGCGTCGGGGGCGAGTTGTAACCTATTAGGTTACAAATGTTCTGAGTCGCGCGGGGCACGAAAAAAGGCTGGCCGGGGTTCTCTCGCTCGGGCGCGGGCCAGCCGCGCCCGTTGGTGGCTGCCACGGTGCATCGCCGGGTTTGTAACTTATTAGGTTACAAAAATTCGGGACGCGTGGGCGCAAAAAAGCCGGCCCGGGTGGGGGCCGGCTGGTGAAGGGGGCTGCCGCCGACTACTCGTTGCTGCGGCTGATCGTTGAGGGATCAATCGGCTGCGGCGTGGTGGTGGTAGTGGTGGTGGTGGTGGCGCCAGAAAAAAACGAGGTTTCGGTGGTGGTGGTGGTGAAGGTGCCGGAGGTGGCGGAGGTGTCGAAGGAGCCCTGCTGGGCGGCGGGCACCTCGCTGCGGATGGCCTGGATGACGGGGTTGCTGCTGCTGGTGTCGCCGCCCGATTTGTTGATGATGGCGGCCGCCTGCGCCGCGACACCGGGGGCGACGGCAAAGACCGCCTTCGCCACATCCGCAGCCTCTTTGGCGGTCGTGCCGCCGATATTGTTCTGCGCCGCCAGGGCGACGGTCGCCACCGCCGCAGCCAGCAGCTCGCGGGTGTCAACTTCCGTATACGCGGCTTCATAAAAAGAAAATGGAGTCCTCTGAATATTCCCGGTGCCGCCATCCGTCAGAATTTGGCCCGCCGTGACGGTGGAAGCGGAATCGGTCCCGCCGACAATGGACTGCAATACACCATCGCTCATGTAAGCTTCCGTCGGCGCGATGGAGACCTCGCCATTGACGACGGCGACGGCATAGCTGCGGCCCCGGAACATCACGGTGAACACCGTGCCGCGGGCGGCGGCGACGCCCTTGGGGGTGCGGACCTGGTAGTTGTTGACGGCCTTTTTCTTGGGGTCGAGCTTGGCGACGAGGTTGCCGCTCTTGAGGTCGAGCATCGTGCGCTCCTCCTTGACCTGGCCGCCCTCGGTGATGACGGAGATCTCGTCCACAGCGACGACGGAGTCGTGCTTGATGGAGGTGACGTAGCCGGCATGGGACTCGAGATAGACATCGCCATCGGCGCCGGTGGTGATGGTGGAGCCCTGGGCGACCTTCATACCCGCAGTGAGCGGGGTGGTGCTGCCGTCGGGCAGGGTGACGGTGGCGGCGCCGGTGACGCGGGCCACGGTGGCCTGCGTCTGGGTGGTCTGGGCGAGGGCCGAGGTGGCCAGGCCGACCAAGGCGGCGAGGAGGAGGGTCAGTTTGCGGGTTTTCATGGAGGTGGGAAAGGGATGGGCGCGATTGTGCAGATTATTCGCGGGAAGCAAGCCCGGCCTGTCGGGATGGGAGAACCACGAATGGACCCAATCCCGAACTATGCAGTCGGGAAATGTGGGAGCGAGCTTGCTCGCGACTTATTGGGCGATGTCGCGAGCAAGCTCGCTCCCACAGACAGGCACTGAACGGGCTAAATTCCGCAGTCACTTTAACCGCTAATCTTCGCTAATCGGCGCTAATACCAACATCCCTTGGCTATTGGGCGGTCTTTGCGAGGAGCAGAGCGACGAAGCTACCGAGGCCGTAGGCCGACAGTCGGTCATCCAGCTGGATCGCCACGGCCCGCTTTGCGGGCCTCGCGATGACAGAAGGCTAAGAGCCTATCCGAATAATGCCTGCCCTGTAGCGGCCGGTCTATGACCGCCGAACGATCACCCCACCACGCTCGACGGCGGTCATAGACCGCCGCTACAGAAAACCAAGCGGCCGGGAATAGGTTATTCGGATAGGTTCTAAAGCCACGGGCGCATGGTATTGGCCCGAACGGCGCAGTCGGGAAATGTGGGAGCGAGCTTGCTCGCGACTTATTGGGCGATGTCGCGAGCACGCTCGCTCCCACAGTCAGACACCGAAAGGTGAACGGAACCTCAATGGCAATGCAGGAGGGCTACTATTTCAGACAGCTGGTTATCTGTGGTTGAAGGAGTCCTACTGGATCGTTCCGGAATAGACGAACCTCATGGCCCGCGGATGCTCCGCCGTGCCGGGCGTGACGATCCTGAAAACCCGGCCGGAGGTGGGGTTCCACCTTGTCACCGGGCCTCGGTGTGGTGAAAGCTCCGCGCATGAGATTCATCCCCTGTCTGGCGGGACTGCTGCTCCTGACCTCGTTCTCATTCGCCCAGGAATACGACCTCGTCATCCGGCACGGCCGGGTGGTGGACGGCACCGGCAACCCGGCGTTTCATGCCGACGTGGCGGTAAAGGGCGGCCGCATCGTCCGCCTTGGAAAGGTGGACGGGAAGGGGGCCACCGAGATCGACGCCACGGGGCTCGTCGTCGCGCCGGGCTTCATCGACGTCCACACGCACGCGGACGAACTGCCCGAGCAGCCGCGGGCGGAAAATTTCCTGCGCATGGGCGTCACGAGCGTCGTCGTCGGCAACTGCGGCGGATCCGCCCTCGACGTGGGCAAGTTCTACCGTGACATCGAGAGGAACGGCGTGTCGGTCAACACAGCCACGCTCATCGGCCATAACACCGTGCGCTCGGCTGCCATGGGCGGCAGTTTCGACCGCCCGCCGACGGCCGACGAGATGGCGAAGATGAAGGCGATGGTGGACCAGGCGATGCGCGACGGCGCCGTGGGCCTGTCCACCGGCCTCATCTACCTGCCCGGCGTGTTCGCCAAGACCGACGAGATTGTGGAGCTGGCCAAGGCGGTCACGCCCTACGGCGGCATCTACGCCAGCCACATGCGCTACGAGAACAACCGCATCAAGGACGCGCTGGACGAGGTTTTCCGCATCGCGCGCGAGGCGGGGCTGCGCGCCGAGGTTTCCCACATCAAGCTTTCCGGCGAGAACTCCTGGGGCCGGGCGGAGGAAATCCTCGCCTACATCGACGCCGCGCGCGCCACCGGACTCGACATCACGCAGGACCAGTATGCCTACACCGCGTCGAGCACCACCATGCGGCAGCTGATCCCTGACGACGCCTTTGACGGCGGGCGCGACAAGTTCCGCGCCATGCTCGCCGACCCGGTGAAGAAGGCCGACCTCGTGGCGCGGATGAAGAAGCACATCCTGACCCGCGGCCGGCAGGACTATGCCTACGCGGTCGTGGCCTCGTTCCGGCACGACACCTCGCTCAACGGCCTGAACATCCTCGAGGCCGCCGAGAAGAAATACGGCAGCAGCTCGCTCGACGCGCAGATCGAGGTGATCCTCGACTTCGAGCTCAACGGCGGCGCGCAGGGCGTTTTCCACGGGATGAACGAGGGGGACCTGAAAACTTTCCTGCGCCACCCCAACACCATGATCGCCAGCGACAGCGGCCTGCGCGAATTCGGCAAGGATGTGCCGCACCCGCGCGGCTACGGCAACAATGCCCGCGTGCTGTCCCGCTATGTGCGCGAGTTGCAGGTGCTGCGGCTCGAGGACGCCATCCGCAAGATGACGAGCCTGCCGGCGCGGACCTTCCGCTTCGATGGACGCGGGGAACTGCGCGAGGGCAACTGGGCCGACATCGTCGTGCTCGACGCGGACAAGGTCGCCGATCCCTCGACCTATCGCGACCCGCACCACTATGCCGTCGGCGTGCCGCACGTGTTCGTGAACGGCGTCGCCGTGATCAAGGACGGCGCGCACACGGGCGCGAAACCGGGGGCGGCCTGCCGCTTTGCCGAGGTGGGGCGAGTCGTCCCGACGAGTCGCGAGCAAGTCGCGACATCGGAGCGGCTCGTCCATCAGACTCGCCCTAACGATGAAACTCTGGCGGCACAGCTTGAAGCGGTGCTCACCCAGCCGCGTTTCGCCGGCGCGCTGTGGGGCGTGAAGGTCGTCTCGCTGGATTCCGGCAAGACGCTCTTCGAGCACCAGCCGGACCTGCGGCTGAGCCCGGCCTCGAACAGCAAGCTCTACGCCACGGCGCTGGCGCTCGACCGGCTTGGCGGCGACTACCGCATCGTGACACCGCTCCTCGCCACGGCGGCGGTGGACGCGTCCGGCACCATCAAGGGCGACCTCATCATCAGCGGCCGCGGCGACCCGGGCTGGAATCCGCGGCAGGCCAAGCAGGATTTCTGGACGGCTTTCGACCCGTTCGTCGCGGCGTTAAAGCAGGCGGGCGTCAAACGTGTTACCGGCGACCTCGTGGCCGATGCCACCTGGCTGCGCGGGCCGCCCAACGGGGCCGGCTGGACCGCCGATGACCTGTGGGATTATTACGGCGCGGAGATCTCCGCAATCACGCTCGACGAGAACTACGTGGACCTCGTCATCACCCCGGCGGCGGCAGCCGGCTCGCCTTGCACGGTGGAGGTGAAGCAGCCGCTCAGCGGGCTGGTGATTGACAACCGCACGGTCACGACCGCCGCCGGCTCGCCGCGCCGCATCAGCGTCATGCGCCTGCCGGGCGAGCATCGCGTGCTCATCCAGGGTCAGCTGCCCGCGGGCGACAAGCCCGAGGAAAGTGAGGCCACCGTGCCGCAGCCGGCGCAATGGTTCGCCACCGCGCTGCGCGAGGCCCTCCAGCGCGCCGGCATCACGGTCGAGGGCCGGGCGGTTGGGCTGCGCTGGCCCGAGACGCCGCGCCCCGGCGGGGTGCAGCTCGGCGAGATCAAGTCCAAGCCGCTCCGCGAGCTCGTCGCCGACATCAACAAGCCCTCGCAGAACCTGAAGACCGACCTGGTCTTCAACCACCTCGGCGAACTCGACCGCCAGGCCGACACCCCAGTGTGGCGGCAGTCCGATGAGCTGGCGGTGGCGGCGCTGGACAAGTTTCTGCGCACGGCGGGCCTCGCGCCCGGCGGCACGATTTTCGAGGAAGGCTCGGGCCTGTCCCGCAACAACCTCACCACCGCCGCGAACACCGCGCGCCTGCTCCAGTTCATGGCGACCCACCGCGAGCGTGACGCATTTATGGCATCGCTGCCCGTCGCGGGCGTGGACGGCTCGCTGAAGAAGCGGATGAAAGGGACGCCGGCGGAGGGCAAACTCCGGGCCAAAACCGGCACGCTCCGCTACGCGAGTTCGCTCTCCGGCTATGTGACGGCGGCGGGTGGCGAGAAACTCGTGTTCAGCCTCATGTTGAACCGTTATCCCGTGCCGGCCGGCGCCAAGGCCGGCGACCCGCTGGACGAACTCGCGGTGCTGATCGCGGGGTATCCGGGCGGGAAGTGAAAGGGATGGATGACATGAAGGAACCCGATGTCATGAGGTGGAACCCGGCCTCCGGTCGGGTTGGCTGCAAGGGGCGCAGGCAACCTCGGTTTCATTCGCGAATCCTGAAAACCCGGCCGGAGGCCGGGTTCCACCTTGTTGCCCTAGGCCTCGCGCTGCTCCTCTCCGGCTGCAGCACGCCGGTGCGCCTGCCTCCGATCGAGACGGGCGTCATCGAACGCGTGCTGCCCGAGGGGCCGGTGCGCGGGCTGTGGGCGAAGGTCCGGCTCACCGATCCGGAGGTGGAGATTGTCACCACCGCCCCGCTCGCGCCGGACACCGCCAATCCGGCGGGCGCGGAAGCCCGCCTGCTGACCGTGCCCAAATGGGCGGAGGCCGAGCGCACGACCCTGGCGGTCAACGCGAATTTCTTCGGTGGGGTCGGGCCGCTCGCTCCGGGCGAAAAGGATCCGGGCTGGTTCGCCGGCCGGCCGGTGGACCTGCGCGGCCTGAGCGTGAGCGACGGGGTGGTGGTGTCACCGCCGCGGGTCACGGAGGGGCAGGGCGACCCGGCCGTGGTGTTCCATGCCGACGGTCACGCGCGCATCGCTCGCGTGACGGAAGGCGCCATGACCGGCATCACCGACGCCGTGGCGGGCCTCGGGCCGGGCGGCTGGCTGGTGACGGCCGGTCGCAACACCGGCGCCACCGCGCTGGTCCAGCCCAAGGTGCGCCACCCGCGCACCGCCGTGGGCGTGACGGCGGATGGCCGCACATTGATTCTGCTCGTGGTGGACGGGCGACAGCCGGGGCACAGCATCGGTGTCACCCTGCCGGAGCTGGCCGACCTCATGATCGGGTTGGGGGCAGCCGAGGCCATCAACCTCGACGGCGGCGGCTCCTCGACCTTCGTTTATCGCCGCCCGGACGGGACGCTGCTGACGAACCAGGTCAAGGGCGGCGTGTGGCGACCCGTTGGCAACCACCTCGGCGTGCGGTTGAGGAAGGGGAAATGAAGCCCGCCGCGCCATCCGGCCGACTGCTTTCCCTCGATGCCCTCCGTGGGGCGACGATTGCCGCCATGCTGCTGGTGAACAATCCCGGTTCGTGGAGCGACCTTTACCCTACGCTGGAGCATGCGCCATGGCACGGCTGGACGCCGACGGATATGATTTTTCCGTTTTTCCTGTGGATCGTTGGCGTGGCGATGACGCTGTCGTTCGCACGCCGCGTCGAGCAGGGCGCTGATCGCGGCGAACTGTTCCGGCATGTGCTGGTCCGCTCGGCGGTGATCATCGGCCTCGGGTTGTTCCTGGTGATGTTTCCCTTCGGCCTGCTGCCGGCGCACCACTTCTCGTTCGCGAAGATGCGACTCCCCGGCGTGCTGCAGCGCATCGGCGTTTGCTACCTCGTGGCGTCCGCGATTTTTCTGCGCACCACCTGGAAAGGGCAGCTTGGCTGGGCGGCGGGACTGTTGCTTGGCTACTGGGCGCTGCTCTCGTTCGTGCCGGTGCCGGGTTATGGGGCCGGCGTGCTGGCGCCCAAAGGCAACCTGGCGTGGTGGATTGATTCGCACCTGCTGGCGGGTCACACGTGGAGCGGCGCGCCGACACCGGGCTTCGACCCCGAGGGCATCCTGTCCACGATTCCGGCCATCGCTACGACACTGCTCGGCGCGGTGACGGGACATTTTGTGCGGTCATTCGCCGGGGCCGGGCTGTCGCTGCGCCTGCTCCGCGACGGCGCGGTGCTGCTCGCGGTGGGGACGGTCTGGGGCCTCGTGTTCCCCATCAACAAGAACCTGTGGACGAGTTCCTACGCGGTATTCATGGCCGGTTGGGCGACGGCGCTGCTCGGCGTGTTCCACTGGTTGATCGACGTGCGTGGCTGGAAACGCTGGGCCACGCCGCTCGTCATCTACGGCTCCAACGCCCTCGCGATGTTCGTGCTGGCCGGGCTGATCGGGAAATTTCTCTACCTCATCCAATGGACCGGCGCGGACGGGAAGGCCGTGACGCTTAAAACGTGGATCTATCAGGGCTACTTCGTGCCGCTCGCCAGCCCGGTGAACGCGTCGCTGCTGTTCGCGATCGCGTTCGTCCTGGTGTTCTTCTTCCTCGCCTGGCTTCTCTGGCGGAGGAAGTGGTTTCTGAAGATCTGAACTTCGAGAACCCGAGCTTCCCCGCGGATTTCACGGATAAACCGGATGAGGTCAGGATGAAACGAACAGCATCTATCCGCGTCGATCCCTCTGGGACAAACTGACGGATCCAACTGAGTTTATGCCCGCAAGCTTCGTTGTGATACCAACATCCCAAGCCGGAACGTGATGCAGTCGGGAAATGTGGGAGCGAGCTTGCTCGCGACTTTTTGGGCGATATCGCGAGCAAGCTCGCTCCCACAGGCAGGCACCGAAAGGTGAACGGAACCTCGATGGCAATACAGGAGGGCTCTTATTATCAGATCGCAGGGTATCTGTGGTTGAAGGAGTTCTACTGCATCATTCCGGCTTGGCTTTTGGACAGTCATTGCGAGGAGCGGAGTGACGAAGCTATCCATCTGGATCGCCACGGCCCGCTTTGCAGGCCTCGCGATGACAGAAGACCCAAAGCCACGGGCATTGGGCATGACCGGTGTTAAACATCCGCCAGCGCCGCCGCCACGAACTGGTTGAGACTTTCGCCGCGCGCGAGCGCCTGGAGCGAGGCCTTCTTGTGCAAAGCCGGAGCGACGCGCACGACAAACTGGCCGCTGTATTTCTTTCCCGCCGATCCGGAGGGCAGCGGATGTCCGTCTCGCCGCATGATTTCCACCCACTCCTCCACGATGGCCGTGAGCCGCGCCATGACCTCCGCCTCGGTTTTTCCGTGGCAGCACGGGCCGATGATGGGCGGCGCGCTGCCGACAAAGCAACCGTCCTTGTCGGACCACTCCACCAGTTTGAGGTAACGGCGGGCAAGCGCCGCGGGGGATTCGGGGTTTTTGGTCCTGGTTTTCATGAACGGGTGAGCGCGATTTTGCGGCGGACTTCCTTTTCTTGATAGTGAAGCGCGTCGGCTCCGGCCTGGCCGGACAGCGTGACGCGGGTTCCGCGCGGATGGATGTAGTTGCGGTGGCTGCCCTTTCCACCCCGGTTGACAAATCCGGCCTTCTCCAGCTCGGCCATTAGCTCCCGGAGTTTCCTTGGCATGGCAGTATCAAAACGATACCAGCAGTCGCCGCAAGCGCCTTTGTTCCCCGGGGGGCAAATTCCCCGAACCTGTCTTCGGCTTGGCTGGCCGTAGGAGCGGCTTTGCGCCGCGACCACCTTGCGCATCGCGGGATAAACCCGCTCCTACATCTGATCAAATCCCGAAGCTGGTTCCGGGTATGTTTTTCTCGTGGAATCCGAGGCGAATGTCAGAACGCCGCGGAGCGCAGGAACTCGGCGGGCGCGTAGCCCTTGAACGCCTCGACGGCCTCGTATTCGGCGAGGCCGAGGGCGTTGTAGGCTTGGGCGAGCCGGCGGCTGCGGTCCTCGGTGCGTTGCCAGAACTCGCGGCGATCCTCACCGAGGAACAGGGCCTGGTCCTTCTGGGTCTCGTGTCGGAAGATGGCGCGGCGGCGGCGGAGCACTTCCTGGGGGCTGAGCGGCACGGCGAGGTCGATCTCGTCAAGCGGCCACTCGGCCCAGGCGCCGCGGTAGAGCCAGAGTTCGGTGTCGGCCACCCACGCGGCCTTGGCGGCGGCCGCAGCGGCTAGTGCGTCGCGGAGGACGTGGAGGCAGAGGCGATGGGTGCCGTGCGGATCATCGAGGTCGCCGGCGGCGTAGATGAGGTGCGGCTGGAACTTGTGCAGCAGGGCGCTCAGGCGGGCGACGTCCTCGGCCCCGTAATGGCGGGCGCGGGGCGCGGCGTTGTAGAGCGGAAGGTCGAGGAAATGCAGGCGCGCCTCGGGCACGCCGCACACCCGGGCGGCGGCGATGGCTTCGTGGCGGCGGATGAGGCCCTTCCACTGGATGAGTTCGGGCGTGGCCGGCGGCGTGCCGCCGCCACCCGCCAGGCCGGTGTAGAGGGTGTCGAGCGAGTCGCGCTTGGCGGCGTCCACGAGTCCGCTGCCGCGGACGAAGGCGAGCAATTGCCACAGCGACTCGTCGGAGACGGCGCCGGCGCCGGAGACCTCGTAGGCGATGTGCACCTCGTGGCCCTGGTCCACCAAGCGGCAGAGCGTGCCGCCCATGGAGATGACGTCGTCATCGGGGTGGGGGGAGAGCACGAGCACGCGCTTCGGGAAGGTCGTGGCGGAGGGCGCGCGCAGGGGGCGCACCGGGGCGTCGCCGGGCTTGGTTTTCCTCGGGTCGCGCCCGCCGGGCCAGCCGGTGATGGTGTGCTGCATCTGGTAGAAACCGATGAGGTTTGCGTCGTAGGCGGAGCCGTGGGCGCGGAGCAGGTCCTGCAGGCCGGCCTCGTTGTAGTCGTCGTCGGTCAGCTTGAGGATGGGCTTCTGCTTGCGGCCGGAGAGCCAGAGGATGGCGCGGCGGGTCATGCGCTCGTCCCAGGCGAGGCCCTGGTCGGAGAGCGGGCCGACGAGCCACGGGGTGCGGTGGCGGGTGAGCGAGCCGGCGGCGGCGGCATCCAGCACGAAGAGGGCGGCGGGGTGTTCCTGCAGGAACGACGCGGTGACGTGGGTGTTGACCTCGCCCTCGACGGCGGCGCGCACGATGTCGGCCTTGTGCTGGCCCCAGGCCATGAGCACCACGCGGCGGGCGTTAAGGATCGAGCGCACGCCCATCGTCAGCGCGTGGCGCGGCGTGCCGGCGTCGCCGCCGAAGTCGCCGGCGGCGTCCCGGCGCGTGAGCGGATCGAGCGTGACCAGCCGCGTGAGCGAGTGGCGCGCGCTGCCGGGCTCGTTGAACCCGATGTGGCCGGTGCGGCCGATGCCGAGGATCTGGAAGTCGATGCCGCCGGCGGCCGCGATCTGCGCCTCATAGGCCGCGCAATGCGCGTCCACCTCGGCCTTGGGCACCGTGCCGGAGGGCAGGTGGGTGCGGGCCGGGTCGAGGTCCACGTGGTCGAAAAGGTGCGTGCGCATGAAGCGCCGGTAGCTCTGCGCGCGTTCGGGCGCGATGGGGTAATATTCGTCGAGGTTGAAGGTGGTGACGTTGGCGAAGCTCAGGCCCTCCTCGCGGTGCAGGCGCACCAACTCGGCGTAGAGGCTGATCGGGGTGGAGCCGGTGGCCAGGCCCAGCACGACGCCGCGTTTCTCGGCCTGACGCGAGCGGATGAGCGCGGCGATCTCCGCGGCCACCGCGCGCGCGGCTTGCTGGCTGTGGGGATAGACGGACAGGGCGACCTGCTCTTGATGGCAACGCTCGAGGATGTTGATCGGCATGGGGGAGAAGGGGAGGGGGCGGGTTAGCCTGATGAAGCGATCGTTCTCATTCTCGTTCTCTTAATCTTTCTCCTGGTTCGATGCGGGAGAAAGAGAACGATTTCCGGGGTGGGAGCCGGCGAAATTCGGGCGGGCGGGGAATTCGCGGCGTGGATTGATCGGCATGGGGGAAAGGGGTGGGCGAGGCGCTCAGAATAAGGCTGGCGCTTCGACTGACAAGTAGCAGAAATGACGATGTTTTTGACGAATATGCCAAATACCCCGCCACCCGATCTGACCAAACTGGTCGCCCGACTGCCGCAACCGCTGCACCAGTTGCTCGGCCGGCCGGCCGCGAATGTGGTCCTGCCGGACAACATCGTGTGCTTTCAGCGCCAGACGGCAACGGACCTCAACAAGCCCCGGCGCGGGCGTGCGCTGCACCACCGGTTCGTGCTCATCTGCGCGCTGCGGACCGCCGTGACCGTCTGCGTGGACGACCAGAACATCCGGCTCGAGGCCGGGCATGGCCTGCTGGTCTTTCCCTTCCAGTTTCACCACTATTCCGAGCCGCAGCGAGAGAAGCTGGCCTGGCTGTTCGTGACCTTTGAGCTGACCGAGGCGGAGGGGCTGGCGGCGCTGCGCTACCGGCCGTTCGAGCTGACACCGCCGCTGCAGGCGCTGGCCGCCGAATTGGTGGAATCCTACGAAGCGGAGCGGGCGGCCGACATGCCCGTGCTCCTGTTGGCCCTGTTCCTGGCCCGCTTGCGGCGGCTCAAGCTTGCCAGCCAGGCGGCGGTCGCCACCCCGCCGCCCCCCGGCCTGATCCTGCGCGTCAATCAAATCGCGCAGCGCCAGGGAGAACACCCGAATCTCAAGGAGATCGCCCGCACGCTCGGCATCAGCCCCAGCCATTTGCGCGCCCGCTTCCGAGCTTCGTGCGGCGTGAGCATCGGCCGGCACCTCCGGCACCTGCGCCTGGAGCAGGCCTGCGGGCTGCTTCGGCTCGCGCCGCAGCGGGTGTCGGAGATCGCCGAGCAATGCGGGTTCAGCTCCATCTACAGCTTCAGCCGGGCCTTTCGCCTGGCCTACGGCGTGTCGCCGCTGGCCTACCGGCACAGCGGCCGGGCCGCCCCCGGCCGCCGCGTGCGCCGGCGAAAATAGCCCGCGGGGCCGGCTCGGCGTATTATCGGGAATGATGAACTTTTTAACGAAATTGCCAGCCGCTTCCGGCTTCCGCTCGGAGAGCGCCTGAACGCGCCGGCGCGGCCCGGAAATTTTCTTGGATGGGTGGGGTGCGCATCCTATGGCTCCGACGACACCTAACCAGCGCGCCCACCCCACCCATCAGGGGCGCGCAAAAACCCTACACCGATGACCTGCACTATCGTGAGTCGTTTGTCCGTCCGGCGGTTGCTTGCTGCAACGAGCCTGTTTAGCCTGACCATCCTGTCCCTGTTCACCGTCCCGGCGCTGTCGGCGCAGACCGCCACCGGCCGTCTGGCCGGCACCGTGACGAGCAATGCCACCGGCAACGCCCTGCAAGGCGCGCGCGTTTCCCTGCCGGCCCTGGGCAAGAGCACGCTCTCCGACAGCGCCGGGCATTTCGTCTTCTTCGACGTGCCGGCCGGCGAGGTCAACGTCGTGGCCTCCTACTCGGGCTTCGATGAGGGCAGCACCACCGTGACGGTCGGTTCGGCCGCCAGCGCCGACGTGGCCATCGGCCTCAACGCCACCAACGTCCTGGCCCTGGAAAAATTCACCGTCTCCACGGTCAAGGAAGGCCAGGCGCTCGCCATCACCGAGCAGCGCAACGCCTCCAACATCAAGAACGTCACCGCCATCGACGAGTGGGGCATCCTGCCCACGCAGAACACCGCCGAGCTGCTGACCCGCATGCCCGGCATCTCCTTCAGCGTGGATGAGGACAACCTGATGAATTACATCTCCATCCGCGGCCAGCCGAACACCTTCACCACGCTGAACATCGACGGCATGTCCTCGACCGGCGTCAGCGCCTTCGGCCGCGCCCCGTCGTTCCACTCCTTCTCCGCCTCGACCATCGAGCAGATCGAGCTCATCTCCGGCCAGACCCCCGACAAGCGCGCCGACTCCCTCGGCGGCACGGTCAACCTGAAGTCCCGCTCGCCGCTCGCCATGAAGGAGAAGCGTCGCATCAACTACACCCTGTCCGGCGCGTGGGCCGCCTCCTGGGGCGACCGCAATGTGCCGCTCGAGGAGAAGCCATTCGGCCCGGACCTCAGCGTGAGCTACACCGAGGTGTTCGACGTCTTCGGCGGCAAGCGCAACCTCGGCGTCCTCGTCACCGCCTCCTACCAGGAGATCGTGCGTCCCTTCGACTATGACCTGCTGCAATACGAGAACACCACCAACGCCGTCGCCGCCTTCCGCGACTACGACAAGCGCAGCGGCCTGAACCGGCGCTTCATCGAGGCCTTCAGCGCCCGCGTGGACTACCGCTGGCGCGAGCACAGCACCTTCTCCGCGCGCTTCCTCTACAACGCCGGCGACGAGCCCTATTTCCAATACACCTACGTCAACCCGTTCTACTCCAGCAGCGCCGTGCCGTATGATCCGATCACGAACCCCACCGGCGGCATCATGCCCGGCTACACGGCCAACCGCACCGAGATCCGTCCCGCGGGCAACGCCCAGCTGCTGCTCACGCCGCGGCGCTTCGCCTTCACCAGCCGCAACCCCACCGGCACGCTCACCGGCGAGCATAATTTCGGCCGCCTGAAGATCGAGGAGGCCCTGCGCTGGTCGAACACGGTCTGGAATTCCTCCGCCGGCCGCGACAACGAGGGCGGCCAGCTGACCATGCGCACCTCGGCGCCCATCGGCTTCATCCTCGACAACACCGACCTCAACGGCCGCGTCTTCACCCAGACCGCCGGCCCGAGCGTCTATGACGCCGCGAGCTACGCCTCGACCCTGGTCTCCAACGCCAACACGACCACCCAGCCCGTCCCCACCACCTCGATGAACCTCGTGAAGCGCGACTCCGAGAACCGCACCAACGAGGTCAGCGCCTACATCACCGCCAGCTACGCGCTCGACACGCGGTGGCCCATCGTGCTGAAGACCGGCTTCGACACGCAGAACAAGCGCGTCAATTTCCGCAACAAGAGCCCCCGGCGCTACTACGCCGTGCCCGGCACGATCCTCTCCGGCGCGATGATGCCGCTCACCGAGTTCGACAAGCAGAACGCCCCCGCCGGCCAGCGCGTGCCCGCCTTCGACCCGGTGGCCATCACCTCCCAGCTCGGCAACTCCGCCATCTGGTATGAGGACGTGAACTACACCGCCGTGCAGCAGCGCACGACCCGCCGCCTCTTCGAGGAGGGCGTGGATGCCGCCTTCATCCAGGCCGACGCCAAGATCGGCAAGCTCCGCGTCGTCGGCGGCGTGCGCGGCGAGTGGGTGAACCTCGAGACCTTCACCTTCTTCCGTGCTCGCACCACGCCCATCGCCGTGCAGCCCGACCACTTCCTGCGTGCCGCCATGGATTACCAAGCCGCGTCCTCAGACGGCCGCTACGCCAAATACTTCCCGAGCATCCACCTGGCCTACGACATCACGCCGAACCTCAAGGCCCGCGCCAGCTGGTCCACCAGCTACGGCCGCCCGACCTACCAGCAGCTCATCCCCGGCGTCACCGCCAACGACACGGCGCAGACCGTCACCATCGGCAACCCGGAGATCCTTCCGCAGCTGGCCAAGAATCTCGACTTCAAGCTCGAGTATTACTTCCAGAACAGCGGCACCTTCACCGTCGCGGCCTACCAGAAGGACATCAGCGACCTGATCGGCAGCAGCGTGAATTCCGGACTGACCGTGCCCAACACGCCCGACAACGGCTTCGACGGCCTCTATGGCGGCTACACGATCTTCCGGCCGACGAACATCGGCGACGCCACGATCAAGGGCATCGAGCTCGACTACCGCCAGCGCCTCACCTTCCTGCCCGGCGCGCTCAAGGGCCTCACGGTCCGCGCCAATTACACCTGGCTCGAGGCCAAGGGCAAATACACCGGTGCCACCGAGCTGAGCACCAACCAGGTGGCCAACTTCGTGCCGAAGCTCGCCAACTTCGCCCTCCAGTATGCCTACAAGAAGTTCGGCGCCTCCTACGACGTCAACTACAGCTCGGCCTATCCCCAGGCCGTCAGCCTGACCTCGCCCGGCAACGGCAACATCTGGCGCCGCGCCCTCCTCACGCACAACCTCGGCATCAGCTACCGGCTGCGCCCGAACATGACGCTGTTCGCCAACGCGAACAACTTCACCGAGAACGGCCCCGAGCTCTACACCTACATCTCCAGCCGCCCGCGCCAGCTCCTGATCAGCCCGACCTTCATCAAGTTCGGCCTCTCCGGCCAGTTCTGATCAGCCATTTGGATTCATGCCTCGGGGCGGTCCGCCAAGGACCGCCCCTTTTTTTGTGCGTGATGGCACTCTCGCTTTTTGAGGCTCGCCAATAGTCTGACGGGTAGGGCGCACCGGCCCGGTGCGCCGCGGCGGAGCGGGCCGCTCCGCCCTGCCCAGCTTGGCGGGGCCTGAACTCGGCCATTGCCTGCCGCCGGTTCTTGCGCTTCGCTCCCGCCCGCACCCAAACCACGTCTATCCGACACCTCACACCATGAAAGCACGTTACCTGTGGATTCGTTCGACCTTGCTGGCGGTTTTTGCCGCGGCGAGTCTCCTGCCCGCCGCCCGGGCCCAAACCGTCCCGGCCGCCCCGGAGGCCAAGTCCGATGAGCCGGTCAAACTCGAGAAGTTCATCGTCACCGGCTCGATGATCAAGCGCATCGCCGACGAGGGCGCGCTGCCGCTCTCCGTGTTCACCAAGCTCGACATGGAGCAGGAGGGCATTGCGAGCGCCGAGCAGCTCATCATGAACCTCAACATCAACGGCAACGGGTTCGACAACCTCGCCGTCAATGCCGACGTGGTCGATGCCTCCGGCCCGCGCGGCAACAACGGCGCGACCTCCGCCAACCTCCGCGGCCAGGGCTCCAACGCCACCCTCATCCTCCTCAACGGCCGCCGCGTCGCCTCGCACGGCCTCAACGGCGGCGTGGTGGACCTGAACTCCATCCCCTTTGCCGCCATCGAGCGCGTCGAGGTCCTCAAGGACGGCGCCTCAGCCACCTACGGCACCGACGCTGTCGGCGGCGTCATCAACTTTATCACGAAGAGCGACTTCCAGGGCCTCGTGGCCAACGCCTCCTCGGACGTCACCCAGGACGGCGGCGGCAACATCTTCCGCTACTCGCTCGTCGGCGGCTGGGGCGACCTGAACAAGGACAAGTGGAACCTCATGGCCTCCCTGTCCCTGTCGGACAGCAAGCGCCTGGACGGCAGCGATCGCGACTTCGTCAACACCTTCCAGCCCAAGCGCGGCATCTCGCCCGACACCCGCGGCACGCCGATCGCCACGCTCTTCACGGCGGCCAATATCCCCACGGCACTCGGCCTCAGCACCGCCAACCCCGTGGACCCGGCCAACTCCGCCATCCGCGTCAACGGCATCAACATCATTGACCTGCCGACCAACAGCGCGGGTTACACCGGCCTCGACGGCATGGGCCCCTACGAGGAGATCCTCTGGGGTGCCGTCTCCGCCACCGGCAACGGCAAATACGGCTCCGCCTGGGACACCGGTCGTGCCGCCGTGCTCCAGCAGCCGGTGAAGAACACCAACTTCGTGGGGCGCGGCTCCTACAAGCTGGGCGACCACCTGCTCAGTGTGGAGGCGGTGCTCGGCCGCTCGGAGTCCACCAAGAGCTTCTCCCCGAACCAGTGGTCCACCGCCGGCCTGACCGCGGCGCTGGCCCAGACCACCACCACCACCGCCAACGGCACCGTGGTGCCCAATCCGCTCTCCGGCATGGTCTATCCCAGCACCGGCGCCGACTACAACCGCGTCTTCAATGCCCTCGTCGCCTACTTCCCCGCGCTCGAGGTCAACCGTGGCCTTCCGCTCGCCTTCCGCTGGCGCTCTCTTCCCGCCGGCAACCGCGAACTCGCCACCCAGAGCGACACCCGCCGCTTCCTTGTATCCCTGGAAGGTCCGCTCCCGCTGCCGGGCAAGTTCTTCTCCGAGTGGGAATATCGCGCCGGCGTCTCCCAGTCCGAGAGCAAGTCCAAGTCGAAGCTGCTGAACGGCTATTATTACACGGTGCCCTTTGCCAATCTCATCAAGACGGGCGTGCTCAGTCCGTTCTCTTACGAGCAGACGCAGGCGGCGATGGACGGCCTGAAGGCCGCCTCCGCTACCGGGGTTGAGCTCTACGGCGGCACCTACACCACCACCGGCGCCGACTTTGCCGCCTCGGGCCCGATCTTCGAGCTCCCGGCCGGCACGGTCCAGGCGGCCATCGGCCTCGACTGGCGCAAGGAGGAATACAAGTTTGCCGGCGACCCGCGCACGAACGTCAGCACCGCTGACTCCCTGATCTTCAATGTGCCCTTTGACAACGCCCTCGCCACCGCCGGCACCCTCAGCCGCACCATCAAGGCGGTCTTCGCCGAGGTGCAGATCCCCGTCATCAAGAACCTCGATCTCAATGTCGCCGCCCGGCGCGACGACTACTCCGGTTTTGGCAGCACCACCAATCCCAAGGTCACGCTGCGCTACGCTCCCTCCGAGAAGCTCCTCTTCCGCGGCTCCTACAGCACCGGCTTCCGCGTGCCGACCTTCAAGCAGCAGTTCGACCCGTCCTTCGAGTCGATCATCGCCGGCGGCAATCTCATCGATCCCATCACCGGCCTGTCCATCCCGCCGAACACTGCGAACAGCATCGCCGGCGGCCGGTCCAACCTGCAGCCCGAGGAGGCCAAGCTGAAGTCCGTCGGCTTCGTGGTCTCGCCCAACAAGCACGTCACCTTCGGCATGGATTGGTGGAGCATCAACCGCACCGGCACCATTCAGTCGCTGGGCACGACGACAATCCTGGCCAACCACACGCTCTTCCCCGGCGCGATCACCCGCGATCCGGTGACCAACGCCATCACCAAGATTGACGTGCGGCCGATCAACGCCGGCGAGACCGAGACGACGGGCGTCGAATACACCGCCCGCGGCGACCTGGACATCTGGGGCGGCAAGCTGATCGGCGACATCAATGTCAGCCAGCTGCTCAAGAAGCGCTCCAAGCTCATCGCCACCGCGCCCTTTGGCGCCAGCGAGGTCGGCCGGTTCACCCGCTACAGCGATATCGGCCTGAAGTGGAAATACACCGCCTCGGTGTCCTACAAGAAGGGCAAGTGGACCAGCCGCATCAGCCAGCTCTACCGCGCCGGCTACATGGACTACGTCCCGCCCGGCATCCTCAACGGCACCTTCCTGCCCTTCGCCACGGAATACAACCCGAAGGTGGACGAATACATCACCTACAACCTCAGCCTGACCTACCGCTATAACAAGGACCTCACGGTGATCGCCGGCATCAAGAACCTCTTCAACCAGGACCCGCCCTTCAGCATCGCCTACGACACCAACACCGGTGCCGGCAGCTCGTGGGAACCCCGCATCGCCGACCCGCGCGGCCGCGCCTTCACGCTGTCCGTGCAATACAAGTTCCTGTAAACCTCGCTTCACCCGAATCACCGGGGGCGGTTCATCCGGATCGCCCCCTTTTTTCATCCCCCCATGAATCAACACCCCCCGTCGCTCCAGCCGTCGTCGGGCCTGCCACCGCCTGTAGGGGCGCAGTCTTGCTGCGCCCCCGGCCGGGTTGCCGCGCACGCTGGGCGCAGCAAGACTGCGCCCCTACCTGTTTCAGCCTGGTCGGCGGCAGGGCCGGCGCTTGCACTGTTCCTCCTCACTCTCACTTTCACTCTCACTTTGTCCGCCGTCCCGGCCGCCAAGCCGCTCTACCAGTTCACCGAGGCCGAGGTCGGCGCCTACCTCGGACCGCTGCAGGCCCAGGTGCCCGACCTACGCCAGCGCATCATGCACCTGGCCCGGATGAATCTCGGCCAGCCCTACGAGCTCTACCTGCTCGGCGAAGCGCCCTTCGAGACCCACGACCCGCAGCCGCTGTATTGCCTCGGCAAGAGCGACTGCCTCGTCTTCACCGAGCACATCTATGCCATGGCGCTGAGCCACGATTGGAGCAGCTTTCTGCGGCTGCTCCAGCGCATCCGCTACCGCGACGGCCGCATCGGCGTGGCCACCCGCAATCACTACACGGAGGCCGACTGGAACCCGTCGAACCGCTGGCTCGTCCGTGAAATCACCGGGGAACTCGCGGCCGGCACGGCGGTGAAGTTCCGCGAGCGCCTGGACCGGAGCAAATTTCTCCTCGGCCGCTACAAGCTGAAGACGAGCTTTCCCGTCGAGGAACACCACGACGCCTATCTGCCCTATGCCGAGATCGCCCGCGCCGCGCCGCAGCTGCGCGACGGCGACTTCATCAATGTCGTGCGCGGCGTCGTGAAGCCCGGCGCGCCAGTCAACGACACCTTCGGCGGCAACGCCTGGGTGGGGCATGTCGGTCTCGTCGCCCACGGGCCCGACGGCACGCTGCACATCATCCACTCCGCCGAGCCTGCCGTGCGCGAGGAAACCATGGCGCAATTCATTGCCCGGGAAACGGCGCACAACGCCGAGCGCGATGCCGCCGGCAAGGCGCGGCTCCTCGGCTTCAAGTTCCTCCGCCTGCAGGACGACCCGTGGTCGAAACTGCGTGAGCTGGACGGCGCGGAGGCCCCGCGGGTGACGCTCCCCGGTGGCAAGCCGGCGCAACTTTAATAGCCAGACCGAAGCTCCTTCCGGTGAAGGGTTTGCGCGGATGGTGGACCTTACTGGACTCGAACCAGTGACCTTTTCGATGTCAACGAAACGCTCTAACCAACTGAGCTAAAGGTCCGCGGGAAGGGAGGAGTGAACGATTCGTCCCGGACGGTGCAAGGATATTTCGGGCATCCGGCAGAAAGCTGTCAGGAGACCGGGCGGGGAGGCGCGGCGGCGCTTGAATCCATGCTGATTCGTGTCCATTCGTGCTTCCGCAATGCTGCAATCGCTCCGCATCCGCAACCTGGCCCTGCTCGACGAAGTCGAGTTGGAGTTCGAGACTGGCTTCACCGCCGTGACGGGCGAGACCGGCGCGGGCAAGAGCATCCTGCTCGGCGCGCTCTCCCTGCTGGCCGGGGCGCGGGCGGACAAGACCATCATCCGGCAGGGCGCGCCCGCCACCGAGGTTGAGGCGGCGCTTTTCTTCGCCGACAGCCGCAAGCTCGACGCGGCGCTCATGCGGCTCGACCTGCCGGCCTGCGACGACGGCGTGCTCATCCTCAAGCGCAGCCTGCCGCGCGACAAGGCGCCGAGGATTTCCGTCAACGGCGGCCTCGCCACGCTCACGGCCCTGCAGGAGCTCGGCGAGCACTGGATCGACTTCCATGGTCCCGGCGAACCGCGCCGCCTGCTCAAGGAGGGCGGGCAGCGCGAACTGCTCGACCTGTTCGCCAGGAACGAGGCGGTGCTCGGGCAATATCAGAAAACCCACCGGCACTGGCGCGAGCTGCGGGACGAGCGCGAGCGCCTGCTCGGCGCGGACAAGCTGTCCGCCGACCAAATCGAGTTTCTCAAGATCCAGCTCGGCAAGATCGACGCCCTTGATCTGACCGAGGAGGCCATCGCGGAGCTCGACCGCGATTTCCAGCGGCAGAACAGCGCGCAGGAAATCATCGCGCTCGCGTCGGGCCTCAGCCACGGGCTGAGCGGGGAGGACGGCCTGCTCGGCCGGCTTTCGGCGATCCTGCGCGAGGCGCGCCAGCTCGAGGCGCTCGATGCCGCCAGCAAGCCACTGGCCGACCGGCTGCAGTCCGCCTCGGTTGAACTGGGCGATCTCGACGCGGAGTTCGCCTCGCTGGCCTCGTCGCTGAACTTTGACCCCGAGCAGGCGGAGGCGCTGCAGGGGAAGATGAATTCCTGGCTCGAGCTGAAGCGCAAGCATGGCGCCAAGGTCGGGGCCGTGCTCGCCGCGCGCGACGAGATGCGCCGGAAACTGGAGTTGCAGAGCGACGTCGAGGGCTCGTTGGCCAGGCTTGAGCAGCAGATCGCCGACGCCCTGAAGTCAGCCAGGAAGGCCGCGGCCGAGCTGCGCGCGACCCGCGAGAAGGCCGCGCTCCAGCTGGCCAAGGCTGCAGCCAAGGTGATGGTCTCGCTCGGGTTCAAGAAGGCGGATTTCCGCGTGTCGCTCACGGCGTTGCCCGAACTCGGCCTGCACGGCGACTGCGGCGTGGAGTTCCTGTTCTCGCCGAACGTCGGCGAGCCGCCGCTGCCGCTGCACCGCATCGCCTCGAGCGGCGAGCTGGCGCGGGTGATGCTGGCGCTGAAGGCCGTGCTGGCGGAGATCGACGACGTGCCGCTGCTGGTGTTTGACGAGGTGGACGCCAACGTGGGCGGCGAGATCGGGCGGATCGTCGGCGAGAAGATGGCCGACATCGCCGAGCGACACCAAGTGCTGTGCGTCACGCACCTGCCGCAGGTGGCGGCGCAGGCGGCGAATCACTTGGTCGTCACGAAGGACCAGAGCGGCGACCGGGCGTCGGTCGAGATCGAGCCGATTCACGGCAACCGCAAGGTGCGGGTGGGTGAGCTGGCGCGCATGCTGGGCGACCGCACGGCCAGGAGCGCTGTGGCGCACGCCGAGGAGTTGCTCAAGGGGTAACGAACGGGGCGCCCGCCTTCGCCAAGGCTACGGCGCGTCAGAACAAGCCCGTCAAGCCGGCTTGTTCTGGAAACTCCGCCATTTCGCCAGCGGCAGTTGCGCGAGAGCGATGACGGCGACCTGGGTCAGGACGAAGGTGAGGAGCCAGTAGAAGGCGGCGTCCATGAAGCCGTAGCTGTGCAGGCCGACGCCGAGCATGTTGGTGCCGAACCAGCTCCAGCTGGTGATGATGTTCCCGAAGATGGCGAGGCCCATCAGGCCGCGCTGCCGGACGAGGCCGCCCCAGCGGGCGTGGAGGATGATGGCGTTCCAGAGGACGATCATGACAGCACCGTTCTCCTTCGGGTCCCAGCCCCAGAAGCGACCCCAGGACTGGTCCGCCCAGATGCCGCCGAGGACGGTGCCGATGAGGCTGCAAAGCGTGGCGAAGCACACGATGCCGTAAACCATCCGGGCCAGCGCGTCGGCGGTGCCCTGGTCGAGCGAGCGGGTGAGCACGCCGCGGCCAACATAGATGAGGGCGAGGAAGCCGGCGAGGAAGGTGGCGGCGTAGCCGATGGTCACGACGACGACGTGGGTCGCGAGCCAGAGGTTGGTGTCGAGCACGGCGCGCATCATCTCGAGGGTGTCGCCGCTGAGGGAGAGATGGTGGGCGATGAGGAGCGTGACAAAGCCGATCACGCCGGCGGCGACGGAGCCGATGGCGTTGCGATACGTCTTTTCAAGAATCAGGCAGAGTCCAACCGAGCCCCAGCCGACGAACAGGGCGGAGGAATAGAGGTTGGTGACCGGGGGGCGGCCCTCCAGCCACATGCGGGTGGCGATGCCGGCGGTCGTGGCGACAAACGCGAGCAGGGTGAGGTAGAACGCGCTCCGGCCGAGCACGGCCGGCCACCGGAGCCAGGAGCAGAGCGCGAGCAGGAACGCGACGGCGTAGAGCTGCATGCTCTTGTAGAACGGCTCGGCGGAGTTGAAGCGCGTCTCGACATCGCTTTTCGCCAGCTGCGGGCCGAAGCGCTTGCCGAGCTGCTCGCGGAAGAGGCGGACAATCTCGTTGAACTGGCCGGCCTCGCGGCCGCGCCAGGCGCTGCCGAGGGCGGCGTAGGCCATGACGTTGGGATTCAGGCTCTGGGTCTCGAAGGTCTCGAGCAGCACGTGGCCGGCGGTCCGCCAGGCGGTCGGGCTGGGCTCGCTGGCATCGGGCGGGATGGTGAGCAGGTAGCCGTGCTTGTCCATGATGTCGTAGCGTTCGGCGGCGGCGAGCAGGGCTTGAAAAGCAGCCTCGTCGTGCGGCTCGCCCTTCTGCCGGGCGCGGACGGCGGTGATGCCGGCGGGGAGCCCCTGCTGGAAGCGCAGAATCTCGGCGAGAAAACCGGCGGAGTCGGGCATTTGCACGCTGTGCTTGAGGCGCTGGTAGAGCATGACGCGCTCGCGCAGTTGCACGACGGCCTTCTGGAAGCCGGTGCGCAGTTGCGGGTCAATGGGCTCGGCCAGTTGGGCCTGCCGGTCGAGCTCGGCCAGCTTGGGCTGCAGCTGGTTGAAGGAGAAACGGGTGCGGGTGCCGGGCACGAAGTCGGCGAGCGCCAGCGTGCGCAGGATCGCGCTGTCGTAGCGGATTTTGGTGTCGGCCTCCGTGATGCCCATGAGCGTGAGCAACTCGGGCGAGTCGGTGGCGCTGAGGCGGAAGGTGGGATAGGTGTCGGCCTTGGCGGGGTTGAACAGCACGTCGGCCAGCCACTCGGCGGGCGTGGCGACAAAGGGCTCGGACACGGTCGGATCGCTGACGCGCTGGCGGCCCTGCAACATGAGCAGGGAGGTGCGGGCGACGGTGTCGAGCGGCTTGAGGCGGCCGTTGACCAGCACGGGCAGTCGGCCGAAGGCGGCGAGGTCCATCGCGCCGGCGTTCTTCTGCGGACGCAGCGAGGACGCCAGCCAGCCGGCGGCGAGGATGAGGACGATGAGCGGGATCCAGCGGTTCATGCTGAAAGTAGCGAGTAGCGGGTAGCGGGTAGAGAGTAGGCGGAAAGTGACATGCTGGTGATGCTCGCTACGCGCTACCCGCTATTCGCTACTGCCGCGGCGGCGGCGCGCTTGCGGACGAAGCCGAGGAGGTGGATGCCGAATTGGACGAGCAGGCCGAGGCCCATCATGATGCAGGCGATGTAGGGCAGCACCCAGCCGGGGTTGCGCACGACCTGGAGAATGCTCACCTTGTCGCCCTTCTCAAAGCTGGCCTGATAGAACGTCAGCCCGGCATGGCGCAGCGGGTTGTTCATGTAGATGAGCACCTCGCGGTCCTCGCGGGCATCGTCGGTCTTGAGGTGGATGCGGCTGGCGAAATTCTTGGGGATATCGGTGCCGGCGTATTTCTCATGGGTGAAGTCGATCAGGGTGAGGGCGAACGGGTAATAGTAGCGCTTGAAGCGGAGGGCGATTTCCCAGGTGCGGCCGGCGTAGTCGAATTTCTGCGGCATCCCGAGCAACGGCGAGACCAGCCAGGTGCCCAGAGTGCCCTCGGGGCCCACGAACTCGAGGTGGGCGGCGGGGGCGTTGCGCTCGTCCTGCTTGTAGGTGAGGCGGAGCGGGGTGACGGCCACGCGCGGGCCGATGCCGGCGGTGGCGAGCGGTCCCGTGGCGGCCTGCTGGCCGCCCGGGATTTGTCCTGAGTTCTGCTCCGGCCGGCTGCCCGCGCCTTTGGCGCTGCCGGCCACTGAGGTCGCAAACTCAGGCAAAGGCGCCTGATCGCGCATCGCGAGCGCGGCGTTGGGGTAGTAGTCGCGGATGCGGATCTGAAACGGGAGCTTGGGGTGCTGGATGGAACCGCCGTCGGCGAGCACGGCCTCGGGGATGGCGACGACCTCGTTGAATTCAGGGTTGGTGGTGTCGAGGATGGCGAGCTCGTTGATCCGGTAGCTCTCGGAGTAGCGCATGGTCCCGCCCTCGGGGAGGCGCATGTTGCTCTCCACCTGCTGCAGGCTCGTGATGAGCTCGCCCAGCAGCAGCAGGATGAGGCCGAGGTGCGTGAGCTGGATGCCGGCCTTCTTCCACTCGAGCTTGAAGCGGTAGAGGTGCGCCGCGACGAGATTGAGGATCAGCAGGCCGCCAAGGAAGTAACCGCCGGGGAAGACCGGCACGGGTATCGCGGTGCCGGGGATGTTCTCGAGCACGAAGAAGGTGTGGAAGAACTTCTCCTGCACGCCCCAGATGCCGAGCTGCACCTGCGCCAGCGTCGCCCAAAAAATCAGGACAATCGACAGGGCGAGCAATACCACGGTCAGCTTGAGGGAGACGAAGAAGTCGCGGAACTGGCGGACGAGCGGTGTCATGGTTCAGCGCGGGCGGACGGTGCGAAGGAACTCGAGGAACGCGGGCTTCTCCCGGGCCACGAGGGCGTCCGGCCCCAGCAGCTTGAAGAACCAGGTTTCGCCGCCATGCGGCACGACAGCACCGAGGATGCGGGTCGGGGTGCCGTTGGCGGTGCCGGCGAAATCCACCACGTCCACATGCAGCGCGCCAATATCCAGGTGCTCGCGGTGGGCGTCGAGCTGGTCGGCGGCCAGCGGAGGCAGGGCGATCTGCCCGCGCCAGCGGTTGATGTTCGCCAGGAGGCCGCCGGTGTCGCCCGGAAAAGCGGTGATGGAGAGGTCGGCCTCGGCGCCGCCGTCCTTGACCGCGAAGCTGCCCTTGCGCATCGGGCCGACGGGTTTGGCGGCCCAGTGCGCGGGAGCGGTCCAAGTGAGGCTGTCGCTGCCCGTGGGGACGGCGGTGTTGGCCATGGTGGCTTCGCCGCCCGCCGGACTGCCGACGGGCGGGTGGTCGGCGGGCAACTGCCCGGAGGCGTCCGCCCCAGGCAGGACAGCGACGGGATCCTTGGGGGCCCGGTAGGCCGTGATCTCGCGGTCGCGGCAGCCGCTCGACAGGAGCAGGAGCAGCACGGCGCAGGCAAGGGGACGGGTGGACATGGCTGGCTCTCACATTAGTGTTCCCCGGAGAACCGCAATCCAATCCGGCAGCTATCAGCCGGGCGGCACCGGGCAATTAGTTGCGAGATTTTGGCTGCCAAACAACAGCGAGCACTTAGGCAGGTAGGCATGCAGATCACGCCGCTGGGCGACAACGCGCTGGTGCTGGAGCTGGGAACCGTCATTGACGAGTCCACGCACCGGCGCGTGCAGACGGCCTGGCGGGCGCTGGCGGCGGCGCCGTTGCCAGCAGTGAGTGAACTGGTGCCGGCCTACACGACGGTCACGGTCTTCTACGATCCCTGGGCGGCGGTGCAGGCCGGGGCCCCGGCGCTGGGCATTGCCGACTGGCTGGGTGGCTTGGTGCGGGAACGGCTGAAGAACCCGCCGAAAATGGAGAAGGCGAAGCCGCGCGTGGTGGACGTGCCCGTGTGCTACGGCGGCGAGCACGGCCCCGATCTCGCGCGGGTGGCGGCGCAGGCGAAACTGTCGCCCGAGGAGGTCATCAAGCGCCACGCAAAGGCCGATTACCTCGTGCATCTCATCGGTTTTGCGCCGGGCTTTCCATATTTGGGCGGCTTGCCGAAGGACTTGCACACGCCGCGCCACGCCAAGCCCCGCATGGTGGTGCCGCCCGGTTCGATCGGCATCGGTGGCGAACAGACCGGCATCTACCCGCTGGCGACGCCCGGCGGCTGGAACCTGATCGGCCGGACGCCGCTGCGGGTTTTCCGGCCCGAGCAGAATCCCCCCGTGCTGCTGGCGGCGGGCGATCGCGTGAAATTCCGCGCCATCACGCCCGAGGAATTTGCGAAGCTCCAAGCTCCAACATCCAAGCTCCCGTGAATTTCCAGATACAGAAAACAACGAAGCAGGGGAGGTCGGTTTGGTGGCTTGAGGCTTGGCGTTTCCCTGGGGGTTGGAGCTTGGTGCTTGGTGCTTTCGGCACCGGAGGTGTCCGATGATGCGCATCGTCAAACCCGGCCTGCTCACGACCGTGCAGGACCTCGGCCGACCCGGCTACCAGCAATACGGCATCGTCGTCGGCGGGGCGCTCGACGGTTTTGCCGCGCGGGCGGCCAACCTGTGCGTGGGCAACGACGACAACGCGGCCCTGCTCGAGATGGCACAATATGGGCCGGAGGTGATTTTTGAGCGCGACACGCTCGTGGCCTGGAACGGCGGCGACTTCGATGCGCGCGTGGCCGGCGAACCGCTGCCGCGCGACCGGGCCGTGCGGGTGGCGGCGGGCGAGACCATCAATTTCTGGCCCGCGCGCTCGGGCCTGCGGGCGTGGCTGGCAATCGCCGGCGGCATCGATGTGCCATTGGTCATGGGCAGCCGGACGACCTATCGGCGGGCCGGCCTCGGCGGGCATGAGGGGCGGCCGCTCATCGCGGGCGACGCGCTGAAGCTTTTTGAACCGTCGCCGTGGGCGCGGCAGGTGCTCGCGACGCTGCAAACCGGCGGGAAGCGCGCGGTGGCCTGGACGGTGCGGCCGGAGACAATGGGCCAACCGGCGCGGCCCGGCGTCGTGCGCGCCTTGCGCGGCCCCGAGTGCGACTGGTTCACGAAGGAGGCGCAGCGGATCTTTTTCTCCGCGGCATGGCGCGCCACCAACGAGGCCGACCGCATGGGGGTGCGGCTGTCGGGTCCGGAACTCGCACGGCGGCACGAGGGCGAAATGGTTTCCTCCTCGGTCAACGCCGGCACCGTGCAGGTGCCGCCGGCGGGCCAGCCCATTGTCCTGCTGCCCAGCCGCCAGTCGATCGGCGGTTATCCGCGGATCGCCGGCGTGGCGTCGGTGGATCTCGGGCGGTTCACGCAACTGCGGCCGGGCGACACCGTGGGCTTCGAGGAGATCACGCTGGCGGTGGCCCATGACTTGTATCTGGCGCGCGAGCGCGATTTCGCGCGGGTGCGCATGGGCCTGGCCCGGCTGACTGGCTGAGTTTCAAAACCCATGGATTGTCATTCTGAACGAAGTGAAGAATCCATCGGCACAACCGCCGGCGGATATCGTGATGGATGCTTCGCTGCGCTCAGCATGACAATGCCTTGGAATGTTCAATGGCGAGTCCCACGCAAGCCTCGCGGCTTGCTGTCTAGTCTCAGAATGACAGGAAAGGTGAATGAGATGCCGGTTAAATTGTTCGGGAGGAAACGATGCCATCGATTGATTTGAACTGTGACCTGGGCGAGGGGGCGGGCCATGATGCGGAGCTCATGCCGCTCATCACCTCGGCGAACATCGCTTGCGGCGGCCATGCCGGCGATGCGGCCACGATGCGGGCGACCGTGGCGTTGGCGCAAAAGCATGGCGTGGTGGTCGGCGCGCACCCGGGGTTTCCCGACCGCGCGAACTTCGGGCGCGTCGAGCTGGCCGTGACCCCGGACGAGGTGCACGAGCTGGTGTTGGACCAGATCCGGAGGCTGCAAGCGTTGGCGCCGCTGCGGCACGTGAAGCCGCACGGCGCGCTATACAACATGGCGGCCCGCGAGCCGGCGCTGGCGCGCGCGCTGGTGGATGCCGTGTATGAAGCTGATCCCAGGCTGATCTTGTTCGGACTCGCCGGGAGCCACGTGATCGCGGCGGGCGAGGCCTGCGGACTGCCGGTGGCCAGCGAGGTCTTTGCCGACCGCACTTACCAGGCCGACGGCTCGCTCACGCCCCGGACGCAGAGCGATGCGCTGATCACGGATGCCGCGGTCGCGATGGCGCAGGTGCGGCGGATGGTGCGCGAAGGCAAGGTGCGGGCGACGGACGGGACGGACGTGCTCATCCGGGCTGACACCGTCTGCGTGCACGGGGACGGAGCCAATCCGGTGGAGTTTGCCCGGCGGTTGCGACACGAGCTGAGCGCGGCCGGGATCGCAATCAAGGCCTTCGGGACATGATCAAGCTCGTCGGCATCCTGCTGGTTGCGCTCGGATTCGGATTTCGGGTGAACGCCCTGGTGGTCGTGCTGGGGGCGGGATTGGCGACCGGGCTGGCCGCGGGCTTTTCCCTGCGCGAGGTGGTGGCGATGATGGGCCGGTTGTTCGTGGAAAACCGCGGGTTGGTGCTGCCGATCGTGCTGATGCTGCCGGTGGTGGGGCTGTTGGAGAAGCACGGCCTGCAGGAACGGATCGCCACCCTGATGCGGCAGACGGCGGCGGCCACGGCGGGGCGGATCCTGTGGCTTTACCAGGCGTTGCGCGGCGGGCTGAGCGTGCTGGGCATCAGCCTCGGCAACCATGCGGGCATGGTGCGGCCGTTGATTGCGCCCATGGCCGAGGGGGCGGCGGCGCGGCGCGGCGAGCTGACGCCGGCGACGCGCGAGCGGGTGCGCGCGCACGGCGCGGCGGCGGAGAATGTCGGCAACTTTTTCTCGGATGACATCCTCGTCGCGGTCGGCGCACTGCTGTTGGTGAAAGGATTCTTTGATGCGGCCGGCGTGGTGGTGACGCTGGAGAAGATCAAGCTGTGGAGCGTGCCGACGGCGCTGTGGGTGCTCGCGATTGGCTGGTGGCGCTATCGGGCCCTGGATCGCTGGCTCGCCAAACGAAAGGACGGTGCGAAGTGAGCGCGGGTCTGACCTTGGAGCATTTCTTTTGGCTGGTCGGGCTGTTTGTCGCGGCGGTGGCGGTGCGGCTGGCGCTGAACCCGGGGCATCCGCGGCGCTGGGGTTCGGCGGCCTTCTGGCTGCTGCTGGCTGTCGCCGTAGGCGCTGGGAAGCACCTGCCCGCCGAGTTCGTCGGCTGGATGGTGCTGGCGATGGGCCTGCTCGTGGCGACGAAGCAGGTGGCGACGCCGCATTTCCCGGATGGCGGCGAGGCGCGGCAGGCGCGGGCCGGGCAACTCGGGAACCGGCTGCTCTGGCCGATCCTGCTCGTGCCGGCGGTGGCCATTGCCGGGAGTCTGGTGATCGGCTCGCAACTCGCGCTCGGCATCGGCTGCCTGGGCGGGTTGGCGGCCGCGCTGTGGGTGACCAAGGATGCGCCGGCGGCACCGGTGGCCGAGGGCGGGCGGCTGCTGGAGATGCTGGGGTGGACGCTGATTCTGCCGCAGTCGCTGGCGGGACTCGGGGGGATTTTTGCGAAAGCCGGGGTCGGGGAGGAGGTGGCGCGGATCGTCGCCGCCGCCCTGCCGGTGACGCATCCGCTGGTGGCCGTGCTCGCCTACTGCGGGGGCATGGTGATTTTCACGGTGATGATGGGCAATGCCTTCGCGGCGTTCCCGATCATGACGCTCGGGGTCGGCCTGCCGTTCATCGTGCAGGCGAACGGGGGCGACGCGGCCATCATGGGCACGCTCGGCATGTTGTCGGGCTATTGCGGCACGCTGGTCACGCCGATGGCTGCGAATTTCAATCTCGTGCCGGTGCGCCTGCTCGAGCTGCAGGACGACTGGGCGGTGATCAAGGCGCAGGCGCCATTCGCCGCCGCCATCTGGATTTTCAATGTGGCCGTGATGTATCTGTGCGTGTATCGGTTCTGAAACATGGCCCAGACGAGGAAATCACGAAAACGAGGGTCGGCGGAAACGCGGAATGTGCTGCTCACCGGCTTCGAGCCATTCGGCGGCGAGGCGATCAATCCCTCCGGTGAGATCGCGCGGCAATTGCACGGCGCGGTCATCGGCGGTCATCGCGTGTGCGGGGCGCTGCTGCCGTGCGTGTTTGGTGCGGCGATCGCGGAGCTGAAACGGCAGATGCGGGTGACGAAACCGGCGCTCGTCATCTGCGTGGGCCAGGCGGGTGGCCGGGCAGAGATCACGCCGGAGCGCGTGGCGATCAATGTGGACGATGCCCGCATCCCCGACAACGCGGGGCGGCAGCCGGTGGACCGGCCGGTCGTGCGGGGCGGCCCGGCGGCGTATTGGTCCGCGCTGCCGATCAAGGCGATGGTGGCGGAAATGCGGCGGCAGGGCATCCCGGCGGCGGTGTCGCAGACGGCGGGGACCTTCGTCTGCAACCATGTTTTCTACGGCCTCATGCACGAGCTGCGGCGGCAAAAGAAGGTGCGCGGCGGGTTCATCCACGTGCCGTTCCTGCCGGAGCAGGCCAGGGCGGGACAGCCCAGTCTGACCCTCGAAACCATGACTGCGGCCATCGGCGCGGCGGTCGCCGTGGCGCTCAAGATCCGCCGCGACACCCGCTCAGCGGGCGGGGCGACGCACTAGACGGCGCCACGCGAACAGGCCCGTGAGCACGCCGAGCAAGAGCGAACCGTAGGTGGAGGGCTCGGGCACGGGCGTGACCTGATTGTCGTAGCTCTGCCACTTGGTGTCACCGGCCGCAAAACCGCTGAACGTTACCTGATTCATCGGCGCAACGCCGGTGGTGCCGGGCACAGCCCCGGTCCAGATGGCGGCGAAGAAATAGTCGGCGGCGTCGGCCCAGTTGGTGATGCTCAGGGTGAAGCCGTTGAGGTTCAGGTTGGTCACGTTCAGGATTGAGGCGCCGGCAAAATCGATGGTGGAGTTGCCGGTGAGCGTGAGGGTGCCGATGTTGGCGGTGATGCCGCTGAGGCTCAGGGTGCCGGCGGCGAGCTCAAACACGCCGTCGTAGTTGATCGTGGAGGC
>JAEUGW010000021.1 GCA_016795565.1 Opitutaceae bacterium | reverse complement strand
CGATCCGGCGGAGCGATTCCGGCCTCCGGCCTACATCGCTCCGCCGGATCGGAAATCTCTCGCCAAATCCTCCCTGAAAACTAAACGAAAAGTGTAACCTATGTCCCCGGACAAAGTGTAACCCATGTCCGGATCATACCCCTGTGGAGGGACGGAAGAGCGGACGGGGTCAGGTCTTGGGGATTGGGCTGACGCGGGCAGCCGACCGGAGGAAAGCCCCGCATGGCGCGACCGCTGCGAACGGAGTCCGAGGCCGGGGTCTATCACATGTTGAACCGGGGCAACTACCGGTCGGACATCTTCCGCTCCGACCGGGCCACGGCGGCCTTCCTCAAGTGACTGGGTGATACCAAATGCCCGTAGCATATAGACTATTGTCATCGCGAGGCCCGCATGGCGGGCCGTGCGATTCAGCCCCTCGACAGGCTCGGGGCCTTGAGCTTGTCGAAACGGCTGGATTGCTTCGTCGCTCCGCTCCTCGCAATGACAGTCCAAAAGCTAGGGGATGTTGTTATTAGGCCTGCCAGAAAACGGGCTGGCAGGTGCATGCCTGGTGCCTGATGGCGAACTATCACCTGGCCATCACGAGGTGGGTTCCCGTCAGGCGAGGTGATCAACCACGCGAAGGCCGGGCACTTGCTGGAAGTGATGGTCGTAGGTGAGCACGGCGGCGTCCGCCTGCAGCGCGCAGGCGGCGATCAACAGGTCGGTGGCGGGGATGATCACGCCTTGCCGGTCCAGCGTCCAAGCCAGCTGGGCCGTGCGCTCCCAGATGGCGTTTGTCGTGGTGATAAAAATCATCACGGCGAAACGCTCCCGGAAGCGGCGGTAAACATTCGGGTCACGGCGACCGCGGCACACTTCGGTGACGACCAGCCCGCAGGTGGCAAATTCCCACTCCTTGTCATGCGCGCTCAGGCGGTGGAATGGATCCACGCCTTCGCGCGCATGAGTGATGAAGTAGCTGCTATCGGGCAGCACCAGATTGGTCGCCATAGGGAGTCTGGGTTTCGGCGACCTTGATGCCGTGACTGTCCAACGCGTCCGCCGGGCCGGGCGCGAACTCAGCCCGGAGTTCGTCGGGCGTGAGTCCAAGGCCTGCGCTGAAAAGCTCCTTCAGCTTATGGCGACGCGCCATCTCGTTGAGGGCGATCTCCACCGCCTCCCGCTTCGTTGCGGCCCCGGTCACTTGCATGACCCGGTTCAGGACATCCTCGTCGATGTGCATCGTCATCTTCATAACGTCGGCACGGTATGGCTGGTAAGCCATACCTGCAAACCGAAAGTATGGCTGACAAGCCATACTCAATCGCTTTCTGCTGTTAAACGTTCTCCAACAGCTTGTAGAGACGGGCGACCATCGGTGTCGCGTCCTCGAGCATGCCGGCGGAGATGAGGGCGTTGTCGAGGATCTGCTCGGCGACGAGCTTCGCCTTTTCGGGGGCTGCGGTGTGCGTCTCGAAGAGGCGCTTCATCACGGCGGCGCGTGGGTTGATCTCAAGGTTCACCTTCTGCGGGAGGTCGGAGCCTTCCTTGTTCATGGCCTTCATCATGCGGCGCATGTGGGCGGACATGAAGGCATCGGCGTTGATGGCGAGGGCGGGGGAGTCCACGAGGCGGTCGCTGACCTTCACGGCGGCGACGCGGTCGCCGAGCGTGGCCTTGAGCCATTCGGTGAGGGTCTTGGCGTCGGCTTCGGAGAGGGCACCCTCGGGCTTCGGGATGTCGGCGAGCTTCACGTCGGCGTGGTCGGCGGCGATGAGCTTCTTGCCGTCGAACTCACGGGCGTTGTTCATCACGTATTCGTCCACGGGCTCGTAGCAGAAGAGCACCTCGAGGTTGCGGGCCTTGAAGCCTTCGAGGTAGGGGCCGCTCTCGATGGCGGCGCGATCCTTGCCGACGAGGTAATAAATTTCCTTCTGGTCGGCGCCCATGCGGGTGACGTAGTCGGCAAGGGAGGTCTGCTTGGTCTTGTCGGTGAGCGAGGACTCGAAGCGGAGCAGCTTCATGAGCTGGTCCTTGTGGGTGTGGTCGAGCGCGGCGCCCTCCTTCAGGAAGATGCCGAAGCTGGCGTAGAACTTGACGTAGCCGTCGGGGCGCGCGGCGGCCTCCTCGTCGAGGAACTTGAGGAAGCGCTTGGTGATGACCTTGCCCAGCTTGTCGAGGAGGGCCTTGTCCTGCATGGTCTCGCGCGAGATGTTCAGCGGGAGATCCTCGCTGTCCACGACGCCCTTGAGGAAGCGCAGCCACTCGGGCAGCAGGTCCTTGGGCGAGGCGTCGATCAGGACCTTGCGGCAGTAGAGGGACACGGCGGGCTCGAAGCGGGCGAAGCCGAACTTCTCGGTGTTCTCCTGCGGGACGAAGACGAGGGCGTTGATGGAGAGCGGGGCGTCGGCCGAGAAGTGCAGGCGCAGGAGCGGATCGTCGTAGGCGTGGGCCTGGAACTTGTAGAACTCGGTGTATTCCTCGTCCTTGATCTCGTTCTTCGAGCGCAGCCAGAGGGCCTGGACGGTGTTGACGCGCTTGCCGCCGAGGTTGATCGGGAAGGACACGAAGGCGCTGTAGCGCTCGAGAATCCCCTTCACGCGGCTCTCGGTGGCGAACTCGGCGCAGTCGTCCTTCAGCTCGACGACGATCTTGGTGCCGCGGGCGACATCGGCGACCTCCTCGATCTCGTAGCTGCCGGAGCCGTCGCTTGACCAGACGTGGCCGGGCTCGCCGGCCTGCCAGGAGTGGGAGTAGACCTTCACGGACTTCGCGACCATGAAGGCGGCGTAGAAGCCGACGCCAAACTGGCCGATGAGATTGGAATTCTTCGCCCCGCCCTCCCCGAGGGCCTTTAGGAAGGCCTTGGAGCCGGAATGGGCGATGGTGCCGAGGTTCTCGATGAGCTCGGCGCGGGTCATGCCGATGCCGAAATCCTGGATCGTGAGGGTCTTGGCTTGGTCGTCGGTGGTGACATTGATCTCCAGGGCCTGGTCACCGAACACGTTTTTCTCGGTCAGCTGGGTGTGGCGGAGCTTCTCGAGGGCGTCGGAGGCGTTGGAGACCAGCTCCCGGACGAAGATTTCCTTCTCCGTGTAGAGCGAGTGGATGACGATATCGAGCAGCTGCTTGATCTCGGCCTGGAACTCGAATTTCTGCGGTGTGGTGGTGGACATTGGGAAGTGGAGAGGGAGAGGGAAAAGGGAGGAGGGAGTAAGGGATTGAGTGCTTTGTGGCGGAGCGGCCCTCGCGGGCACGAAAAAGGGCGGCCAACTTAGTTGCCGCCCGGCAAAAATCAAGGGGCGGGATGGATTGTTGTAGGGGCGCGGCTTGACCGCGCCCGGACGTGGGGAAAGGGCGTGGGCGAGCCACGCCCTTTCCCCACGGCAGTCGCTTACTTGATCCGGATCTCGACGAGCTCGGGCTGCTTCCGGTCGCGGGTCTGGATGAGCATCTCGAATTCCTGGCCGCTCCGGCCGAAACCGCTGGCCTGGTTGTTGACGAATTGGCGGTAGGCCTTGCCCTCGACGCGGTAACGGCCGCTCCAGCCGGGCACGGGCTCGGGATTCTCCAGAAATATGTCGGAGCTGATCACGGCCCCGATGTTGGAATGCGGGGAGTCCTGGTATTTGAAGAAGGCGCGGGCGCGCGATTCGGCGAACTTGGCCACCTCATCCGGAATGGCCTCGGCGCGGGCAGCCTCCTCGGCGGCCGTCTTCACGTTCAGGGTCCGGCTGGCGGTGCGGGCGGCCAGGGCCTCGTCCTCGAGCCGGCGCTGGCGGCGGTCGGCGTTCTCGGCGGCCTTGGCGCGGTCGGCGGCGGCCTGCAGTTTCTCGGCGTCCGTTTCCTCCTTGGTCCGGGCCGGGGCGAGATCCTTGAGGCGTGCGGCGACCTCATCGGGCAGCAGGGCGGTGCGCACGCTGACAAGCTCCTTGTTCGCCAGCAGGGTGACCGTGCCGGTGGCGGTATTGAAGCTGCGCACGGTGGCATCGGTGAACAGCAGGCCGTCCTTCAGGCGCAGATCCTTGAGGGGCAGGGTGACTTCAACCGTCACCGCCACAGCGGGCAGGGCCAGCAACGCGGCGAGGAAGCAGAGGCGCAGGTGCGGATTCATGCCGGCACGGTAGGGCCGCAGCGGGGTTTTCGCAAGCGCGCGGGCGGTGGGCCGGGCCGCCCTGTCATTGGGCCAGGCTTAGCCGCCGAGGTAGGCGGCCTTGAGGTCGGGGTTGTTCCGGAGTTCGGCGGACGGGCCTTGCATCGCGACCGCGCCGGTCTCGAGCACGTAGGCGTCATGCGACACCTCGAGGGCGAGGTTGGCGTTCTGCTCGACGAGGAGGATGGTGATGCCGTGGGTCCGGTTGATCTCCACGATCTTCTCGAAGATGGTGGAGATGAGCTTGGGGGCGATGCCGAGCGAGGGTTCGTCGAGCATGAGCAGTTGCGGCTCGCCCATGAGGGCGCGGCCGATGGCCAGCATCTGCTGCTCGCCGCCGGAGAGCGTGCCAGCGGCCTGCGCGAGGCGCTCCTTCAGGCGGGGGAAGACGTTGAAGACGTAGTCGCGGTTCGACGCGATCTTCGCCTTGTCGGTCTTGAGGTAGGCGCCCATCGCGAGGTTCTCGTCCACGGAGAGGTTGGCGAAGACCATGCGGCCCTCGGGCACATGGCAGAGGCCACGGGCGACGATCTGGTGCGGCGGGAGCTTCGAGATGTCCTCGCCCTTGAAAGTGATGCCACCCTGCTTCGCCCGGAGCAGGCCGGAGATGGTGCGGAGGGTGGTGGTCTTGCCGGCGCCGTTGGCGCCGATGAGCGTGACGATGCGGCCCTGCTCGATGGTGAACGACACATCACGCAGCGCGGTGATGGCGCCGTAGCAGACCTCGAGGTTTTTGACCGTCAGCATTTTATTTAACCATGGATTGCACGGATGGGCACGGATATTAACCACCCGAACTCGTCATCCTGAGCAAAGCGAAGGATCCATCGGCACAACCGCCTGCGGATATCGTGATGGATGCTTCGCTGCGCTCAGCATGACAATGACTTGGAATGTTCATTGGTGAATCCCACGCAAGTCTCGCGGTTTGCTGTCTAATCACAGAAAGACAGAAAGAGTGCATCAGTGGTGGGAGAGGGAGGTGCCGTGGTCCTCGCCGAGGTAGGCCTCGATGACCTTGGGGTCGGACTGGATCTGGGCGGGGTTGCCCTCGGCGATCTTCACGCCGTAGTCGAGGACGGCGATGCGCGAGCAGACGCCCATGACGACCTTCATGGAGTGCTCAACGAGGAGGATGGAGAGGCCGAACTGTTTTTGGACCTGCTGGATGAGGCGGATGAGGTCCACCTTCTCGGTCGGGTTCATGCCGGCGGCAGGCTCGTCGAGGAGGAGGAGCCGGGGCTTGGTGGCGAGGCAGCGGACGATCTCGAGGCGGCGCTGTTCGCCGTAGGGGAGGCTCTTGGCCGGGGCGTCGCGGAAGCGGCGGAGGTTGAAGATGTCGAGCAGCTCCTCGGCGCGCCGGGTGATGGCGGCCTCGTCGCGGCGGAAGGCGCCGAGGCGAATGAGGGTGTGGATGGCGGCGGTGCCGCGGTGGAGGTTGCAGGCGACGCGGACGTTGTCGAAGACCGAGAGCGAGCCGAAGAGCCGGATGTTCTGGAAGGTGCGGGCGATGCCGCACTCGACGATCTCGTTGACGCGCAGGCCGGCGAGCGGCCGGCCGTTGAAGCGGACGGCGCCGGAGGTGGGCTGGTAGACGCCGGTCATGAGGTTGAAGACCGTGGTCTTGCCGGCGCCGTTGGGGCCGATGAGGCCGCAGAGCTCGCCTTCGCCGACGGTGAAGTCCACGGCGTTCACCGCAGTGAGGCCGCCGAACTTGATGGTGGCTTGGTCGAGTTGGAGGAGCGCGGGCACGGCGGAATTTACGATTTTTGATTTACGATTTCCGATTGGCCGATCGAAACCGTCGGAATCACCGCAACCGTCATGCTGAGCGCAGCGAAGCATCCAGGATGATTCACGCCGGCGGGCGTGCGGATGGATTCTTCGCGGCGCTCAGAATGACAAGCCAAGGGACGCGAGAATTGAAAGGAGGGACGTTTCATAGCTTCGCCTTGCCGAACTTGAAATTGAAGAGGCCCTGCGGGCGGACGATCATGAGCACGATCAGGAGCAGCGAGTAGATGATCATGCGGTATTCGGCGATCGGGCGCAGGACCTCGGGGAGCAGGGTGAGCAGGATGGCGGCGAGGATGACGCCGAGGGTGTTGCCCATGCCGCCGAGGATGACCATGACGACGATCTCGATGCTCTTGGTGAAGTCGAAGCCGGTGGGCGTGATGGTCATCTTGAAGTGGCCGTAGAGGCCGCCGGCCGCGCCGGCGAAGAAGGCACCAATGACGAAGGCCACGATCTTGTAGCGGGTGGTGTTGAGGCCGACGGCCTCGGAGGCGACCTCGTCGTCATGCGTGGCGAGGAAGCCGCGGCCGTAGGTCGAGTGGACGAGGCTGGTGACGGTGAACACGGTGACGGCGCCGACCGCGAGCACCCAGAAGAGGGAGGTGTAGGCCGGGATGCCATTGAGGCCGAGGGCGCCGCCCAGCACCTCGACGTTTTGGAAGATGACGCGGATGATCTCGCCGAAGCCGAGGGTGACGAGGGCGAGGTAGTCGCCCTTGAGGCGGAGCGAGGGGATGCCGACCGCGACGCCGGCCAGGGCGGCGCCGAGGCCGCCGGCGGTGAGCGCGGCGAGGAACATGAGGCCCTGCTGGAAGGCGGTGCCGCCCTCCTCGCCGAGGAGCCGCGGGCCGAGGAAGAGCGAGACGGCGGCGGCGAGATATGCGCCGACCGACATGAAGCCCGCGTGTCCGAGCGAGAACTGGCCGGTGTAGCCGTTCACCAGGTTGAGCGAGACGGCGAGGATGATGTTGATGCCGATGCCGATCAGGACGTCCTGGTAATAAGCCCAGCCGTCGAGGCGGGCTTCCAGCCAGCCCGTCGAGGCCGACAGGCCGTAGGCGGCGAGCAGGGCGAGCAGGAGGTAGAAATGCGGGCGCGGCATGGCGGGATGGTTTTAAGGTGTAAGGTTTAAGCGCTGAGGAATGAGGGCTGGCCGCTTACACTTATACCTTTTCCACGCTGGCTTTGCCGAGCAGGCCGGCGGGGCGGAAGAGCAGGATGATGATGAGGATGGCGAAGGCGATGGCGTCCTTGTAGGTGGACCACTGGCTGCCGTTCACGAAGGTCTCGACGGTGCCGAGGAGCAGGCCGCCGAGGGCGGCGCCGGGGATGTTGCCGATGCCGCCGAGCACGGCGGCGACGAAGGCCTTGAGGCCGGGCATGACGCCCATCAGCGGGTCGATCGAGGGGTAGTTGAGCGCGTAGAGGATGCCGCCGGCGCCGGCGAGGGCCGAGCCGAGGCCGAAGGTGAAGGAGATGACGATGTCGTTGTTCACGCCGACCAGCTGGGCGGCCTTCGGGTTGAGCGAGACGGCGCGCATCGCGGTGCCGATCTTGGTGCGGTAGACGATGAACTGCAGCCCGACCATTAGCAGGGCGGTGACGACGATGACGACGACCTGGTTGGAGGAGATGACGAGCCCGCCGAGGGTGAAGTTGGCCGAGGGGAAGACGGCGGGGAAGGTGCGTGGCGTGGCGCCGAAGAAAACCTGGCCGGAATACTCGAGCAGCAGGGAGACGCCGATGGCGGTGATGAGGACGTTGAGCGTGGCGGCACCGCGCAGGGGGCGGTAGGCCAGCCGTTCAATGGTCATGCCCAGCACGGCGCAGCCGAGCATGGCACCCAGGAGGATGAGGAGGCCGCCCCCGACCGTGTTCTCCGGGATGAACTTGCCCAGGTAGTAGCCGAGGAAGGCGCCGACCATGAACACATCCGAGTGCGCGAAGTTGATGAAGCGCAGCACGCCGTAAACCATCGTGTAGCCGAGCGCGATGAGCGCATAGATGGCGCCGAGCGACAGGCCGTTCAGGAGTTGCTGGAGGAATTCGGACAAACAGAAAGCTGAGAGTTGAGGGCTGAGAGTTGAGAGCAGATTCAGTGCTACTCAAGGGATTTTCTCAGGCCGCTGAGCATGCGAGAAATTTCATCGGCGTCACGGTAAAGTTGTTCGTAGCCCTGACCGATCAAAAAGCCTTCGTTTCGGGCAACGGTGGCATGGGTGATGACCTCGTAAAGCGAGCCAGTGGCGTAACCGATGAACTTGGCGAAATCGGCCGGCGAGCGGGCGGCGCCCTCGGCGATGTTGGCAGAAATGGAGGTGGCCGCGCGTCGAATCTGGTTGGACAGCCCGAAACGTTCATCGACTGGGAAATCCCTGGTCAGACGGTAAATCAGGCCGGCGAAAGCCACTGATTTTTGCCAGACCTCCAGTTTCTCGAAATTGAACATGTCGACGGCAATTCAATCTCTCAACTCTCAGCACTCAACCCTCAACTATTTGGCCGGACGGCCAAATCACGGATCCACCGTCTCGACGAACTCCATGCGGCCGGCCTTGACCCGCATCATGACGGCGGACTTGGTGGCGTTGCGTTCGCCGTCGATGGTGATGCGGCCGGTGACCCCGGCAAAATCCTTGGTGGCGGCGAGGGCGGCGCGCAGCGCCACGCGGTCGGTGGTGCCGGCGCGGCGGATGGCGTCGGCATAGAGCATCATGGCGTCATAACCGAGGGCGGCGGTGCTGTCGGGCTCCTCGTCGTCCCAGCGGTGGCGGTATTTGCGGACAAATTCCCGGACGGCGGGCGCGGAGTTGTCGGCGGAGAAGCCGGTGGAGTAATAAGTGTCCTCGACGGCGGGGCCCCCGAGGGCGGTGAGCTGCGGGGCTTCCCAGCCGTCGCCGCCGATGAAGATGCTGGTGAGGCCCAGTTCGCGCGCCTGCCGGCAGATGAGCGCGGCCTCGGTGTAGTAGCCGGGCACGGCGATCACGTCGGGCTGGGAGGCGCGGAGCGCGGTGAGCTGCGCCTTGAAGTCCTTGTCGCCCTCGGCGTATTTCTGCTCGGCGACGAGCTCGCCGCCGAGAGCGGTGAATTTCTTGCGCAACTCGGCGGCCAGGCCGACGCCATAGGGGGTCATGGGCGTCAGCAGCGCGAGGCGGCGGGCGTGCAGGCTCTCCCGGGCGAAGCGGCCGAGCACGGCGCCTTGGAACGGGTCGATGAAGCAGATGCGGAAGATGCAGTCGCCGACGGCCGTCACCTTCGGGCTGGTGGACGAGATCGCCATCATGGGAATCCCGGCGCGCTGGCACAGGGGCGCGGCCTCGAGGGAGTTGCTGGAGGGGTTGCCGCCGAGGACGGCGACGACCTTGTCGCGCGACAGGAGCTTCTTGACGGCGGTGGCGGATTCGCCGGCCTTGGACTGGATGTCCTCGACGAGGTATTCGACCGGCCGGCCGAGGAGGCCGCCGGCGGCGTTGATCTCCTCGACGGCGAGCAGGATGCCCTTGCGGCTGACGATGCCGAAGGAGGCGTCCTTGCCCGTGAGCGAGGCGTAGTGCCCGACCTTGATCGGGGCCTCCGCGGCGGCGCCCCGCACGGGTGAGGACATCGACCAGACCGCGAGGGCGACGAAGCTCCAAGCTCGCAAGGACCAAGCTCCAGAGAAACACGAATGCACCGGGGAGAAAATGGAGGACATGGCGGCAGTTCCGTGACTTTGGATTTTCTTGGGGCGAGTGTTTGGAATTTCCTTGGAGCTTGGAGGTTGGCGCTTGGAGTTTCCGCGCCCGTCAGGGCGCGACGGTCTTGAAGAACGTGGCCTTGCCGTCCTTGAGGGCGATGATGGTGGCGGACTTGGTGGCGTTGCGGTCCTTGTCGATGGTGGTCACGCCGGTGACGCCGGGGAAGGCCTTGGTGGCCGCGAGGGCGGCGCGCAGCTTGGGGCCGTCGGTGGCGCCGGCGCGCTTGAGGGCGTCGGCCAGGACATAGACGGCGTCGTAGCCGAGGGCGGAGAAGGCGCCGGGGCTCTCGCCGTTCCAGCGGGCCTTGTATTTGGCGGTGAAGGCGGCGACGACGGGGTCGGTGTTCTCGGCGGAGAAGTGGGTGGAGTAGTAGCAGCCGTTGAGGGCCTCGCCGCCGATCTTGAGGAGCTGCTCGTCCTCCCAGCCGTCGCCGCCGAAGAACGGCATGGTCAGGCCGAGGTCGCGGGCCTGGCGGACGATGAGGGCGCACTCGGTGTAGTAGCCGGGGACGAAGACGGCGTCCGCGCCGGCGGCCTTGACGGCGGTGAGCTGGGCGCGGAAATCCTTGTCGCCCTCGGAGAAGTTTTTCTCGGTGACGACCTCGCCGCCGGCGGGGATGAAGGTTTCCTTGAAGAACTTGGCGAGGCCGAGGCTGTAGGCGTTGGAGACGCTGGAGAGGATGGCGACCTTCCGGGCCTTCAGGTCCTCCTTGGCGAACTTGGCCATCACGGTGCCCTGGAAGGGATCAATGAAGCAGACGCGGAAGATGTAGCTGCCGGTCTGGGTGACCTTGGGGTTGGTCGCGGCGGGGGCGACCATGGGGATCTTGGCCTGCTGGGCGATGGGGGCGGCCTCGAGCGAGCGGCCGGAGGAGACTTCGCCGATGAGCGCGACGACCTTGTCGCGGGAGATGAGCTTCTTCACGGCGGTGGCGGACTCGCCGGGCTTGGTCTGGTTGTCCTCGGCGACGAGCTCGAGGGGGCGGCCGAGGACGCCGCCGGCGGCGTTGATCTCCTCGATGGCGAGGACGATGCCTTGGTGGGAGGTCTGGCCGAAGCCGGCTTCCTTGCCGGTGAGCGAGGCGTATTCGCCGAGCTTGATGGGCTCGGCGGCGCGGGCGCCAAGCGCGAGGGTGACGAGCAGGAGGGACAGGGCGGTTTTTTTCATGAGGGTGGGTGGATCAAGGGTGGACATCCTGGACAAAGGCGAAGCGGCCGTTCTTCACGGTGAGGACGACGGCGGACTTGGTGGGGTTGCGCTGGGCGTCGAAGGAGATGCGGCCGGTGGCGCCGGCGAAGTCCTTGGTGGCGGCGAGGGCGTCGCGCAGCTTGGGGCCGTCGGTGGTGCCGGCGCGCTTGAGGGCGTCGATCAGGACCAGGGCGGCGTCGTAGGCGAGGGCGGAGAGGGCGTTGGAGTCCTCGCCCCAGCGGGCGCGGAAACGCTCGTTGAAGGCCAGCACGCCCGGGGCGCGGTTTTCCGCCGAGTAATGCGTGGACAGGTAGGCGCCCTCGACCGCCGCGCCAGCGAGGGCGATGAGCTGGGACGACTCCCAGCCGTCGATGCCGAGGAGCGGCATGGTCAGGCCCAGTTCGCGGGCCTGCTTCGAGATGAGCGCGGCTTCGGTGTAGTAGCCCGGCACGAAGAGGGCGTCCACGCCGGCGGCCTTGATGGCGGTGAGCTGGGCGCGGAAATCCTTGTCGCCGTCGCCATATTTCTGCTCCAGCGCGATGGTGCCGCCGCCCTGGGTGACGCGCTCGCGGAAAAACTTCGCCAGGCCGACGCTTTGGGGAGAGGAAACGGAGGAGAGGATGGCGACGCGGCGGACCTTGAGCGTGTCGAGGGCGAACTGGGCCATGACCGTGCCCTGGAACTCGTCAATGAAGCAGACGCGGAAGATGTAGTTGCCCTTGGCGGTGACCTCGACCGCCGTGGCCCCCGGCGAGACGAGCGGGATTTTCGCGGCTTGGGCGATCGGCGCGGCCTCGAGGGTGCGGCCGGAGGTGAGTTCCCCGAGGATGGCGACGACCTTGTCGCGGGAGATGAGCTTCTTCACGACGGTGGCGGATTCGCCGGGCTTGGACTGGTCGTCCTCGGTGAGCAGCTCGAGGGGACGGCCGAGCGCGCCGCCGGCGGCGTTGGCCTCCTCGATGGCGAGCACGGTGCCCTTGTGCACCGTCTGCCCGAAGGTGGCCTCCTTGCCGGTGAGCGAGGCGAACTCGCCGATCCGGATGGGTTCCGGCGCGGCGCGGCCACTGGGCAGGCCAAGGGCGAAACTCGCGGCCAAGACGCCGGTGCCGAGGACGAACCGACGCAGGGAGAACGGGGGACGGATGGGCATGGGGTGGAGAGCGGGTGACCTAAAAGGAGCCGACCGGGGCTTTCAACCCGCAAGTGCCGGAAAGATGAGAGCGGTGGCGGCGGAAGATGTTCCCTTGGCGGCGACCGGGGCCACTGACAATATGTTGCACCCGCGCCGTGAGCGCTGCTTGACTGCGCGCGAGTGAAACTGCTGGACCGCTACCTCCTCGCCGAATGGCTGAAAATGCTCGGGCTGCTGCTCGCGGCGACGATGGGCCTGCTGCTCATGGCGGCGCTCTACGACAATTTCCGCGATCTCATCCAGGTGGGTGCCGGGGCCGGGGACATGCTGCTGTATTATTCCACGCTGATGCCCAGCTATCTGACCACCGTGCTGCCGCTCTCGATGCTGCTGTCGCTGCTCTTCGTGCTGAGCAAGCTGCACCGCAACAACGAGCTCACGGCGGTGCGGGCCGCCGGGCTGAACATCTTCGCCACCACCCGCTCGCTGTGGCTGGCCGGCGTGGTGCTCAGCGGCCTCTCGCTCCTGCTCAACGCCCGCGTGGTGCCGTGGTCGGTCGAGACCGCGCGCGGCCTGCTGGAGAGCTTTGAGTTTCGCGCCGAGGCCAAGGAGATGCCCGGCGGCACGCTCGGCGTGGTGTGGGATGTGACCTTCGACAACCAGAAGGAGCACCGCATGTGGTTCATGAACCGTTACAGCCGCTATTCCGGGACGGCCTATGGCATCACTGTGTCGCAGCTCGACCCCGCCCGCCGCGAAACCTCCCGCATCATGGCCCGCGAGGCCAGCTACGACGCCGCGCGCGGGGGCTGGACGTTCACGAATGGACGCGAGATGACGTTTGATCCCGAGCAGGGCGAACTCGTGCGCACGGTGGCGTTTGCCACGAAGACGGTGGCGCACCTCGGCGAGGACCCGACGCTGATGCTGCTCATCGACCGGAAGCCCGGCGACCTTTCGTTCAACGAGCTCCGGCGCATCACCGAGTATTTCGCCACGGACAACAACCCCAAGCTGGTTCGCTACCAGGTGCGTTACTACAGCCTGCTGTTTGAAACACTGGGGCCGCTCATCATCATGGCCATCGCGATTCCCTTTGCTGTGTCCGGCGTGCGGGTGAGCCCGGCAGTCGGCGTCTCGAAGTCCATCGGTCTGTTCTTCCTCTATTATCTTCTCACCAACCTAGCCACGGTGCTGGGCGGCCGGGGGCTGCTGGAGCCGGCCTGGGCGGCGTTGATGCCGAACTTGGCCATGGTCGGGCTGGCGGCCTATTTCTTCGGGCGGATGCGGTAGGACTGCGCTTAGCACTACTCCGTTACATAGCTGCTTTCCCGAGCGCCCCACCTCGCCCTGCGGGCACCCCTCTGGAGAAGGTGGCGCGACTCGTCAGCCATAGGCTTGGCGACGGCTGAAGCGCCGGGGTGTGTTGGGAACATAACGGAGGAGCCTATCCGAATAACCTATTCCCGGCAGCCTGGTTTTCTGTAGCGGCGGTCTGTGACCGCCGTCGAGCGTGGGGTGGTGATCGTTCGGCGGTCATAGACCGCCACTACAGGACAGGCCGTTATTCGGATAGGCTCTTAGCCGGAACGATGCAGTCGAAGCAGCGCATGAGCGTGTTTCCCAGCGGTGCAGTGAGCCAAATCCAACTGCAATGCAGTAGGAAATCTCCATGTGACGCAGAAGTTTAGCCCACGCAGTCGGCG
>JAEUGW010000018.1 GCA_016795565.1 Opitutaceae bacterium | reverse complement strand
TGCCGAGGATGATCTGGGCGCCGGTCTCCTTGATTTGGGCGGGCGTCAGGGCCTTGACCGTGCCCTGGGTGCCGACCGGCATGAAGATGGGAGTCTCGATGGCACCGTGCAGCGTCCGCAGCCGGCCGCGCCGGGCGGCGGTCGCGGCATCGGTTTTCAAAAGTTGGAAGTGGCCGGCCATCAGCTTGAGCGACGTTGTTGCAAAGTTGCCTTCAAGAAGGCTGGACTGCGGCCAGCATATTGGACCGAGAGAACGTAAACGCCATCGCTCTCCACCGTGTAGAATATCAGATAAGGGAAAGGGCGCAGCAGTCGCGTGCGAATGTTCGCCCCCTGCTTTACTGGGTATTTTTCGGGAAAGACCAGCAGTTCATCCACGACCGCATAGAAGGTGCGCCGGAACCGGGCTCCCAGGCCTGGCGATTCCCGGTCATAGTGCCGCATGCCCTCACGCACATCGGCCTCGATCAGCGGATGAAAGATTGGCAGGAACCTCACCGAGTGTCAGCCGAGCCTGGCTTTGAGTTGCTCGTAGGTCAGCCCGAGGGAAGGATTGGCCATCAGTTCACGCAAACGGGATTGCGCCTCCTGCCATTGCGCATCACTCGCCGTGATCTCTGCCTCCGGGATGGAGGCCCATAACGCGTCGATGAGGGCGAGCTTGTCGGCGACTGGAAGTTTGGTGAGTTCGGCACCCGTGGACATGGTGCTACGGAATACGCCTTGGGCGGGACTGGCAAATGTTTGTTTGGCAACCGATGCACGGCGAAACTTGACCCGAAACGGCCGACAGACCATGTAAAACAACGTGCTCCTAGTCATCGACAACTACGATTCTTTCACCTTCAACCTGGTCCAATACTTCGGCCAGCTGGGCGTGAGCATGCGAATCTTCCGCAATGACGAACTGACTCCGGCCGAGGCCGTGAAGCTGAATCCAGATCGGGTGCTCATCTCCCCGGGCCCCTGCACTCCTTCGGACGCCGGTGTAAGTATCGACATCATAAAGACCTTTGCCGGCAAGAAGCCCATCCTGGGCGTCTGTCTCGGCCATCAGGCCATGGGCCAGCATTTCGGCGGCAAGGTGATCCGCGCGCCGCGCCAGATGCACGGGAAACTCTCGCCCATCACCCACCGCAACACCGACATTTTCGAGGGACTCCCCTCGCCCTTCACGGCGACCCGCTACCATTCGCTGCTGGTCGAGCGCTCGAGCTTCCCCGCCTGCCTCGAAATCACCGCCGAAACCGCCGAGGGCGAAATAATGGGCCTGCGGCACAAACAATTCCCGGTCTTTGGTGTCCAGTTCCATCCCGAATCCATCGCCACCGAGGGTGGCATGAAGATCCTCCAGAATTTTCTGAGTCTGAACTAGGCACCGCGAAACACACGAAATACACCAAAACCAAATCCGTGACCGCTTCCTTTCGTGTCTTTAGTGTATTTCGTGGTGACCAATACTAATTCCTCATGCGCTGCCCTAAGTGCACATCCATTGAAGACAAGGTGATCGACTCGCGCATCGCCCGCGACGGCAACAACACCCGCCGGCGCCGCGAATGCCTCGAGTGCGGCCACCGCTTCACCACCTCCGAGACGCTCGTCCGCGACAGCATGGTCATCGTCAAGCGCGACGGCCGCCAGGAGCCCTTCGACCGGGAGAAGCTCCTCCGCGCCGTCCGCGCCGCCTGCCACAAACGCCCGATCGACAACGAGCAGATCACGATGCTCATCGAGGACGTGATCGACGCCGTCGAGGCCCTCTACGAAAGCCAGGTCCCCACCTCCGCCGTCGGCGAGCACGTCATGCAGCGCCTCCGCAAGATGGACCAGGTCGCCTACGTCCGCTTCGCCTCCGTTTACAAGGAGTTCCGTGACGTCTCGGAATTCGTCGAGGAAATCAGCAGTCTTGCACCACGCCGCGCGCCCGATACATCGAAGCCCAAGAAATGACGCGCTCACCCTCACTGCGCCGGCTCCACTTCCTCAACGCGCTGTTCGCCCCGCTGACCGGGCACGACCTCTACCTGGCCCAGCAGATCGACGCGGCCATCACCAGCAGCCTCCCCGAAGCCGAGGAGCGCGCCCCCAGCGACCCGGCCTTCGTCAACGCCGCCGCCGCCCTTTTCGCCCGCCTCTGCTCCGCCCAGCCCGCCCACGGCTTCTTCCACTGGGATGCTTCCGCTGATGATGCCGGCGCCTCGCCGCTCTTCGCCCGCGCCGGCGTGATGCAGGGTCTGAAGCAACTCGCCGCCTACCCCGAATCCACGCTGCTCGTCACCAATCTCCGCGCCGCGCATTGCCCCGAGGCCAAGCGCTGGACTGAGCGCCGTCGCCGCGACTACGACGATGCGCTGAATTTCATCCGCGACCTCGCCGCCGCCCGCTCCCGCCGCGACGCGAACATGAACCTGCTTTTCTTGTAGTAGCGAGTAGTGACTAGCGAGTAGCGAGCATCACGCACCGCCAGCAAATCTACTCGCTACCCACTACTCGCTGCTCGCTACTTTTGATGAAGACCATTTTCCAGAAGATCATCGACCGCGAGATCCCGGCCATGCTGGCGCATGAGGACGAGCACTGCATCGCCATCCACGACATCAACCCGCAGGCGCCGGTCCATGTGCTCGTCATCCCGAAGAAGCTCATCCCCCGCGTCGGCGAAGCCACGGCCGCCGACCAGCCGATCCTTGGCCACCTCCTCCTCACCGCCGCCGCCCTCGCGCAGAAGCTCGGGCTCGAAAGCGGCTACCGGCTCGTGATCAACAACGGGCGCGACGGCGGCGAGACCGTGCCGCATCTGCACGTGCATCTGCTGGGGAAGCGCCCGCTCGCCTGGCCGCCGGGCTGAGCAGATTTACGATTTCAGATTTACGAATTTCGTTGGTTCCTCGATTCCCGCGATGGCTTGGCAATCGTAATTCGTAAATCGTCATTCGTAATTTAACGCAGGTATTTTCCCAGCCAGGCGTGGACCTCGCTGTAGAAGTAGCGGCTGTCCTCGCCGCGCAGGATCCAGTGGCCGGCCTCGGGGAACACGAGCAGCTTGCTCGGCACCTGCAGGCGCTGGTTCAGCGTGAACCACATGTAGGCGTTGTTTACCGGCACGCGGTAATCGAGCTCACCCACCGTGATAAGGATGGGGGTCGTGAAGCCCGTGCCTTTCGCGTGGTTGCCGGCCTGAAGGGCCGGGCTCTGCTCGCGCCAGACAGGACTGTCACCCCAGATGGGGCCGCCGGCATTGACCTCGCGGCCGAGCACGCTGTCGCTCGTGCCCCACTGCATGATGAGGTCGGCCTCGCCCGCGTGGGAGACGATCGCCTTGTAGCGCGTGGTCGTGGCCTGCAGCCAGTTCGACAGGTGGCCGCCGTAGCTGGCGCCGCCGGCCGCAAGGCGCGTGCCGTCGATGAAGGGGTATTTCCTGATCGCCTCGTCCACCGCCTGGTTGACCTCGTCGGCCGGCGTCTTGAGGGGATCGAACTGGATGTTGCGGGCGAATTGCTCGCCGTAGCCGGTCGAGCCGGTGTAGTCGGTCAGCAGGATGACGTAGCCCGGCTTGGCCAGCAGATCGTAGTTCCAGCGGAGCACAAAGGCGTCATGCCACATGCTGGCCGCGCCGCCGTGGATGACGGTGAAAAGCGGATACTTCTTCGCCCGGTCAAAGCCGGCGGGCTTCACGATCATGCTGTGGATGTCGCGGCCCTTGGCGCTCTTGAACCAGAAATGCTCGACCGGCAGCCAGTCGATGGTCGCGGCCTTCTCCGTGTTGATCGAGGTTAGGCGCTTCGGTGCGCCGTGGAAGGAGTAAACCTCCTGCGGGTTGGTCGTGGTCTCCCACAGGCCGGTCAGAGCCCGGCCACCGGCGTTCAGGCCGCTGATAGTGCCGGTCGCGGGCGACGGCTCGTCGCGCACGTCGTTGCCGGCGTAGGAAACCGAATAGAGTTTCTCCAGCCCGGCGTGCTCGTAGGTGAAATAGATGCGGTCCGAGCCCTCGGGTGTGGCGAAGCCCGACACCGCGCGGTCAAGATTCGCGGTCAGGATCTTCGGCTTGCCCGTGAGCGGCCAGGGAAAGCTCGCCAAGCGGGTGAGGTCATAGATCTTGCCCGCCTCCTCGGCGGAATAGGCGCAAAGCAGCGTCTTGCCGTCAGGCGAAAACGACAGCGAGCCGTAGCTGTGCGTGTCGTTGGTCAGGCGCACCGGCTCGCCGCCGGCCGCGGGCACCGAGAAGATCTGTGTGTTCACATTGGCGAAGGCTCCGTCATGGCGGTTCATCACCCCGGTGAACACGATGGCCGTGCCGTCCGGCGTCCATTCCCCGCTGATGCTTTCGCCGCTGTTGCCATTCGGTCCGCCGAATCCGGGCGTCGCGGCCAGCTTGGTGCCGGCCAGCAGGTCGCGGGCGACCGCCCCGGCCCTGGCTTCCTGCACGAACAGGTGTGCACGCTTCTCGTCGAGCCACGTCATCCAGATGCGCGGCGGGAAGGTCTCGTAGGCCCGGGCGTTGTATTTGCGGTCCTTGGCCTCCTTGGCCGCCTTCTTGTTGGCCTCGTCGTCCGTGGCCCCGGGATAAACCGAGCTGGAGAACAGCAGCTTGCTGCCGTCGGGGCTCCATTTGGGGGCGCCGGCCCCGGTGGAAAGGGACGTGATGCGCTCCGCCTCGCCGCCGGCGGCGAGATCGAGCACGTAAACTTGGGCAACCTCGTCACCGTCGCGCTTGGCGGTGAAGGCGAGCTTGCGGCTGTCCGGCGACCAGGCCGCGCCGCCCTCGCCGGGCTTGCTGAAGGTGATGCGGCGCGCCGGCGTGCCGTCCGTCAGCGACTTGAGCCAGAGGTCAGTGGAGACATCCTTGGCATCGTAGGCCGGGTCGGTGACGGCATAGACGACCCACTTGCCATCGGGACTGGGCACGGGCGTGCCGAGGCGTTTCATGAGCCAAACATCCTCGTGGGTGATGGCTTTCTTGACGGGGGCCTCGGCGGCCCGAGCAACGCCGGCCGCGACGGCCAGCAGCGACAACAAGGCAAGGAACAGGCGGGGTAGCTTCATAGGGGGATGCGGCAACGCTATGCCGGGCCGGGAGGGTGGAAAGGTGAAAGTGACGAGACCGGACAACACCTGGGACAGATCATTTTAACGCGGTGAACGCGAAGGGCGCGGAGTATAAACGCATCCTCTCCTCCGCGATCTCTGCGCGCTCCGCGTTTAAGAGCCCTGAGGCTATGCCCGCGCCTCAAACGTGCCGTCGGCGCGCTTCTGCACGAGCTTTTTCAGCTCCAAGCCCATGAGCGCCGCCGACACCTCGGGCGAACTGAGGCTGGTGCTGGAGATCAAGGCATCGATGCTCATGATGGCCCCGCCGGCAAAAGCCGCGATGACGCGCTGCTCGCCCGCGTCGAGCTGCGGCAAGAGCTGCTCCAGCAACCCCACCTGCCCCTCGGTCGTGATGGCCTGCGGGCGCAGGCCGTCGAGGTAGTTCAGCTCGTTGAGGATGTCGTCCACGCTGGTGAACAGCGTGGCGCCGTCGCGGATGAGTTGATGGCAGCCCGCGCTGCTCGGCTGGTCAATGCGGCCGGGCACGGCGTAGATCAGCCGACCCTGCTCGCCGGCGAAGCGCGCCGTGATCATTGCCCCGCCCGACACGTCGCTCTCCACCACCACCACGGCCTCGCAGATTCCGGAGACCACCCGGTTGCGCATGGGGAAGGTCTGCTTGTCCGCCTTCCGGCCGAAGGGAAACTCGGAGAGCACCGCGCCGGTCTCGGTGATGCGGCGGTAGAGGCCGAGGTTTTCCGGCGGATACACAATGTCGATGCCGCAGCCGAGCACGGCGGCGGTCTTTCCACCCACCGACAGCGCGCCTTCGTGCGCGGCGGTGTCAATGCCGCGCGCCAGCCCGCTCACCACGCAGAAACCGAGGCGCGCGAGGTCGGCACCGAGTTTCTTGGCGACGGACTGGCCATAGAGCGTCGTGCGCCGACTGCCGACCACCGCGATGCACGGCTGGCCGAACAAATAATCGCCCTTCCGATAGAGCCCGATCGGCGGGTCGTGGATTTCCTTGAGCAGTTTCGGATAACCCTCGTCGCGCACCGTGATGAAGGTCGCGCCGGCCTGTGCCAGACGCTCCTCCTCGCGCGCCAGGTCGAAATGCGTGCGCCAGTTCACCACTGCGGCGGAGGTCTCGGGGCCGACGCCCTTGACGCGCTCAAGTCGGCGGCGGTCCGCGCCGAGAATGGCGCAGGGGTCGCCCTGGAACTCGGCGAGCAGGCGGTTGAGCGAGACCGGCCCGATGTTGGGCAGGTCGTTCAGAACCATGAACGCCTGGCGCTCGGTTAGGGAAGTGTCTGGCATGGCGTGGATTTGAGCGCGGGGCCGAGATGTTCCAGAATCTCGCTCGTCTCTACGGCCACCTGCCCGCGGCGGCGAGCCAACAAATCGGCCGCCCGGCCGTGCCAGACCACCCCGCGGCATGCCGCCAGGCCGGGATCCGCCGGCGATTGCGCCAGCAGCCCGCCGATCAGCCCCGCCAGGATATCTCCACTGCCGCCCCGAGCCAGCACCGGGCCGCCGAATGCGCTGTGATAAATCGTCTTCCCGTCGGTCACGCGGGTCAGCGGCCCCTTCAACACCAGCACCCCCTGCGAGGCAGAGAACTTGTCGTCGGTGAAAAGCGCCGGTGCGATCCGCTCGAATTCCCCGGCGTGCGGCGTGCCGATGAAAGGCTTGCCGAGAACGCGCGCCACCACTCCGGGTCGCAGCGCATCGGCATCGAGCACGAGCGGCACCGCCGCTTCCTCCGCCAGTTGCGCGGCCAGCGCCACCGTTTCCGCCTCAGCGCCCAGCCCCGGGCCGATCAACAGGGCGGTGGCTTTCGCCGAGCGGGCCCGCACCAGCTCCGCCGTCCCGGCGGCGAGCCCGCCCTGCGCTGTCACCGGGCAGCCCACCCACATCACCTCCGGATGGCGCGCGGCATATTCCGGAGCCAGGGCCTCCGGCACGAACGCCGTGACCAGCCCGGCGCCGCTGCGCAAGGCCGCCCGCGCGGCCAGCACCACCGCGCCCGGATAACTGCGCGAGCCGCCGGCCAGCAGCAGGTGGCCGAAGGTGCGCTTGTCCGACTGGGCGGCGCGCAGCCCGGCGAGGGGTTCCAGCAGCGAAGGCCGCAGCATCCGCTCGGTGGCATCGGGCACCGAGTCCTCCCGCAGCAAGCCGATGTCCACGTAACGCAGCCGGCCCACCACGCCGGCATGGCGCGGCGACAGCACCGGATGTTTCACGCTGCCGGTCGCATACGTGAAGTCGGCGCGGAAGGGGACCGGTGCGCTCGCCTCGCCGAGGCCGCTCGGCAGATCCACGGCGGCACGGAGGCGGATGCCCTTGTGCATGTTGACCCGCGCGATCAACTGCGCCGTGTCCGGATCCATCGGGGCGCGGAACTGGAAGCCGAAAATACCGTCAAGGCAGAGGGCATATTGTCGATCGGCGGCCAGCGCGGTTTCCTCCGGGACAATCCGCACCCGCGAGGCCTCCTCCCTGCGGAGCCAATCAAGCGCCCGGCCCGCCAGCGGGCGCAACTCCCCCGCCCCGAAAGCCAGCATCACCACGGCCTCCGCGCGACGATGCGCCCGGAGGATGGCCCGCGTCGCCAGCAGCGCATCGCCGCCATTGTGCCCCTTGCCGGCCAGCACGAGAATCCGCCCGTCGGCCGGAAACCCGCCGATCTCCTTGAAATCATCAAGGACGGCGTCGGCCAATTGGGTGCCGGCCGCCTGCATGGCCGTCCATTCCTGCGCCTCGTCCGCCAAGCAGGCTTTCTCCCAAGCGCGGGCTTCGGTGCACGTGAGAACCGGGTGGGACGGCACGCGCTCCATGACCGGGCTCCTAGTGTTTCACCAGCGCCGCGACGGCCATCGCGTGACTGTCGATGTGCGAGAGCGACAGCCAGACGTGCGTGGCGCCGACCTGGGCAAGCAGCGCTGCGGCCTTGGCGTCGAGGCGGACGAGCGGCTCCTTGCGGCTGCCGTGGTAAACGGAGACGGAGGTCCAGTCGAGGTGCTCGCCGATGCCGGTCGTGAAACACTTCGAGACCGCCTCCTTGGCGGCCCAGCGGGCGGCATAGTGCTTGTGCGAGTATTTCAGGCTGTCGCAATAGGCCCGCTCCTCGTCGGTGAAGACGCGCTTGAGGAAGCGGTCGCCGTGCTTCTCGAGCACCTTCTTGATGCGCTCGGTCTCGATGAGGTCGCAGCCGAGGCCGATCAGGACGCCGCCGGGAGGGAGGGAGATCATGGGGAAAGTAGCGGGCAGCGAGTAGCGGGTAGCGAGTAGAAATTCAGCGGGTTCATTGGTTTCAGGTGCTTGGCCATGCCCAATGCCCGCTGATCGATGCCCGCTACTGCGGCGCGTTCATCAGCGCCTTCATCGTGCGCACGGCCTCGTCGATGCCGGTGGTCAGGGCGCGGCTGAGGATGCTGTGGCCGATGTTGAGCTCGTGGAGATGCGGGATGGTGCGGACTTCCGCGATGTTGGTGTAGTTGATGCCATGGCCCGCGTTGACGACCAGTCCGGCGGCGTGCGCGAGCTGCGCCCCGGCGACGAGGCGGGCGAACTCCGCAGACCGGCCATCCGCATAATAGGCGTTGGCGTAGGCCCCGGTGTGCAATTCCACCCACGGTGCCGCCAAACGGGCCGACATCTCAATCTGCGCGGGCTCCGGGTCGATGAAGAGGCTGGTCTTGATGCCGGCGGCGTTCATGGCGTCGGTCACGCGGGCGACCTTGTCGCGGTGCTTCACAACGTCGAGCCCGCCCTCGGTGGTGATCTCCTCGCGGCTCTCCGGCACGAGGCAGACCGAATGCGGCTTCAGTTTGAGGGCGAATTCCATCATCGCCGGCGTGCAGGCCATCTCGAGGTTGAGGCGGGTGATTTTTGACCGGCCCAGGCGCAGGACGTCCTCGTCCTGGATGTGGCGCCGATCCTCGCGCAGGTGCACCGTGATACCGTCGGCGCCGGCCTTTTCGCAGCGGAAGGCCAGTTCGACCGGATCGGGCTCGACGGCCCCGCCATGGGTGACCCCGGCCGAGCGGTAGCGGGCCTGGCGCAACGTGGCAGCATGGTCAATGTTGACGCCGAGGAGGATCATGGAACAGGGAACATACCGAAATGGGGAAAACTGGAAATCAGGAAATACAGTGCGCCGAACGGTTTCTTCCTTCCTGTTTTCCTGGGTTCCACATTCATTTGACCGATGTCCACGACCCCGCCCCCGAAAGAGAACCTCCTGCTGAACATCGCCTGCAACGTCGTGGCCCCGGGCGTGATGCTGACGAAGGGGGCCAAGCTGCTCCACCTGGAGCCCAAGGTCGCGCTGCTGGTCGCCCTCGCTTTCCCGCTGGGCTACGGCCTCTACGACGCCATCACGCGGCGGAATTTCAACTTTCTCTCAGCCCTCGGCTTCACCAGCACGCTTGCCACCGGCGGGCTGGGCCTGCTGAAGCTGGCGCCGTTCTGGTTCGCGGTGAAGGAGGCGGTCGTGCCGACGCTTATCGGCCTGACGGTGATCATCTCGCAATGGACGAAGAAGCCGCTGGTGCGCTCGCTGCTTTTCAACGAGCAGGTGATCGATGTGCCGCGCGTGGAGACCGCGCTGGAAGCGCGCGGGCACCAGGCGGCCTTTCGCCGGTTGCTCCAGGACTCAAGCTGGCTGCTGGCGGCGTCGTTCGCCATCAGCGCGGCGCTGAACTTCGGGCTGGCGCGTTACCTGATCACCGCGATGCCCGATACGCCCGAGTTCAACGAGCAACTGGGCAAAATGACCTGGATGAGCTGGCCGGTCATCGTGGTGCCGAGCATGGCCATCATGATGGTCGCGCTGTGGCGCCTGTTGAAAGGCCTGGAGAAACTCAGCGGCCTGACGCTGGAGGAGATACTGCGCCAGCCGCCGGAGAAGAAGCCTTCCTGAATTACGGGGGAGTCCCTGGCGGGGCGGCCGCGGGCGGCGTCAAGCGCCACCCCTGCAACTGAGATCAGCCGCGCTGGGCCATCGGCACGTAGTCGCGCTTGACCGGGCCGACGTAGATCTGGCGCGGGCGGTAGATGCGGCCCTTCGGATTCGAGGCGACCTCGCGCCAGTTGGCGATCCAGCCCGGCGAGCGGCCGATGGCGAACATGACGGTGAACATGTTCGTCGGGATGCCGAGCGCGCGGAAGATGATGCCCGAGTAGAAATCGACGTTCGGGTAGAGCTTGCGCGAGATGAAATAGTCGTCCTTCAGCGCGGCTTGCTCGAGGTTCTGCGCGATGTCGAGGAGCGGATCGGACTTGCCGAGCTTCTTGAGCACGACCCCGCAGGCCTCGCCGATGACCTTGGCGCGTGGGTCGAAGTTGCGATAGACCGCATGGCCGAAGCCCATCAGGCGGTTGCTCTTGCTGCCGCCCTTGGCGGCGGCGATGAAGCGCGTGCCGTCATCGCCCTCGTCGTGGATGGACTGGAGCATCTGCATAACGGCGGCGTTGGCCCCGCCATGGAGCGGCCCGGAGAGGGCCGCGATGCCTGCGGCGAGCGAGGTGAAGAGATTGGCACCGCTGGAACCGACCATGCGCACAGTCGAGGTGCTGCAGTTCTGCTCGTGGTCCGCGTGCATGAGCAGGATGAGATTGAGCGCGTTGGTGACCTCGGGGATGGCCACGTAGTCCTGGTAGGGCTCCGAGAACATCAGGTGCAGGAAATTGTCGCAGAAGGGCAGGTCCTTCGGGTGCATGAAGGGCAGGCCGCGGGTGTGGCGATAGATCATCGCGCCCAGGGTGCGGATCTTCGAGATCGCCATGGCGGCGGACAGGTCGAACTGCTGCAGGTCCTTCTCGAAATTATTGGTGGCGAGGTCGGGATAATAGCCGGCCAGCGAGGCGACCAGCGACGCCAGCATGGCCATCGGCGGCGTGTCCTTGGGGTAGCCCTCGAAGAGGCGCTGCATCTGGGTCTCGACGTGGGCGTTCTGCCGGAGCAGGTCGCCAAATTGCTTGCGCTGTTTGGGGTTGGGCAGCTCGCCGTAGATGACCAGATAGGCGGTCTCGACGAAGGTGCTGTGGGCCGCGAGCTGGTCGATGGCGTAGCCCCGATGGCGCAGGATGCCGTTGTCTCCATCCAGAAAGGTGATCGCGCTCTCACACGAGCCGGTGTTGCCATAGCCCTGGTCGTAAAAGATGTAGCCGGTGTCCTTGCGGAGGTTGCGGGCATCAATGGCTTTCTCGCCCTCGGTTCCCGTCATGATGGGGCAGGCGATTTCCTTGTCGTCGATTTTCAGGAGGGCGGGAGTAGACATGGCGGATGGAAAAAAGCACAAATCGGAGCCGTTGCAAAGCAAAGCCGTGCCTTTTCCGGGGCACCGCACGGACAGCAGACGGGCTAAAGGCCTCCAGCAGCGGAAGCCGCGCTAGGTCAGTGAGCCTCAGTTCGCGCGCAAGGCAGGCACCGCAAACTCACTGGCGGCATGCGGCTCGTTCAGGATCACCTGATCGAAAACCATGGTGATGACCCGGCCGGCCTTGTCCCGGTTGCTGACCTTGCGCGGAAACCGGACCCCTTGGGCGATAATCTCCCCCTCTTCGCGGATCTGGGTGCCGCTTTCGGTCTCGGTCAGGACCAATCGCGCGCTGGATTTGTCAAAGTAGCGGGTCAGAATCATGTTGTCGCGGTAGGCAAAGACCAGTTTCACGCAGGCCACGCCGTCGATCATCGCGTCTCCCTCCAGTCGCACCGTCCCGCGCATCTTCTCGATCCCGCTGAAAAAGTTGAGATTGTCCCACGTCTGGGCGCGCAGCCGCTTGGTCTGTCCCGCATCGATCAGGGTGATCTGCCACTGGGCGGAATTCTGGGCGTTGGTGCGTTTCTGCCAGCCGTCATAGTCGTCCAAACCGACCACTTCTATGAGTTCCGCCCCCGAGATGGTGATGAGCTGCTGCAGGGGCTTTTGGAAGATGATGTCCAGCTTGCGCGGGTTGGCCCCATCCGTGTCGAGGCTGCCGAGATAGCGGATGCTGGTCACGCCCTGCAAGGCGGCCTCGCTGCCCAAGCGCGCCCGCGCCCGGGTGATCCATTGCTCGGCGGTCTGGCCGGGAGCCGACAGGACGGTGGCAAACAGGGCGGCAGCGGCCAGAACTAGACGGGCTTTCATGGGGTGGTTCGACAGGAGATTCAGTGAGGAGTGCCCTCCATCGCAACGGGAATTTACTCCCATTCAATGGTCGCCGGCGGCTTGGAGCTGATGTCCAGGACCACTCGGCTGACCCCGCGCACCTCGTTGGTGATGCGGGAAGATATCTTCTGCAACAGATCGTGCGGCAGGCGGGCCCAGTCGGCCGTCATGGCGTCGGTGCTCTCCACGATGCGCAGGGCGATGACGTAGTCGTAGGTGCGCTCGTCGCCGAACACGCCGACGGTCTTGACGGGCAGGAACACCGCGAAGGACTGCCAGACCTTCCAGTAGTCGCCGGTTCGCATCATCTCCTCCTGGAGGACGGCGTCGGCGTTGCGGAGGATCTCGAGCTTGTCGGCCGTGATGTCGCCCATCACGCGGACCCCGAGGCCCGGGCCCGGGAACGGCTGGCGCCAGACTACCTCCTTGGGCAGACTCAGTGCGGCGCCGACGCGGCGAACCTCGTCCTTGAACAGTTCGCGCAGCGGCTCGATGAGCTTGAGCTTCATGCGCGCGGGCAGGCCGCCGACGTTGTGGTGCGTCTTGATGAGCGAGGCCGGATTGCCCTGGATCGAGACGGACTCGATGACGTCCGGGTAGAGCGTCCCCTGCCCCAGGAATTCCGCCGTGCGCCCGATGTCCTTGAGGGTCTTCTCGAAGACCTCGACGAAGGTGCGGCCGATGATCTTGCGCTTGGTCTCCGGCTCCGTGACGCCCTTGAGGCGTTTGAGGAAGAGGGCCGAGGCGTCAACGACGCGGAGATCGATGTTGAAGTGCTTGCCGTAAAGCTGGCGGACGTATTCGCGCTCGCCCTTGCGGAGGAGACCGTTGTCCACGAACACGCAGGTGAGCTGCTTGCCGATGGCCTTGTGCAGGAGGGCGGCGGCCACCGAGGAATCAACGCCGCCCGACAGGCCGAGCAGCACGCGGCCCTTGCCCACCTTGCTGCGGATGTCGGCGACGGCGTGCGCGATGAAATCCTTCGTGGTCCAGTCCTGCTTCGCGCCACAAACACGCACGAGGAAATTCTTGATCATGTCCCCGCCGCGCTCGGTGTGGAAAACCTCAGGATGGAACTGGATGCCGTAGAAGCGGCGCCGGGCGTCCTCGATGGCGGAATAGGGCGAGTTCTCGGAGATCCCGACCGCCGTGAAGCCCGGCGGAAGCTTGGCGAGCTTGTCGCCGTGCGAGTTCCAGATGCGAAGTTTTTTGGGCAGGCCGGCGAAGAGCTTGCCGGATTTCCTGATGGTCAGGTGACCGTGGCCGTATTCACGCGCCTTGCTGTGCTCGACCTTGCCACCGAGGAAGTGACCCATGAGCTGCACCCCGTAGCAGATGCCCAGCATGGGCACGCCGAGCTTGAAAATCTCCGGATCCGGATGCGGGGCCTTCTTCGCATAGACGCTCTGGGGGCCGCCCGAGAGGATGATGCCGACGACACCATCGGCGCGAAGCTGGGCCGCCGGCGTGCTGAAGTGGTAGATCTTCGAGTAAACCTGGCACTCGCGGATGCGGCGTGCGATGACCTGCGTCAGCTGGGAACCGAAATCGAGGACGGCGATTGTCTGTGCCATGCGGAGTTATGAGGTGGGGCGCGCACGCGAATCAATCCCAATTCCCGCCATCCCTCCGGCGGAATAGGGTCTATTTCGCCGCCAGGCCCGCAGCCCACGCCTGCACCCGGGCTTCGAGGACCGACAGGGGCAAGGCCCCTTCCATCAGGACCAGATCATGGAAACCCCGGATGTCGAACCTCGGACCGAGCTGCTGCTCGGCGGCGGCGCGGAGTTCGCGAATCTTCAACTGGCCGATCTTGTAGCCCAGCGCCTGCGCGGGCCAGGCCATGTAGCGCTCGGTCTCGGACACGAGGTTGGGCAGTTCGCCCTCGGCTTCCCGGCCAAAGTCCATGGCCTGCTCGCGCGTCCAGCCCTTGGCGTGCATGCCGGTGTCCACCACCAGCCGCACGGCCCGGTGCATGTCCCCATAGAGCATGCCGAGATATTGATAGGGATCAGCGTAGAGCCCGAGTTCGGGGCCAAGGGCCTCGGTGTAGAGCGCCCACCCCTCGACGTAGGCGTTGTTGCCGTCGTAGCGGCGGAACTTCGGCAGGGCGGAGTTCTCGACCGTCAGGGAAATCTGAAAATGGTGGCCGGGGATCGCCTCGTGGAGGAACAGATTTTCCATGCGCGGATTGCGATAGCGCTTCAGGTCGGAGATCGGCACGTAGAACACGCCGGGGCGCGAACCATCGGCGGTGCCCGGTTGGTATTCGTGGGCGGCCGTGGCGGCGCGAAATTTCTCCGTGGCGCGCACCTCGAACTTCGTGCGCGGCAGGTGGCCGAAGAACTTCGGGACCTGCGCCATGATGCGGCCCTCGATGGCGCGGAAGGCGGCCAGCACCTCCTCGTCGCTTTGGAACGGCGAGAACGACGGATCGGTGGCGACGAATCGGAGGAACTCCGGGAGCGTGCCCTTGAAGCCGACCCGCACCCGGATCTTCTCCATCTCGCCCTTGATGCGGGCGACCTCGCGCAGCCCGATCTCGTGGATCTGCTCCGGTGTGAGGTCGGTGGTCGTCTGCCAGCGGACCGAGCTGGCGTAGGCCTCCTGGCCGCCCGGCAGCGAGCCGATACCCGCAGTGTCGCGGCAATGCGGCAGGTAGTCCGCCTTGATGTAGGCATGCAGCCGGCCATAGGCCGGCAGCATGACCTGCCGGATGGCTGCGGTGTAATCGGCTACCAGCCTATCCTTGTCCGCGGCGGTGAGCTCCGTCGGCAGCATTTGCAGCGGCCCGAACAGCACGTTCTTCTCCGGGTCGTCCGCCATGAGCGGCTCGAGCTGGGGCAGCACGCGCTCCATGAGGATGCGCGGCTGCACGATGCCCTTCGCCACGCCCTCCTTCATGTTGGCGATGGCCGTGTCCACCCACTGGCTGAAGCCCTGCGCGCGACTGATGAAATTGCGAAAATCCCGTTCGGTCTTGAACGGATGCACGCTCTTGCCGGAAGCCATCTGGGCGAAGGTCAGGGGCGGACTCGAAAACTGGTTGACCGGCAGGAGGTGGAAAAACTGGCGGCCGAGATCGCGCCGCGCCTCGAGGCTCCACTTCAAGGTGTCGTAGCTGAGCTGCTCGGTGCGCGCGAGCTTGGCGCGGTCATAGGTGCCGAGGATCGCCAGGTATTTGTCGCACAACGCGGCGACCTCTGCCCGATGCGCGGCGCTGATCTCGTTGGGCCAGACCGCGTCGTAACGGCTGTCGTTGTCGCCATACACGGCGGCATCGATCGGGAACAGCGCAAGGTATTCCTCGTAGTAGGCATCGAGCATCGCCGGGAACGGCGTGGCACCGTGCAGGGCCGCGGTTGAGAACAGACACAGGGTCAGAAGGAGGCGTTTCAACATGGGTATGAGATCAGACAGAATGGACAAAATATCCGATGAGATCTTCTCCGGGCCCTATTCATTGATTTTGTCCATATTGTTCATTTTGTCTAAAACTTCAGCCGCGTGTTGACGTGGCCGCACTTGGGGCACGGCGCGGTCTCGGTGCCGGCCGTCTCCGTGTAGAGGTGATCGCAGCGGATGCAGTGGAAGGTGATCTTGCGCCGCTGGGCGTCGTAAAGCGTCCGGTCGCGCCGGTCGTAATAAACCCAGAGCACGCCGAAGACGCCCAGAACCAGCAGGCCGTAAAGGACGACATCGAGGGTGAAATCAGGCGGCGTGACCACGCGAAGAACCTCGCAGGCCATTGGCTGATCGCCAAGTGGAAATAAAAACGCGCCGATCGTGAGATCGGCGCGTTGCGAGTGAACGGTGGAACCGGTTAGGCCTTGGGGGCCTCGGCGGCTGCGGGGGCGGCGTCGGCCTTGGCGGCCTTTTTGCCCTTCTTGGCACCCTTCTTCGGCTTCTTGTAGCCCTGGTCGTCTGCGGCGACGAACTCGATCAGCGCCATCTCGGCGGCGTCGCCGATGCGCTGGGGGCCGAGCTTGTAGATGCGGGTGTAGCCGCCGGAGCGCTTGGCGAACTGGGCCGCCTTCTCGTTGAAGAGAAGGGTCACGGCACCCTCGTCGCGGATATCCTTGAGGGCCATGCGGCGGAGGTGGAGGGCATCGGCTTTGGCGGAGGCGGCCGCGGCCTTCTTGGCCTTGGTGATGACCTTCTCGATGAAGGGACGGAGGGCCTTGGCCTTCACGAGCGTGGTCTCGATGCGACCGTGCTTGATGAGGCTGGCGCCCATGTTGGAGAGCATCGCCTTGCGGTGCTCGCGGGTGACGCCGAGGGAGGCGTGGTGTTTATTGTGACGCATTGTGGTTTGGTGTTATCGGCCCCGATCGGCAATCCGGTCGCAGCGTTGGGGCGGCAGCGGACGGCGCGAGGACGTGAAATTTTCGATTTTGGATTCTCGATTCTCGATTTGGATCTCCGATCGCCCAGCAATCGAAAATCCCAAATCGAAAATCAAAAATGGGTTCAGGCTTCCTTCTTGGTGTCGAGGAGGCGCTCGTCGAACTTCATGCCGAGCGACAGGCCGAGGGCCTCGAGCTTCTCCTTGATCTCGTTGAGGGACTTCTTGCCGAAGTTGCGATACTTGAGCATCTCCTGCTCGGTCTTCATGGCGAGTTCGCCGACCGTGGTGATGTTGGCGTTGTTGAGGCAGTTCGCCGCGCGGACCGAGAGCTCGATCTCGTTGACGGACATGTTGAGGAGCTTGCGGAGCTTGTTCTGCTCCTCGGAGACCTCGGCGGCGACGCTCTCGAACTCGTAGGCTTCCGGCGAGACGCGGTCGAACACGTCGAGGTGGTGCTTGAGGATCGAGGCGGACTGCTTGAGGGCGTCGTCCGGCGTGATGCGGCCGTCAGTCCAGACCTCGAGCACGAGCTTGTCGTAATCGGTGATCTGGCCGACGCGGGTGTTCTCGACGGTGTAGCGGACGAGGCGGACGGGCGAGAAGAGCGAGTCGATGGCAATGACGCCGATGGCCTGGTCTTCCTTCTTGTTGCTCTCGCCGGGGCAGTAGCCGCGGCCGGTCTTGATCTCGATGTCGGCCTCGAAGGTCTGCTTCTTGTCGAGCGTGCAGATGAGCTGGTCGGGGTTGACGATCTTGATGTTGGCGTCGGCCTGGATGTCGGCGGCGGTGACGGCGCCCTCGCGGTTGACCTTGAGGTGGAGCTTCACCGTCTCGCGCTTCTCGGAGACGATCAGGATCTTTTTCAGGTTGAGGACGATGTCGGTGACGTCCTCGACGACACCGTCCACGGACTGGAACTCGTGGTTCACGCCCTCGATCTTGATCGAGCTGATGGCGCTGCCCTCGATGGAGCTGAGGAGGACGCGGCGGAGCGAGTTGCCGACGGTGTGGCCGTAGCCGGCCTCGAAGGGCTCGGCGATGAACTTGGCGTAGGTGGGTGTGGAACCCTCCTCAACCTTGGTGAGCTTGGAGGGAATTTCGAACTTTCCGAGGCGCTTGGGCATGGGAGGCGGAGTTTTAAGTTTTAAGAAATAAGGTGCAGGCGAATCGCGGAAGCGGGCTCAGAAACGCGAATAGTATTCGACGATGAGCTGCTCGTTGATGGAGGGCTCCATCTCGTCGCGGGTGGGCAGGCGGGTGACGGTGCCCTTGAGGGCCTCGTCGTTGCGCGTGAGCCAGCCGGGGACGACGCGGGCGCGGCTTTCCTCGATGGCACGGGTGGCGAGCTGGCGGGAGGAATTGACGGCCTTCATCTCCACCTCGTCGCCCTGCAGGACCGTGTAGCTGGCGATATCGACCTTGCGGCCGTTGACGCGGACATGCCCGTGGTTGACCAGCTGGCGGGCCGCCGCGCGGCTCTTGGCGAAACCAAGGAGGTAAACGACGCTGTCGAGGCGGGTCTCGAGGAGCTGCAGGAAGCGCTCGCCGGTGACGCCGCGCTCGCGCTTGGCGATGGCGAAGGTGCGACGGAACTGGCGCTCGAGCAGGCCGTAGATGAAGCGGAGTTTCTGCTTCTCGGCGAGGCCGACGGCGTATTCGGAGAGCTTGCGGCGAGACTTCGGGCCGTGCTGGCCGGGCGGAAAGTTGCGGCGTTCGAGCACCTTCGCCGAGCCAACGATGTATTGACCGAAGCGGCGGCTGATGCGGGTGGTGGGGCCTGTGTAGCGAGCCATATGCGGAAGAATTTAGGAGTTAGAATTCAGGATCCGGAAGCGGGGTCCGTTAGACACGACGGCGCTTGCGCGGGCGGCAGCCATTGTGCGGCACCGGGGTGATGTCGATGATGGAGGAGATCTCGAGCCCGATGGCCTGCAGGCCGCGGATGGCGGAATCGCGGCCGAGGCCGGGACCGCTCACGCGGATCTGCACTTCTTTGAGGCCATGGGACATGGCGTTGCGGGCGGCGTCCTGGGCGACGACCTGGGCGGCATAGGCCGTGGACTTGCGCGAGCCGCGGAAGTTGCACTTGCCGGCCGAGGACCAGGAGATGACGTTGCCCTTCGCGTCCGTGATGGAGACGATGGTGTTGTTGAAGGTGGCGGCGATGTTCGCGATGCCGGAGGTGATGTTCTTCGAGCCTTTGGCCTTGCGGACCTTGACGGCCAAAAGCTCCTCCTTGAGGAGGTCCTCAGCGGTGACGGCCTTCGGCACGCCGCCCACGAGTTCAACGGGTTTGGTGTCGGCGGCCGGGGCAGCAGCGGCGGCCTCAGCGGCGGGCTTCGCAGCTTTCGGGGCCTTGGCGGGCTTGGCTTCGGCGGCCGGGGCGGCGGCAACAGCGGCGGCCTTCTTGGGGGCCTTTTCCTTCTTGGGAGCGGGTTTTTCGTCAGACATGGAGAGAGTGGTTTAAGCTTTGGCTTCCTTGGCCTTGGTGACACCGACGGTCTTGCGCGGGCCCTTGCGGGTGCGGGCGTTGGTGCTGGTGCGCTGGCCGCGGACGGGCAGGCTGCGGCGGTGACGGATGCCGCGGTAGCAATTGATGGCCTGGAGGCGCTTCAAGTTGCCGGCGATGTCACGGCGGAGATCGCCCTCGACCACCCACTTGTTGTCGGTGATGACGTGGAGGATCTTGTTGAGCTGCTCCTCGGACAGGTCCGAGGCGCGCATGTTGGCATCGAGACCGGCGGTCGCGATGATGAGGTCGGCCCGGGCCGGGCCAATACCGTAGATATACCGGAGGGAGTATCCGATTTTCTTTTTGGCGGGGAGTTCAACGCCGAGGAGACGAGGCATAGGATTGTGGGTTTAAGTGGTAAGGTTTAAGGTGGTAAGGACGAGAGAGGGAAGTTCAGGTGGCGCGCGGGATCGTGAGGATCTCGGGGCCGGAATCGGTGGTGAGCACGGTGTGTTCGAAGTGGGCGGAGGGCTGGCCGTCGGTGGTGACGACGGTCCACCCGTCGCTGAGGGTGCGGACCGCGTGGCCGCCGAGGTTGACCATGGGCTCGATGGCGAGCGTCATGCCGGGCCGGATCTTCTCGCCGGTATTGCGGCGGCCGAAGTTCGGGATCTGCGGCTCCTCGTGCATCGCGCGGCCGACCCCGTGACCGACCATCTCGCGGACGACGCTGAAGCCGCGAGCCTCGACGTAAGTCTGCACCGTGTGCGAAATGTCGCCGATGCGGTTGCCGACCTGCGCCTGCTTGATGCCAAGGGCCAAGGCCTCTTCGGTCACTTTCAGCAGCTCGGCGGTGCGGGGGGCAATGGTGCCCACCGGAACCGTCGTGGCGTTGTCGCCGATGTAGCCGTTGTATTCGACGACCACATCGAGCGCGATGATGTCACCATCGCGCAGGATGCGCTTCAGGGAACCGATGCCGTGGACGACCTCTTCGTTGACCGAGAGGCAGGTATAGGCGGGATAAGCCGGCGTGCGGCGCGAGTGCGATTGGTAGCCGTGGCAGGCGCTGCGGGCGCCAAGCGAGGCGATGAGATCGCGGCCGATTTGATCCAAGTCGTGGGTCGTGATACCGGGACGAACCTGCTCCCTCAGCCGCGCGAGAACGGTCGCGGCGACGGCGCAGGCCTCGCGCATCCGTTTGATACCCTCGGAATTCTTGATCGGGATCATCAGGCGGCGGCGCGGAGGGCCTCGCAAAGGAGGCCCTGGGTGCGGTAGTGGGTGACGACGTCCGCCGGGGCGGCAGGAGCGGCGAACACGGCGGCGAGGATTTCACCGCGGGTTTCGAGCCACTCGTCGAACACCAACGCTTGGAGCAGCGTAGCCGGGAAGCCTTCGAGAAGGAATCCCGCATCGGGTTTGCGCGCCCAGAACCACTTGCGCAGGAGCGCGAGGGCTAGCTGGTCTGGCGCGGCGGGGCCGCGCGAGAGGGCCGCAGCGGCCTGTTGGCCGAGCGGGGTGCGTCGCGAAATCTCCTGTTGCACAAGGGACGCAGGAGAGACGTGCTCAAGATTCAAAGAACGGCCTTGGAGAAGCAGGCCCGCGAAGTGCGGACCGGATGGACCAAGGAGAAGGAACTTGGCTTTCGCCGAGGCGAAAGCGGAAAGGGGGCTGGAGTGTTCAGTCCCTTTCACCGAAGTAAAGGGTTAAAGAGCGAAGTGTCGGACAGCCCAAGCCGTCAAACCTACCAATAGGATAACCACCATAACGGTAGTGAGTTGCATAACCGCTTTCTCGCTGGCGGCCTCACCCAGGGCGACGGCGGTCGAGGTGCTGCGCCCGCGAACGCGGCCCTTCTTCAGGAACCCGTCGTAGTGCCGCTGCAGGAGGAAGGTTTCGATCTGGCGCATCGTGTCGAGGATGACGCCGACCGTGATCAGCATGCCGGTGCCGCCGAAGAAATAGGCGATGCGCGGCGGGACCTTCAGCTGGAACAGCAGCAAGTCCGGCAGGATGGCGATGACGGTGAGGAACACGGCACCGGCGAGCGTCAGGCGCGTCATGATGAAGTCGAGGAAGCTGGCCGTCGGCTCGCCCGGGCGGACGCCGGGGATGTAGCCGCCGTATTTCTTCAGGTCGTCGGCGATCTGGATCGGCTTGAACATGACCGACACCCAGAAATAGCTGAAGAACAGGATGAGCAGCGACATCAGGGTGTAATACATCCAGTGCCCCTGCAGCAGGTTGTTCGCGAACTCGACCAGGAACGGCATGTTGAACGCCGCGCCGACCTGGGAGAAGATCTGCTGCGGGAACATCAGGATCGCGCTGGCGAAGATGACGGGCATGACGCCGGAGTAGTTGACCTTGAGCGGCAGGAACGAGCTCTGCCCGCCGTAGACCTTCTGGCCGACAACCCGCTTGGCATACTGGACCGGGATCTTGCGCTGGCCCTGGGTGACGGCGATGATGCCCATCGTAACGATGAGGAAGAGGGCCACCATCATGATGCCCTGGGGCAGGCCGAGCTGGGCGACGCCGACCGGAGCGAAAAAGAGCTGGTAGGTCGCGACGGCCGCGCCCGGGATGTCGGCGAGGATGCCGACGGTGATGAGCAGGGAGACGCCGTTGCCGATGCCGCGCTGGGTGATCTGCTCGCCCAGCCACATGAGGAGCATGGTGCCCGCGGTCATGTAGATCGTGGAGGTGACCAGGAACATCCAGTGGCTCATGATCACGATCTGGCCGTAGGTGTTCACATCGTAGCCGGCGAAAAGCTTGCCCGGATTCTCGAGGGTGAGGACGAGCAGGATCGCCTGGACCAAGCAAATGGCGACCGTGAGGTAGCGCGTGTATTGCGTGAGCTTCTGGCGGCCGACGTCACCCTCCTGCTGGAGGCGGCTGAGCGCCGGAACCACCGCCGTCATCAGCTGGAAGATGATGGACGCGCTGATGTAGGGCATGATGCCCAGGGCGCAGACGGCGCCCTTGAGGAGCGCGCCGCCGGTGAACATATTATAGAGGCCCATCAGGCCGCCGCCACCCGCGGCAGTCTGCGCCTCGAAGAACGTCAGCAGCGGCTTCGGATCAATGCCGGGCAGCGGGATGTGCGCACCCACCCGGGCCACAAAGAGGAGGCTAAGCGTGTAGAGGATACGCGAGCGGAGCTCGGGAATCTTCAGGGAATTGGCGAAGGCGGAAAACACAGGGATGGGATTTTCGATTTTTGATTCTCGATTTTCGATTTCAGGTTCCGATTCCGAAGGTTAAGCCGCGGCGGCGCCCCACTCGAAAATCGAGAATCAAAAATCGAAAATCAGAGGCGTCAGCCGACGATGGCCTGGCCACCGGCCTTCTCCAGCTTGGCCTTGGCCGAGCCGGTGAATTTCTGGGCCGTGACCTTGAGGGCGCGGCTGATTTCGCCGTCACCGAGGACCTTGAGCAGCTTGACGCCGGGGCGGATGAGACCGGCGGCGGCGAGCACCTCGGCGTTCACCTCGGAAACCTTGGCATCAAGCGCGGCGAGATCACCGACGTTGACGACGGCGTAGCTCGTGCGGAATTCGTAGTTGTTGAAACCGCGGTGCGGGAGCTTGCGGTAGAGGGGCATCTGGCCGCCTTCGAAGCCGGGGCGGATGGAGCCGCCGGAGCGGCCCTTCTGGCCCTTGCCGCCGACACCGGAGGTCTTGCCGTGGCCGCCGCCTTCGCCGCAACCGACGCGCTTCTTGCGGTGGACCGCACCCTTGACGTTAACGAGATTATGGAGACGCATTTGATTGATTCCTGATTTTCTTGGCGCCGCCCCTCGCCAAAGCTCGGAGCGACTCGGATGATGATAGATTTGCGAGCTTAGGCGCGGAGCGCCTTGAAGTCCGCATCAAGGCGCAGCTTGCGCAGGCCGTTGAGGGTCGCATGGACGACGGCGATGTGGTTCTTGGAACCCATCGACTTCGTGAGGACGTTGTGGACGCCGGCCGCCTCCAGGACCGCGCGGACGCCGCCGCCGGCGATGAGGCCGGTGCCGGTGGACGCAGGGCGGAGGAAAACCTTGCCGCCATCAAACTCGCCGAGCACCTCGTGCGGAATCGTGCTGCCCTTGAGCTTCACGGAGACCATGCGCTTCTTGGCGGATTCGGTGGACTTCTTGATGGCATCGGGGACCTCGTTGGCCTTGCCGTAGCCGATGCCCACATTTCCCTTGCCGTCGCCGACGACGGACAGGGCGGAGAAGCTGAAGCGGCGGCCGCCTTTCACGACCTTGGCGCAGCGATTGATGAAGACCACCTTCTCGAACATGCCGGGCTCGGCGGATTCAGCACCCGCGGGACCGGAGGAAAAAGACCGATTATTGTTAGCCATGGACGTAGATTAGAATTGCAGACCACCCTCTCGGGCGGCTTCGGCAAAGGTTTTGACGCGGCCGTGATAGGGGCGACCGTTGCGATCGAACACCACGGAGGTGATGCCAGCGGCCTTGGCCTTGGCGGCGAAGGCAACGGCGAGGGACTTGGCACCGGAGACATTGCCCTTCGCGCCGCCCTTCTTCACCTCGGAATCGAGGGTCGAGAGGAACACGAGGGTCGTGCCGGCGGCATCGTTGACGGCCTGCGCGTAGATGTGCTTGCCGGAGAACTTGACGCTGAGGCGCGGGCGAGCGGCGGTGCCGGTCACCTTCTTGCGGATGCGCCATTTGCGCTTCTGGAGGAGCTGGGCCTTGTAAACAGTTTTCATGGTTGGTTTCCGGGTTAGGCGACGGTCTTGCCTTCCTTGCGGCGGACGCGTTCGGCGTGCTCGCCGACGATACGGACGCCCTTGCCCTTATACGGCTCCGGCGGGTAATAGGCGCGGATCTCGGCGGTGACCTGGCCGACGAGCTGCTTGTCGGCGCCCTCGATCTTGAGCTTGGTCTGGTCGGTGACCGTGACCTTGATGCCCTCGGGGATGTCGTGGAGGATGGCGTGCGAGTAGCCGAGCGCGAGGTCGAGCTGCTTGCCCTTGAGCGCGGCCTTGAAGCCGACGCCCTGAATCTCGAGCTCCTTCGCGTAGCCGACGCTGACGCCCTTGACCATGCCGGCGATCACCGAACGGGCGGTGCCATACATGGCCTTGGAGAAACGGGTCTCCTCGGTCGGGGCGACGACGATGCTGTTGTCCTTCTTCTCGATCTTCACGACGGAGGCGAAGGTCTTGGAGACTTTGCCCTTGGGGCCGTCGACGGACACCGTGGTGCCCTTGATGTCGACCTTGACCTTGTCGGGAATCTGAACGGGTTGTTTGCCAATTCTGCTCATGGTGGTGGTGCTCCTTACCAGACGGTGCAGACGAGTTCACCGCCGAGCTTGTTGCGGCGGGCGTCCTGGTCCTTCATGAGGCCCTTGGAGGTGGAAATGATGGCGATGCCCAGCCCGTTGAGGACGCGGGGAATCTCCGAGTAACCGGAATAGATGCGGCGGCCCGGGGTCGAGGAGCGCTTGAGGCCCGTGATGACGGGGGCGCTGTCGACATACTTCATCGAAACGACGAGGGTCTTGTGGCCGCGCTCGTCGGCGCCGGTGGCCACGTCGCGGACGTAGCCCTCGGACTTGAGGATGTTGGCGAGGCTCTCCTTGAGCTTCGAGTGCGGGGAAACGCACTGGGCGAGACCGGCCTTCGACGCATTGCGAAGGTGGGTCAGGAAATCACTGATCGGGTCTGTCATGGATGGATGTTGGTTGGTGTGGCCCGTCGGATCATATCCGACTTCCGGCGGGAAAGTGGTGGTTTACCAGGAGGACTTGGTGACGCCCGGGATCTTGCCGGCGAGCGCGAGCTCACGAAGCGTGATGCGAGAGACGCCGAAACGGCGGTGGAAGCCGCGCGGGCGGCCGCTGAGCGAGCAGCGGTTGCGGACGCGGACCTTGGAGGAATTGCGCGGGAGCTTGGCCAGCTTCTTCTGGGCGGCGAAGAACTCGGTGTCGGTCGTCGCCGGGTTGGCCAGGATGGCCTTCAGCTCGGCGCGCTTGGCGGCGTGCTTCTCGACGAGGCGGATGCGCTTCTTGTTGCGTTCGATGGCGGAAGTTTTCGGCATGGTCGGAAGGGTTAGGCGGCGGAAGTCTTGGTCGGGGTGGCGGCCTCGATGCGGCGGAAGGGCATGCCGAGGGCCTTGAGGAGATCGCGGGCCTCGTCATCGGTCGGGGCGGAGGTCACCAGCGTGATGTCCAGGCCCATGGCGCGCTTGTTGTTCTCGACGACAATCTCGGGGAAGATGGTGAAATCGGTGATGCCGATGGTGTAGTTGCCCTGTCCATCGAGCTTGTTGGGCACGCCGCGGAAATCGCGGATGGTGGGCAGCGCCACGGCCAGGAGGCGCATGAGGAAGTGCCACATGTTCTCGCCGCGCAGGGTGACGTGGCAGCCGGTGACCTGGTTGGGCTTCAGCTTGAAGTTGGCGATGGCCTTCTTCGAGCGGTTCAGCACCGGCTTCTGGCCGGCGATGAGCCCGATGTCGCGGGCGGTGTCGGCGATCTGGTTCTTGTCGGCATCGGAGCTGATGCCGGTGTTGATCACGATCTTCTCGAGCTTGGGCACCTGGTGCTTGTTCTTGTAGCCGCGGGAGGCCATCAAGGCCGGGGCGACGGTCTCGGCGTAGTATTTCTGGAGAGGAGTGGGTTGTTTGCTCATGGTGCTAACCGGATTTCCGACCCGGATGCTGATGGTTTAATGATGGTTGCGGTCCCCTCGCCTACTCAGGCCTTGGCCGCCGGAGCAGCGGTCTTCTTGCGCTTCGTGGCGTCAAAACGCGACTGAAGCATGAGGTTGGAGACGTGGATGGTGCCTTCGCGCTCGGCGATCTTGCCCTGCGGATTCTCCTGGGACTTCTTGAGGTGGCGCTTGATCATGGCCACGCCCTCGACGACGGCCCGGCTTTTGGCCGAGCGGATCTCGAGCACCTTGCCCGACTTGCCCTTGTGGGAGCCGGCGATGACGACCACGACGTCGTTCTTCTTGATATGGAATTTCTGGGACATGTTAGAGGACCTCCGGCGCGAGGGAGATGATCTTCGCGTAGTTCTTGCCGCGGAGCTCGCGGGCGACCGGGCCGAAGATACGGGTGCCCTTCGGGTTGCCGTCCTCGCCGATGATGACGACGGCGTTGGAGTCGAAGCGGAGGTAGCTGCCGTCGGCGCGGCGCAGCGGGGCGCGGGTGCGGACGATGACGGCCTTGACGACCTCGCCCTTCTTCACGGTGGCGTCGGTGCTGCTCTCCTTGATGTTGATGGTGATGATGTCACCGACGTGGGCGTAGCGGGAGGGATGCCCGATCTTGCCGATCATCGACGCGCGGCGCGCGCCGGTGTTGTCGGCAATGTCGAGAATGGAACGCATCTGGATCATGGTGGTATCTCCGGCGGAGGTTTAGGCCTTGGCGGCCACGTTGGTCTTGGTGGTCTTGGTCGGCACGGCCTCGGCGACATCCTTCTCGGACACCGCCACGATGCCGACGCCCACGGCGGCCTCGACGACGCGGATGACGCGCCAGCGCTTCAGGCGGCTGATCGGGCGGGTCTCCATGACCTCGATCTTGTCGCCCATCTTGGTCTCGTTCTTCTCATCATGGACGTGGAGAACGGTCTTGCGGTTGATGACCTTGTGGTAACGCGGATGCGGAGTCTTGTAGGGGACGGTGACCTTGACGGACTTGTCGCCCATCTTGGAGCTGACGAAACCGATGAGGGTCTTGCGGCGGTTGTGGCGTTCGTGAGTGGACATGGGTGGATGCGGTTGGCTCAGGCGGCCTTGGACTTGGCGGTTTTCTTGGATGCAATCTCCGTCAGGAGGCGCGCGATGTCCTTGCGATAGGCGCGCAGGAGGTGCGGCTTCTCGACCTGGCCGCTGTTCTTGCGCAGTCGGAGCTGGAGGAGGGCCTCGCGGGTCTCGCGAAGCTTGGTGGTGAGTTCGCTCGGGGCGAGGTCGCGGATTTCTTTGGAAGTCATGATAGCGGTATCTCCGGTTAACTTTAGACGGCGATGCCTTCGCGGGCGATGAAGCGGCAGCGGAACGGCAGCTTGGCGTCGGCGAGGCGGAAGGCCTCCTTGGCGAGGGACGTCGGCACGCCGGCGAGTTCGAAGAGGACGGCGCCGGGCTTGATGACGGCGACGTAGAACTCGACCGGGCCCTTGCCCTGGCCCATGCGCACCTCGGCGGGCTTCTTGGTGACCGGCTTGTGGGGGAACACGCGGATCCAGAGCTTGCCCTTGCGCTTGAGGTGGCGGGCGATGGTGACGCGGGCGGCCTCGATCTGCTGGCCGGTCATGGGGCCGCGCGAGAGCGACTGGAGGCCGTATTCGCCGAAGGCGAGCGTGTTGCCGCGCTTGGCGTTGCCAGCGCGCGAGCCTTTCATCGACTTGCGGAATTTGGTGCGGGAGGGAGCGAGAGCCATGAGGATTTTGGATTTTCGATTTTTGATTTTCGATTGCCGATCCGATCTTCACGGCCGGAGGCCAGTCGAAAATCGAGATTCTAAAATCGAAAATGAGGTCAGTTGGATTCGTCCTTTTTGCAGATCCAGCACTTCACGCCGATCTTGCCCCAGACGGTCTGGGCCTCGGCGAAGCCGTAGTCGATGTTCTCGCGCAGGGTGTGCAGCGGGATGCGGCCTTGGCGCTGCCACTCGCGGCGGGCGATGTCGGTGCCGCCGAGGCGGCCCGAGCACTGGATCTTGATGCCGTCGATGCCGAGGGACATGGCGATCTGAATGGACTTCTTGATGGCGCGGCGGAAGGCGATGCGGCGCTCGAGCTGGAGGGCGACGTTCTCGGCGACGAGCTGGGCCTCGACCTCGGGCTTCTTCACTTCCTGGATGTCGAGGAGAACTTCCTTGCCGGTGAGCTTGCCGAGCTGGACCTTCATGTTCTCCACTTCCTGACCCTTCTTACCGATGACAATGCCGGGCCGGGCGGTGAAAATCTTGACGCGGACGCGGTTGCCGGCGCGCTCGATGAAGATGCGCGGCACGGAGGCCTGCTTGAGCTTCTCCATCAGCGTGGAGCGGATGATCTGGTCCTCGTGGAGGAGCTTGGCGAAATCCTTCTTGCGCGCGAACCAGCGCGACTGCCAGTTGCGGCGGACGGCGAGGCGGAAGCCTGTAGGGTTGGTCTTTTGGCCCATGGAAGTAAGTTAGTTGGATTTGCCGTCGGAGAGGATGATGCGGAGGTGGGACATGCGCTTGACGCGCGGCTTGGCCGAGCCCTTGGCGCCGGCCTTGAAGCGCTTGAGCACGGGGCCGTTCTCGATGAGGGCGCGGTGCACGGTGAGCTGGTCGGCGGTGATGCTGTTGTTGTTCTCGGCGTTCGCCACGGCGCTCTTGAGCGTCTTGACGAGGAGGCGAGAGGATTTGCGCGGGATGAGCGTGAGGAAGTCGATCGCCTCGGTGACGGGGCGGCCCTGGATGAGGCGCGCGACTTCGCGGACCTTCTTGGGCGACATGCGCGCGTTGCGGGTGAGAGCTTGAATTTCCATTGTGGTGTCCTGGTTGGGCAACGGCCTCAGATTTCCTTGCGGGTCATGCCGCCGTGCGCCTTGAAGATGCGCGTCGGGGCGAACTCGCCGAGCTTGTGCCCGACCATGTTCTCCGTGATGTAGACGGCGATGTGCGCCTTGCCGTTGTGGACACTGATGGTGTGGCCGACGAACTCGGGCGTGATGGTGGAGCGACGGGACCAGGTCTGGATGGGCTTGCGGGCCCCGCCAGCCGAGGCCGCCTTCTGGATTTTTTCCAGGAGGTGGTAGTCGACAAAGAAACCTTTCTTGATGGAACGTGCCATGGTGCGGAGTCGTTGGGATTATTTCTTGTTGCGCGGCGGGCGGCCGTTGGCGCGCACCAGGATGAAGGAGCTGGACAACTTGGCGCGGCGGCGGGTCGGGAAACCCTTCGCGAGCTGGCCCCAAGGGGAGACGAGGTGCTGGCGGCCGCCACCACCCTTGGACTTGCCCTGACCGCCACCGTTCGGGTGGTCGACGGGGTTCATGGCGACGCCGCGCACGCGCGGGCGCTTGCCGAGCCAGCGGTTGCGGCCGGCCTTGCCGAGCTTGCGCTTGCCGTGGTCGGCGTTGGCAACCTCGCCGATGGTGGCGCGGCACTGGGCGTGAACCAGGCGGGTTTCGCCGGAGGAGAGGCGGATCTGCGCGTAGCCGTGCTCGATGGCCACGAGTTCGGCGGAGGTGCCGGCGGCGCGGGCGATCTGGGCGCCCTTGCCCGGGAGCATCTCGACGGCGTGCAGCTTGGTGGCCGGCGGAATCGAGGAGAGCAGGAAGGAGTTGCCCGGCTTGAAGTCGTTGGTGTCGGTCTTCAGCGCGCTGTAAACGGTGTCGCCCACCTTGAGGCCGAGGGGCGCCAGGATGTAGCTCTTCGTGCCGTCGGCATAGGCGAGCAGCGCGAGGAGCGCGGTGCGGTTCGGATCATATTCGATCGCCTGCACCTTGGCGGGCATGTCGAGCTTGCCGCGCTTGAAGTCGATGATGCGGTAGAGCTTCTTGTGGCCGCCGCCACGACGGCGGGAGGTGATGCGACCATAGGCATTGCGGCCGCCGGACTTGCTCTTCGACTCGACGAGTGAACGCTCGGGGCGCTTGTCGCTGATCTCGGCCGGGCGGTTCAGGGTGGTGAACCGGAGGGACGCGGTGAGGGGACGGAAGGATTTAAGGGCCATGATGGGTGGGCTCCGGGAATCAGGTGAGTTCGATCTTGTCACCCGTCTTGAGGGTGACGATGGCGCGCTTGCTGTCGGACGCGGTGATGGGGCGGCCCTGGCGCGAACGCTTCGGCTTGCCCTTGCGGTTCTGGATGTTCACGCGCGTGACGGTGACCTTGAAGGTCTGCTCGACGGCGGCGCGCACGGTGTGCTTCGTCGCGGACGGATAGACCTCGAAGGTATACTGGCCGTAGTTTGAGGAGAGCTTGTTGGATTTCTCCGTCAGGCGGATGGTTTTGAGAATCTGTTCGGCGTTAATCATGACTGACCTCCGTTGGCGCGGGCGATGATCTGCTCCAGGGCCTTGCTGGAAACGACGATCCCGGCGTATTGGACGAGATCAAGGGTGTTGAGCTTCGAGGCGTCCTGCAGCGTGACGCGGTCGAGGTTGCGCGCGGCGCGCTGGGCCTCGGTCGTGAAGGGCGCGTCAACGATGAGCACCTTGCCCTTGGGGGCGATGCGGGTGATGACCTCGCCCATAAGCTTGGTCTTGGCCTGCTTGGGCGCGAAGGCCTCGATGACCGAGATGTCACCGGCGGTCGCGCGGTCGAACAGGGCGCGGCCGAAGGCGAGGGTCTTGACCTTGCCGTTGATCTTCTTGGAGAAATCGCGGGGCTTCGGGCCGAACACGACACCGCCACCGGACCACAGGGGGGAGCGGATGGAGCCGGCGCGCGCGCGGCCGGTGCCCTTCTGGGCGTGCGGCTTCTTGCCGCCGCCGCGGACTTCGCCACGGGTCTTGGTCGAGCGCGTGCCCTGCCGGGCGTTGGCGCGGTGGGCCACGACGACCTCCTTGACGGCCTGCAGGCCGCGGGAGCCTTCAAAGGTCGGGAGGTTGAATTCCTTCTCGGAACTCTGGGTGGCGTCGGAGGTGAAAAATTTGAGCTTCATGGATTACGTTCTCCGGTGGACTTAGGCTTGCTTGGCCGGCTTGGCCTTCTTGCCGGAGCGGATGATGACATCGTCGCCGTTGGCACCGGGAATGGCGCCCTTGACGAGGATGAGGTTCTTGTCGGCGATGATTTTCACGACCCGCAGGTTCTGCACCGTGCGGTTATCCGTGCCCATGTGACCGGGCATGCGCTGGTTCTTCCAGGAGCGGCCCGGGGTCTGGCGCATACCGATGGAACCGATGCGGCGGTGGAACATGGAACCGTGGGAGGCGGGGCCGCCGCCGACACGGAAGCGCTTGACGACGCCCTGGAAGCCCTTGCCCTTCGAGACGCCGAGCACGTCGACGACCTGGCCTTCCGCAAACACCGCGACCGTGAGCACATCGCCGGCCTTGCCGGAGAAGGCCTCGGTGAGGCGGACTTCGTTGAGCACGCGGGGCGTCGATTCGAGGCCGGCCTTCTTGGCGTGGTTGGCCTCGGCCTTGGTGGCGTTCTTCGCCTTCTGGGCGCCGAAGCCGAGCTGCACGGCATTGTAGCCGTCGGTCTCAACAGTCTTGATTTGGACGACCGGGCACGGGCCGGCTTCCACCACGGTGACCGGGACCAGGACGTTTTGCGCGTCGTAGACCTGGGTCATGCCGATTTTTTTTCCGAGTAATGTAGCGATCATGGGCTAAGTGGTAGGTGGCGGGTGAGCGCCGTTTGTTTAGACCTACTTTAGCAAGGGCCGGGGTGAGCCGGCTGGCTTGGCTAAGATGGTTGTGGGTGAGAAATGTTAGACGTTGATGGTGATATCGACGCCGGACGGGAGGTTGAGTTTCTTGAGCTCGTCGACGGTCTGGGCGGTGGGCTCCATGATGTCGATGAGGCGCTTGTGGGTGCGCGATTCGAACTGCTCGACGGACTTCTTGTCGACGTGCGGGGAGCGGTTGACGGACAGCTTCACAATGTGGGTGGGCAGCGGAATCGGGCCGGAAACGCGGGCGCCGGAGCGCTTGGCGGTTTCGACGATTTCGAGCGCGGACTGGTCGATGACGCGATAGTCGTAGCCCTGGAGTTTGATGCGAATGCGTTGGCCTTTCATGGCGGTATAAAGAACGAGGGTTGAAAAATCAGGTGCGGGCGGGGCCCTTGGCGTTGGACTCCACGATCTTGGCGAGTTGGGCGTTCGGGACCTGCGCGAAGTGCGAAGGCGTGATGGACGCGCTGGCGCGGCCCTTCGAGAGGGAGCGGATGTCGGTGACGTAGCCGAAGAGCAGTTCGAGCGGGACGTGCGCCGTGATGATGCAAGCGCCGGTCTTGTTCTCCATGCCCTGGATCTGGCCCCGGCGGCGGTTGATGTCGCCCATCAGGTCGCCCTGATACTCTTCCGGGGTGGTGAGCTCGACGCCCATGATGGGCTCGAGCATGATCGGGCCGGCCTTCTTCATCGCTTCCTTGAACGCGAAGATGCCGGCCATCTTGAACGCCATTTCGGACGAGTCCACCTCGTGGAACGAGCCGTCCACGATGCGGACGATCGCGTCAACCACGGGGAAGCCGGCGATGACGCCGTTGTTGGCGCCTTCCAGCAGGCCGTCGGTGGCGGGCTTGATGAATTCCTTCGGAATGGAGCCGCCCACGGTCTCGTTGATGACCTCGACGCCCTTCCCCTTTTCGTTCGGCTCCATCTTGATGACGACATGGCCGTATTGGCCCTTGCCGCCGGATTGGCGGATGAACTTGCCCTCGCCTTCGGACGCCTTGGTGATGGTCTCGCGATAGGCGATCTGGGGCTTGCCGGAAGAGGCCTCGACCTTGAACTCGCGCTTCATGCGGTCGATGATGATCTCGAGGTGAAGCTCGCCCATGCCGGCGAGGATGGTCTGGCCGGTGTCCTGGTCGGTCTTGACGCGCAGGGTCGGATCCTCGGCGACGAGGCGCTGGAGCGCGACGCCCAGCTTCTCCTGGTCGGCCTTGGAGTTCGGCTCGATGGACATCGAGATGACGGGCTCCGGGAAGGACGGGGGCTCGAGGCGGATGTCGAAATCCTCGTCGCACAGGGTGTCACCCGTGATGACGTCCTTGACGCCGACGACGGCGCAGATGTCACCCGAGTAGGCCTTGTCAATTTCCTCGCGCTCGATGGCGCGCATGAGGACGAGGCGGGAGACACGCTCGCTGCGGCGGGTGCGCGGGTTGTAAACTGCGGTGCCCTTGTTCAGCACGCCGGTGTAAACGCGGAAGAACACGAGGCGGCCGACGAACGGGTCGTTCCAGAGCTTGAACGCGAGGCCGGCCATCTTGGCCTTGTCGTCGACGATGGCGGCGACTTCCTTGCCGTCGCTGTCCTGGCCCTGCATCGGGGGAACGTCGATCGGGTTCGGGAGATAGTTGACGACACAGTCGAGGAGACGCTGCACGCCCTTCTTCTTGAAGGCGGAGCCGGGGATGACGCCGGTGAACTTGAGCGAGATGGTGGCCTTGCGCACGGCGAGCATGAGCTCGGGCGTGGTGATCTCCTCACCGCCGAGGTATTTCTCGGCGATGGTGTCGTCGAAATCGGACACGGCCTCGATCAGCTTGTCGCGGTATTCCTTGGCCTGCGCCGCCATGTCGGCCGGAATCGGAATCGTCTTCGGGTTCATGCCCAGCTGGTCCTTCGGGTCTTCCTCGAAGGAGTAGGCGACGTTCTGCACGAGGTCGACGAGGCCGGAGAAGTTCTCCTCCTTGCCGATGGGCAGGAAAATCGGGTGCGCGTTGGCCTTCAGCTTCTCACGCATCTCGGAGACGGCGCGGAAGAAGTCGGCGCCGGTGCGGTCCATCTTGTTGATGAACGCCACGCGCGGGACGCGGTATTTGTTGGCCTGGCGCCAGACGGTCTCGGACTGGGGCTGCACGCCGGCGACGGCGCAGAACACGGCGACGGCGCCGTCGAGCACGCGGAGCGAGCGCTCCACCTCGGCCGTGAAGTCCACGTGTCCGGGGGTGTCAATGATGTTGATGCGCTGCTTGATGCCCTTCCACGGGCCCCAGGAGGCGTTCCAGGCGCAGGAAATGGCGGCGGCGGTGATGGTGATGCCGCGCTCGCGCTCCTGCTCCATCCAGTCGGTCACGGTCGTGCCTTCATGGACTTCGCCCATCTTGTGGACGGCGCCGGAGTAGAAAAGGATGCGCTCGGTGGTGGTCGTCTTGCCGGCGTCGATGTGCGCGGCAATGCCGATATTGCGCGTCCATTCCAGCGGGAAGGGACGGTCCTTCGAGTTGACGGGCGAAATCTTCGCCTTGTCGGTGACGATTGAGATGGTGGGAGCAGCGACGGACATTCGAGAAATTCCTTACCAGCGGAGGTGGGCGAACGCACGGTTGGCCTGGGCCATCTTGTGCATTTCTTCCTTCTTCTTCACGACGGAGCCGGTGTTGTTGTAGGCGTCCACGATCTCGGCGGCGATGGCTTCGCGCATCGGCGTGCCCTTGCGGCCGGTGGCGGCGTTGACGATCCAGCGGAGAGCCAGGGATTCCTGGCGCTCAAAGGAGATTTCCACCGGCACCTGGTAGGTGGCGCCACCGACGCGGCGGCTCTTGACCTCAAGCTTCGGGCGGGCGTTTTCCATCGCGCCCAGCAGCAGGTCGACCGGGTCGCCCTTCTGGAGCTTCTCGCTCACCTTCTCGAAGGCACCGTAAACGATGCGCTCGGCGAGCGTGCGCTTGCCGCTCTTCATGATGACATTGATAAGGTGGGTCACCAGGGCGCTGTTATAGCGGACATCCGGGACGGTGGGACGGCGAGTGGCTCTGCGGCGGCGTGACATGGCGGCTTAAAAAAGAACGGGGTTACTTGGCGGCTTTCGGGCGTTTGACGCCGTATTTGGAGCGGGAACGGCGGCGCTTCTCGACGCCGGTGGCGTCGAGGGTGCCACGCACGATGTGGTAGCGGACGCCGGGGAGATCCTTCACGCGGCCACCGCGCACGAGCACAATGGAGTGCTCCTGGAGATTGTGGCCCTCGTCCGGGATGTAGGAGATGACCTCCGTGCCATTCGTGAGGCGGACCTTGGCGACCTTGCGGATGGCCGAGTTCGGCTTCTTCGGCGTGCGGGTCATGACCTGCACACAGACGCCGCGGCGGAAGGGATTACCCTCGAGCGCCGGAGCCTTGGACTTCGCAGTGACTTTGCGGCGTCCCTTTCTCACGAGTTGGTTGATGGTTGGCATGAAGTTGGAAGGAGGTTGGTAAAAGTGGAAAAGGCGCGGAACCTACCGGAGACGAAGCCTCCGGCAAGCACTATTTCGCGCTTTAGGTGGAAACACGAATTTCAGAGGGAAAACCGCCCGAAACCGTGGCGTCAGGTGCCCCTCTAGTTTGGCCAGAGGTGCTGTAAGTGACGAATGGAGCAGACAACAAAGCAGGCGGCTTCCTTCCCTATCAAGTGATAAATCAAAAATAACCCGAAAAAGTTATTCACAACCAACGCTTGATGCGGCAGACAATTGTAAAATATATATTGAGCCGGTTCGGAAGGTGGAACGCGCCCTCCGGGCGCGTTTTAAGGAAGCGCCGATTTAATCGAAGCCCGAAAAATCGAAGCGCTGTATGATCGCATATTCGATATTTGGTTTGGCAGACTCAAAGGTGAAAAAACAATCCCCATACGGCTAACCAAAATTTGTCGGCGAATTATTCAGCGCTTCCTTAAGCGATCCCAGGCTGTGTCCCCAGCGGCCGGCACACCCAAATTTAGGGAGCCTCGGACCTTGAGCAGCAGCGCCTGAAATCACCACACTGCCGTCACATAGCTTGGGTGCTCGCATCCCTACTTTAGTTTGGCCGGATTCATCACGGATTAAAGCGGCCGTGGGTCTTCCGCCGTTGACCGAGGACAAGTGGCACGAGGCGGGCAAGTCACTGGGATGTTTAGTTTGAGTAGGTGAACTTTGCTCCGCGTCAGGAGGTTCATAACCGAGAAGGTGCTCAACGCGTCTATTTTTTGGCACGCTGTCCTCACCGTGCGTTGGTTGGCTTGTGCGGTTCATTATGAGCTTCCGCCATCGGAGAGATGCCCGACACACCGGAACAGCGCGATGGACTGCGGGCGGGTGTGAAAAAAGCCGCGGACTTTCGTCCGCGGCTTTGAGAGAGAAACGGCTCGTTCGGAGAACTCGCCCTACCCGACTTAGCTGGCTTCGGCGGTGGCTTTCGGGGCCTCGTCCATCGGGATCTCGCCGCCGAGGGGGAGCGTCACGCGGAGCTTCTTGTAAGCCGGGAGGCCCGTGCCCGCCGGGATCAAGTGACCCATGATGACGTTTTCCTTGAAGCCCTTCAGGTTGTCGACCTTGCCCAGCGTCGAGGCGTCGGTGAGGACGCGGGTCGTCTCCTGGAAGGAGGCGGCCGAGATGAAGCTCTCGGTCTCGAGCGAGGCCTTGGTGATGCCCAGCAGGATCGGCTCAGCCTCGGCGGGTTTGCCGCCGGCGGCTTCCATGCGCTTGTTCTCGCGGAGGAAGGCCGTGCGGTCGATCTGCTCGCCCCAGAACCACTCGGTGTCACCCGGATCGCTGATGCGAACCTTGCGGAGCATCTGGCGGATGATGACCTCGATGTGCTTGTCGTTAATCGACACGCCCTGGAGACGGTAGACTTCCTGCACCTGGCCGATGAGGAACTCGTAGAGCGCCGTGGGCCCGAGGATCTCGAGAATCTCGTGCGGATCGGCGGAGCCTTCGGTGAGGTGCTGGCCCTTGTGGACGACGTCGCCGGCCTGCACGATGATGTGCTTGCCGTGCGGGATCAGGTGTTCCTCCTCGGCGCCGGATTCCTCCTGGCGGACGACGAGCTTGCGCTTGCCGCGGATGGAGCCCTCGAAGGAGACCACACCCTCGATGCGGGCCATCTCGGCGGCTTCCTTCGGGCGGCGGGCTTCGAAGAGCTCGGCCACGCGCGGGAGACCACCGGTGATGTCCTTGGTGACGGACGCCTGGCGCGGGGTCTTGGCGAGCAGCGCACCGGGCTGGATGATGTCACCCTCGGCGACCGCGACCTGCGCACCCGTCGGGATGGAGTAAGCGGCGACCGGCTTGTTGTGGTCGTCGCGGACTTCGATCTGCGGGTTGAGGTCTTCCTTGTGCTCGATGACCACGGTCGCGATGCGGCCGGTGGACTCGTCGAGCTCGCGCTTCACGGTCACGCCCGGGATCATGTCCTTGAAGTGGAGCGTGCCGGCCTTCTCGGAGAGGACCGGGATGTTGTAGGGATCCCACTGGGCGATGGTCTCGCCCTTGGCGACCTTGGCGCCGTCGGTGACGGAGAGGAAGGTGCCGACCACGATCGGGTAGGACTCCAGCTCGCGATCGTTCTCGTCGATGATCTGGAGCGAACCGGTCTTGTTGAGGACGATGTTGTGGCCCTCGGCCGTCTGCACGAGGCGGAGGCCGCGGTATTTGACGAGGCCGGAGTTGCGGACCTTGATCTCGGGATTCTTCGAGCCGGCCGACGCGACGCCACCGATGTGGAACGTGCGCATGGTGAGCTGCGTGCCGGGCTCGCCGATGGACTGGGCGGCGATGATGCCGACGGAGTCACCGATCTTCGCGACCTTGTTGGTGGCGGGATTGATGCCGTAGGACTTGGCGTCGATGCCCTGCTCGCTCGTGGAGGTGAGCGGCGAGAGCACCTTGACGCGCTCGATGCCGGAGTCGTCGATGCGCTTGGCGAGTTCCTCGGTGATGAGGTCGCCGGCGTCCACGATGGTCTTGGTCGGGTTGAGGGGATCGAAGACGTCGTCCGCCGAGAACCGGCCGACGATGCGCTCGGCGAGGGAGACCAGCATGGTCTCGCCCTCGAAGATCGCCCGCTTCCAGATGCCCTCGCGCGTGCCGCAATCCTCCTCGGTGATGACGGCGTCCATGGCCACGTCGCACAGCTTGCGGGTCATGTAGCCGGCGTCGGCCGTCTTGAGGGCGGTGTCGGCGAGACCCTTGCGGGCGCCGTGCGTGGAGATGAAGTATTCGAGGACAGTGAGGCCCTCGCGGAACGAGGACAGGATGGGGCGCTCGATGATTTCGCCGGAGGGCTTGGCCATGAGGCCGCGGAGGCCGCACAGCTGGCGAACCTGCTGCTTGTTACCGCGGGCACCGGAATCCATCATGATGTAAACCGGGTTAACGTCCGGCTTGCCATCGTTGTTCTCGAGCTTCGCGAAGACGGACTTCGCGATGCGGTCGGTGGCGCCGGTCCAGATGTCGATGATCTTGTTGTAGCGCTCGCCGGAGGTGATGATGCCCTTCTTGTATTGGGACTCGACCTCGTCGACCTTCTTGCGGGCGTCGTGCACGATCTCCTTCTTGTTTTCCGGAATGATCATGTCGTCGATACCGATCGAGATGCCGGCCTGGAAGGCGGTCTGGAAGCCCAGCTCCTTCAGCTTGTCGAGGGTCTCGACGGTCACGCGATCACCCGCCACCTTGTAGGTGTTGAGGATGAGGTCGCCCAGCTTGCCCTTCGGCACCGGGAAGTTGATGAAGCCGAGGCCGGCAGGCCAGATCTGGTTGAAGATCACGCGACCGACGGTGGTGAGGAGATGCTTGCGCTCCTTGTTGCCGAAGACGGTGTCCTTGCCGAAGTCCGGGTTGGGAAGCTGGATCCAGTCGTGCACCTTGAGGGCACCGTCGGCCTTGGCGTATTGCACTTCCTGCAGGCCGGAGAGCAGCGGCACGCGATGGCCCTTGGCGGGCTTGGCGCGCGGCTCGACGGTGAGGTAGTAGGCGCCGAGGACGATGTCCTGCGACGGCGTGAGGATCGGCTTGCCGGAGGACGGCGAGAAGATGTTGTTCGTGGACATCATCAGGAGCTTGCACTCCAGGATGGCCTCGAGCGACAGCGGCACGTGGACGGCCATCTGGTCACCGTCGAAGTCGGCGTTGTAAGCCGTGCAGACGAGAGGGTGAACGCGGATGGACGAACCCTCGATGAGCACGGGCTCGAAAGCCTGGATCGAGAGGCGGTGCAGCGTCGGCGCGCGGTTGAGCAGCACCGGGTGGCCCTTGGTGACTTCCTCAAGAATGTCCCAGACTTCCGGGGACTTTTTCTCGATCATCTTGCGGGCACCGCGGACGGTGTGCACGAAGCCGAGCTCCTTGAGGCGGCGGATGATGAACGGCTCGAAGAGGACGAGCGCCATCTTCTTCGGCAGACCGCATTGGTTGAGCTTGAGCTCGGGACCGATGACGATGACGGAGCGGCCGGAATAATCGACGCGCTTGCCGAGCAAGTTCTGGCGGAAGCGGCCCTGCTTGCCCTTGAGCATGTCGGAGAGCGACTTCAACGCGCGGTTGCCGGCGCCCGTGACCGGGCGGCCGTGGCGGCCGTTGTCGAAGAGCGCGTCCACGGCTTCCTGGAGCATGCGCTTTTCGTTGTGAATGATGACGTCGGGCGTCTTCAGCTGCATCAGGTTCCGCAGGCGGTTGTTGCGGTTGATGACGCGGCGGTAGAGGTCGTTGAGGTCGGAGGTCGCGAAGCGGCCGCCCTCGAGCGGGACGAGCGGGCGCAGGTCCGGCGGAATGACGGGGAGGACCTCGAGCACCATCCACTCGGGACGGGACTTCGAGCTGATGAAGCCGCCGATCACCTTGAGGCGCTTGGAGAGCTTCTTCTTGATCTGCTTCGAGCGCGTGGCGCGCATCGTCTCGTGGAGCTCGGCGACGACCGCCTCCATGTCGATCTGCATGAGCACGTCGCGGACGGCCTCGGCACCCATCTTGGCGGTGAAGGCATCGGCGCCGTATTCATCGACGGCCTGCTGGAACTCGGTCTCGGTGAGGAGCTGCTTGAGCTCGAGCGGCGTCTTGCCCGCGTTGGTCACCATGTAGTTCTCGTAGTAGATGACGCGCTCGAGCGAACGGGCGGTCATGTCGAGCAGGAGGCCGAGGCGGCTCGGCATGCTCTTGAGGAACCAGATGTGGGCGACGGGGACGGCGAGCTCGATGTGGCCCATGCGCTCGCGGCGGACGCGGGCGATGGTCACCTCGACACCGCAGCGATCGCAGACGACATCCTTGTATTTGATGCGCTTGTATTTGCCGCAGGCGCACTCGTAGTCGCGCACCGGGCCGAAGATCTTTTGGCAGAAAAGACCGCCCGGCTCGGGCTTGAAGGTGCGGTAGTTGATGGTCTCGGGGTTCTTGACCTCACCCTTCGACCAGGCGCGGATGGTCTCCGGCGCGGCGACGGTGATCGAAACGTTGTCGAACTGGTTCTCGTCCGAACCGAGGACGGAACGGACTTCTTCGCGGGCGTGTTCGGTGCTCATGGCGATTTTGCTCCCAATATTGTGTTAAGTGATCAGCGCGTGCCGGTGCCGCCGAGGGCTTCACCGAGCGCGGTGCGCTTCGCGAGTTTGATGTCGAGGCCGAGGGCTTGCATTTCCTTGACCAGCACGTTGAACGATTCCGGCGTGCCGGCGCTCAGCGTGTTGTCGCCCTTGACGAGCGACTCGTAGATCTTGGTGCGGCCGTTGACGTCGTCGGACTTGACGGTGAGCAACTCCTGCAGGGTGTGCGCCGCGCCGTAGGCCTCGAGCGCCCACACTTCCATTTCGCCGAAGCGCTGGCCGCCGTATTGCGCCTTGCCGCCCAGCGGCTGCTGGGTGACGAGCGAGTAAGGACCGACCGCGCGGGCATGGATCTTGTGCGACACAAGGTGGTTCAGCTTCATCATGTAGATGTAGCCGACGACGACTTCCTGATCGAGTTTCTCGCCGGTGCGGCCGTCGTGGAGGACGGACTTGCCGGTGGAAGGCAGCTTGGCCTCCTTGAGGTAGCCGCGCACCTTGCTCTCGGGGATACCGTCGAACACGGGGGTGGCGACCTTGATGCCGAGCTTTTTGCAAGCCCAGCCGAGGTGCGTCTCGAGCACCTGACCCACGTTCATGCGCGAAGGCACGCCGAGGGGGTTGAGGCAGATTTCGATCGGGGTGCCGTCGGGCAGGAAGGGCATGTCCTCTTCCGGCACGATCTTGGCGACGACGCCCTTGTTGCCGTGGCGGCCGGCCATCTTGTCACCGACCTCAAGCTTCTGCTTGGTGGCGATGTAGACCTTGACCTGCTTGATGACGCCGGGGCCGTTCTCATCACCGGTCTCGATCGTGGCGATCTTGCGCTCGCGGTCGCCCTCGAGCTCGTCGAACTTCGACTGGAACGAGGCGATGATCTCCATGATCTTGATGCGAACCGGGGACGGATCGATCTCGATGTGCTTCGCGACGGCGGCCAGCTTGCGGAGGAGCGTCTTGGTGATCTTGCGGTTGGCCGGGATGATGATTTCGCCGGACTGGCCGTTGATGACGTCGAGCGGGATCTTCTCGCCGAGGAGGATGTTGGACAAGGCCTCGGTCAGCTGCTCGCGCAGCTTGTCCATCTGGGTCTTGTAGTCTTCCTGGATCTGCTTCACCTGGCGGCGGCGGTCGGACGGGGACAGGCGGTCGCGCTCCGCGTCGAGGCGGCTCGTGGAAACCTTCACGTCCATGATGATGCCGTTCACGCCGGAGGGGACGATGAGGGAGGTGTCCTTCACGTCGGCGGCCTTCTCGCCGAAGATGGCGCGAAGGAGCTTCTCCTCGGGCGCGAGCTCGGTCTCGGATTTCGGGGTGATCTTGCCAACGAGGATGTCGCCGGGCTTCACCTCGGCACCGACGCGGATGACGCCGTTGTGGTCGAGGTTCTTGAGCGCTTCCTCGCCGATGTTCGGGATGTCGCGCGTGATTTCCTCGGGCCCGAGCTTGGTGTCGCGGGCGGTGACCTCGAACTCCTGGACGTGGATGGAGGTGAAGATGTCCTCCTTCAGCACCTTTTCGGAGATGAGGATGGCGTCCTCGAAGTTGTAGCCGTTCCACGGCATGAAGCCAACGAGGACGTTGCGGCCGAGCGCGAGCTCGCCGTGGTCGGTCGAGGGGCCGTCCGCGATGCACTCGCCCTTCTTGACCTTCTGGCCCTTCTTGACGATCGGGCGCTGGGAGAAGCAGGTGCCGGCGTTCGAGCGCATGAACTTGCGCAGCTCATACACGAACACGTGGTCCTTCGGGTTGTGCTTCGGGTGGCGGGGCAGCTCGCCGTCCTTGGTGACGATGATCTGCTTGGCGTCCACGGAGGCGACGATGCCGGACTCCTCGGCGATGACGACGGTCTTGGAGTCGCTCGCGAGGCGGCTCTCGAGGCCGGTGCCGACGAACGGCGCCTCGGTCTGCAGGAGCGGCACGCCCTGGCGTTGCATGTTGGAACCCATGAGCGCGCGATTGGCGTCGTCGTGCTCGAGGAAGGGGATGAGGCCGGCGGCAACGGACACCACCTGCTTCGGGGAAACGTCCATCAGGTCCACCTCGTCGGCGGTGACTTCGAGGAAGTTGCCGGAGTTACGGGCGGTGACCTTGCCGATGTAGTGACCCTTGTCATCGACCTCGGCGTTGGCCTGCGCGATCGTCTTGCCCTCCTCCTGGTCGGCGGTGAGGTAGACGACCTTGTCGGTCACGCGGCCCTTTTCGACGAGGCGGTAGGGCGCCTCGATGAAGCCGTATTCGTTGACGCGGGCGTAGGTGGAGAGGGAGTTGATGAGGCCGATGTTCGGACCTTCGGGGGTCTCGATCGGGCAGATGCGGCCGTAGTGCGAGGGATGCACGTCGCGCACCTCGAAGCCGGCGCGTTCACGATTCAGGCCGCCCGGCCCGAGCGCGGACAAGCGGCGCTTGTGCGTGAGCTCGGCGAGCGGGTTGATCTGGTCCATGAACTGCGACAGCTGCGAGCGCGCGAAGAAATCGCGGATCACGGTCGTCAGGGCCTTCGGGTTGATCAGCTTCTGGGGCGTGATCGAATCGACGCTCTGGTCGTAGAGGGTCATGCGCTCGCGCACCAGACGCTCGGTGCGGGAGAGGCCGACCCGGCACTGGTTGGCGAGGAGCTCGCCCACGGTGCGCACGCGGCGGGAACCGAGGTGATCGATGTCGTCAACGATGCCGTCGCTCTTCTTGAGACGGACGAGATATTTGGTCGCGGCGACCACGTCCTCGCTGGCGAGGATGCGGTTCTCCGCGTCGACCTTGAGGTCGAGCTTCTGGTTGATCTTGTAGCGGCCGACGCGGCCGAGGTCGTAGCGCTTGGGGTCGAAGAACAGGCGCTTGAGCAGGGCCTTGGCGTTCGCCGTGGTCGGGGGCTCGCCCGGGCGGAGCTTCTTGTAGATTTCCTTGAGGGCCTCCTCCTCGTTGCGGGTCGGATCCTTCTTGAGCGCGCGAATGATGGCGCCCTCGTCGGCGGTCGTGTCGATGACGCGCATCGACTTGATGTCGTGCTTCTCGAAGGTGCGGACGATGGCCTTGGTGAGCGGCTCAAAGGCGCGCGCGAGCACGACGCCCTTCTGCGCATCAATCACGTCCTCAACGAGGACGAGCGTGGAGACGTTCTCGAGATCGAGCGCCTTGCTGACCTTCAGCTCCTGGATCGTGTAGAACAGGTTCAGGATGTCCAAATCGTTGCTGAAGCCGATGGAGCGGAGCAGCGTCGTGATGAGGAATTTGCGGCGGCGGCGGCGGCGGTCGAGGTAGACGTAGAGCAGGTCGTTGTTGTCGAACTG
>JAEUGW010000033.1 GCA_016795565.1 Opitutaceae bacterium | reverse complement strand
GGGAGAGCCCCAGTCCAACCTCTCGGCCGGGCCGACGCAATCCCGCCCGAAGCGGGTTCCTCCGACGAGCTGTGACGCCCATTCTCGGAACCCGCTTCGGGCTGTTTTCCTCGCCTTCTCGCATCGGTGCAGACATACAAGAATCCAAAATCATGGGCGCAGCGTTTGTGCTGTGGGGTGCTTCACGGCGTTCAGAAGGACAAACAGGGTTGTTCAGGGCAGGAAGGGGTCCTCGGTGTCCGCGCGGGCCAGCAGGAACTCCAGGTAGGCGAGGTCGGTGGGGGTCGTGAGCTTTGGATTTGGGTGCGGGTTCTCCAGCAGGGCGATGGGATGCTTGAGCAACTCGACGGCCGCGGCGTCGTCGGTGATCGCCAGCTTGCGCTTCGCCACGGCGGCGTAGGCACGGTCGATGAGCGGGCGCGAGAAGACCTGCGGGGTCTCCATCGCCCAGAGGTGCCGGCGGTCAAGGGTGCGCAGGCGGCCTTCGCCGCGATGTTCCTTGATGGTGTCGGTCACGCGGCGGGCGAGCACGACGGCGTCCTCGCGGCGGACGATCTTGTGGAGGGCGACGAGCTGTTCGACACGGACAAGGGGGCGGGCGCAGTCGTGGATGAAGACATGGCTGACATCGTCCGGCAGCTCGGCCAGGGCCGCCGCGACCGAGTGCTGGCGCTCGGCGCCGCCGCGGACGAAGATCGTGGGGGTCGGCGCATAGGCGGAGAGCTCGACCATCTGCTGCTGGTCACGGTAGGTGACGACGAAGAAGTCGATGACACCGCTGCGGACGAAGGTGGCGGCGGTGTGGGCGAAGGCCGGCTTGCCGGCGAGCGGGGCGAGGACCTTGTCCGGCACGGCGCCGGCCATGCGGCGGCTGCTGCCGGCGGCGAGGAGGATGGCGGCGGTGCGGGACATGAGGAAAAAAGTGAAAGTGAGAGTGAAAGTGGGAAGCTCAGGCACCCGAGAGCTCGGCGAGGATGGCGCGGGCGGCGGCGGCGGGATCGGAGGCCTGGAGGATGGGGCGGCCGACGACGATGTAGGTCGAGCCGGCGCGGGCGGCGTCGGCGGGAGTCATGACGCGCTTCTGGTCGTCGCTGCCGGCTTCGCTGGCGGGGCGGATGCCCGGCGTGATGAGCTGGATGCCGGCCGGGAGCTGCCGGCGCAGCATGGCCACCTCGAGGGGCGAGCAGACGAGGCCGCGCAGGCCGGAGTCGGCGGCGAGTTGGCCGAGACGGGCGACCTGGTCGGGCGAGGTGGCGTTGACGCCAATTTCGCGGAGGCCGGCGTCGTCGGTCGAGGTGAGCACGGTGACGCCGAGGAGGAGCAGGTTGGGATTGGTCTTCTGCTGGGCGGCCTTGGCGGCGCGCATCATCTCGCCGCCGCCGGCGGTGTGCAGCGTGAGCATCTGGATGGGCAGCGGGCCGAGGGACTCGACGGCCTTGGCGACGGTGTTGGGGATGTCGTGCAGCTTGAGGTCGAGGAAGATGTTGAAGCCCATGCCGGCGACCTCGCGGACGTAGTTGGGGCCGTAGGCGGTGAACATCTGCAGGCCGATCTTCACCCAGCGGAGCTGGCCGCGCAACTGGCGGAGGATCGGGGCGGCGGCTTCGCGCGTGGGGACGTCGAGGGCGAGGATCAGGTCGCAGGACATGTGGGAACCACGAATGGACACGAATAGACACGAATAGACGAGAAAAACAACCCCGGGGGAAACCGGGGATTTGTGTTTATTCGGGTTCAATCGTGGTTAGGTGCTTGGCGCATGGTCTCCGTTTTCAGTCCCGCGAAGGTCAACCTGTTCCTGGCCGTGACCGGCCGGCGGGCCGATGGTTTCCATGACTTGGTGTCGGTCGCGGCGCCGCTGGACTTCGGGGATGAACTGCGCGCCACGCCGGCGCAGGCGGGCTTCACGCTCGCCTGCGATGATCCGGCGGTGCCGGTGGACGGCCGGAATCTGGTGCTCAAGGCGGCGGAGGCTTTTGCCGCGGCCTCGGGCTGGAAAGGCGGGGTTCATTTCACGCTGACCAAGCGCATTCCCGTGGGTGCCGGGCTCGGCGGCGGCAGCAGCAACGCGGTCGCGGCCCTGCGGGCATTGAATCAATTGGCCGGCGGCGCGCTGGCGGAGGATCGGCTGGCCGGCATCGCGGCCTCGCTGGGCTCGGACTGCGCGTTGTTCCTGCACCGGGCACCGGTCGTGATGCGCGGCCGGGGCGAGCGCATCGAGGCGCTGCCGGGGCCAGCCGCGGCGCGGTTGCGCGGGCGGCGGGTGCTGCTGTTCAAGCCGAGTTTCGGCATCAGCACACCGTGGGCCTACGGGCGGATGGCGGCCGAGGCGCCCGCGCACTATTGGCCGGCGGCGGAGGCCGAGGCGCGGCTGGCCGCGTGGCTGGGCGGCGATGCGCCGCTCGAGGAGCTGCTGGCAAACAACATGGAGGGCGTGGCTTTCGGGAAATTCATCGCCCTGCCGGTCCTGCTGGCGCGGCTGCGGCGCGAGTTCGGCGTCACGGCGCGCCTGAGCGGCAGCGGCAGCGCGTGCTTTGCGCTGCGGCGTGACAATGGTGTGACAGCTCCGCTGCTCGCGGCCATCCGTGCGGCCTGGGGGGCGCGGTGCTTTGTGCAGGAGGCGCGCTTTTTGTAGGAGCGGGTTTATCCCGCGATCCGCGGTGCTGAATCGCGGCATAAAGCCGCTCCTACAGTTTTGATGTGCGCCGACCGCGGCCGGCCCAGTTCCGCATTGACCGGATGGCACGGGGGTTGGTTAATCCGCGCAGCCCTGCCGCCATGGAGCCCACCGCCAAAAGCGAAATCACCATCCAGGGCATCGCCGCCTCCCGGGGTATCGCTTACGGACAGGTGTTTCTCTACCTGCAGAGCGAGCTGGAGATTCCGCACTACACCGTCGATCCCGACAAGCGGGGGGCGGAGGTCGCGCGCTTCGAGCAGGCGCTGCTGGTCACGCGCCAGCAGATCTCGCAGATCCAGGACCAGGTGACCAAGAACCTCGGCGAGGAGGAGGCGCTGATCTTTGATGCCCACCGGATGGTGCTCGAGGATCAGGCGCTCATCGGCGAGACCATCCGGGATTTCGAGAAGAGCGGGCTGAACATCGAGACCTGCTTCAACGCCGTCGCCCAGCGCTACATCCAGGCCTTCGCCGAGATTGACGACGAATACCTGCGCGAGCGCGCCGCCGACATCAAGGACGTCGCCAAGCGCGTGCTCCATGTCCTGCTGGGTCAGTCGGCCCTGAACCTGAGCGACCTGGTCGAGAAGCGGATCATCGTGGCCCGGGACATCTCGCCCTCCGAGGCGGCGAGCATCGACCGCAGCGCCGCACTCGGCATCGTGACGGACGCAGGCAGCCGCACGAGCCACGCGGTCATCGTGGCCCGGTCGATGAAGATCCCGGCCGTCGTCGGCACCAACGACCTCACCACCAAGCTCCAGAACGGCGACTGGGTGATGGTTGATGGCTACGAGGGCTGTGCCATCATCAACCCGAGCGAGCAGACGCTCTTCCGCTACGGCAAGATCCAGAAGGCCAGGGAGACGTTTGAGTCGCGCCTGATGGCGGTCAACGAACTGCCGGCGGAGACGCTCGACGGCGTGGCGGTGACGCTGCGCGCCAACATCGAAAAGCCCGACGAGGTCGCCCTGGTGCGGCAATACCGCGCGGCCGGCGTCGGCCTCTACCGCACCGAGTTCCTTTTCCTCAGCGCCGCTAAAATGCCGGACGAGGAGGAACAATACGCCGCCTACAAGGAAATCGTCGCGGGGCTGGCCCCGGCCCCGGTGACGATCCGCACCCTGGACGTCGGCGGCGACAAGCCGCTCCCCGGCGCGCCGCAGCTTTTCGGCCCGGAGGCGAATCCCTTCCTCGGCTTCCGCGCCATCCGGATGTGCCTGGAGAACCCGGAGATGTTCAAGGACCAGCTCCGGGCGATTTTGCGGGCCAGCGCGCACGGCAAGGTGGAGCTGATGTATCCGATGATCAGCGGGCCGGAGGAACTCGCCCGCGCCGACGCGCTGCTCGCCGAGGCCAAGGCCGAGCTCACGGCGCGCGGCCAGGCCTTCGACACCCAGCTGCGCGGCGGCGCGATGATCGAGATTCCCAGCGCCGCGATCGCCGGCGACCTGCTGGCGGGACAAAGCGCTTTCTTCAGCATCGGCACCAACGACCTCATCCAATACCTGCTCGCCATCGACCGCGGCAACAACCGCACGGCGCACCTCTACGACCCCACGCACCCGGCCGTGCTCCGCATGCTGCGGCAGATCGTCGAGACCGGGCACCAGCACGGGCTCAAGGTCTCCGTCTGCGGCGAGATGGCGGGCGACCCGCTCTACGTGCCGCTCCTGCTCGGCCTCGGCGTGGACGAACTGAGCATGACGCCGACCATGCTGCCCGCCGTGAAGTTCATCATTCGCGCCATGAAGCTGAGCGAAGCCCAGGCGCTCGCCGCCGAGGCCCTGCGGCAGACGGATCCGAAGCAAACGCAGGCGCTCGTCGAGGCGTTCTACCAGGAGCGCACCAAGGCCGGGTGAGGCGCGCCGTCCGCTCGGCAGGGAATCGCGGGCAGAAGGCTCCGCCCCCAGCCGGACTCAGGCGGATAGGCCGCGAGCAATAGCAGATACGTCATGAATCGACACTGTAGGGGCGGACCTTGTATCCGCCCGGCGCGGGCATTTTCAGCTTGGCCCGCGATTTTGGTGTTAGGACTGGCAAAACAAAATCACAGAAGTGCCGTGAACTGCTCGACGCTCAGGCCGGACTGGCGGATGATCGCGCGGAGCGTGCCGCGATCCAACTCAGCGTGATCCGGCACAACAGTTTGTGCGAACGGTATGTCGCGCCGGAGAATGATATGGCTGCCCTTCTGGCGGCGGATTTGAAACCCGACCTTGTTCAGCACGGCCACGGCTTCGCGCCCCGAAATCCGCGGCAATCCGCTCATACCTCCACGACGTAGGTCTCGAATTTCTCGGGCGGGACGGGGAGTTTGTCCTCCTCCAAGGTCCCGATGAACAAGGCGACGGCCTCGCGGATATTCACGACGGCATCCTCCTTGGTGCGGCCCTGCGAGATACAGCCAGGCAGACTGGGGCACTCGGCCACCCATTGGCCGTCTTCGCCGGGATAGATCACGACCTGTCTCATGGCACGGAGGATGTTCGCGAAGCGTTTTCTGTCAACGCGGGGATGAGTTCGTCCCACTCAACATGCCGCGCAGTTCTTGAATCTGACTTTCCGTGAACGGCCCTTTGGAAAGGGTTGTCTCTTGGAAGCGCAGCCGATCTTTGCCCGCTAAAATGACTTGGTAACTGCGGTTGCCGACGTTTGGAAATGCCGAATCTCCCAGTCCTTTCCGATATTTATCAAGGGCGGTTATGCGGAAGAGTCTGGCCCTGATGACCAGTCTCTTTCATTTTCAGGTTCTTTAGAAGGCTGGTGACTGACTTGGTGCTGTCAGGCGTCAAAGCGAGCGTGGTGTGCCAAGACATCTTCAATCGCTGAATATCTTCCTTCTGCACGTCGACGCCCATGGTCGCTGGCTCTTCGGCATCCAGAAAAAGAACAAGCTCTGTGCCGTCGTGGATCATGAAGGTGATGAAATGTGTTGGAAGGCACCTGCATGGTCCTAGATAGACTATGCTGCCGTCGGGCGTCCGTATTGGCTTCGGGTCGACAAAGTCGAAAGCTCCGACAGCTCGACTGATTTCGAGGGCAGCGGAATACTCTACGACTACAGCTTTTTTCCCTTTCTCTTGTGGCACAGCGACAATTCGCACGCTTTGCGCTCCGGCAACCAAGGCTCTGTATGCTGTAGAGACCTCGCCTGCGACAAGTGTTTCCGTGCTAAGCAGAATCAGCATGCAAAGGTGGAGGGGGTTCATGGCCAACAGAGATTTCATGCCTTAATCGATTACATTACTGGGGGTGGGTCCAAGGAGGTTTGATGAGGCGAGTAGATGGCTGAGAAGGTCGGTGCAATGCGGGCGAGGCCTTGGGCGGAGGAGGCTGGGCCAGCCTGATCAAGTCTTGGCGCCCTTCACGCCGCTGGCGAGGAGGGTCTCGAAGTGGGGCTCCTGCTCCTCGCGGGCGACGGCGGTGACCTCGACTTTCTGGAAGCCGGCCTTTTTCAGGAAGCCGTGCAGGGCGCTTTCCTTGAAGCCGAGCCAGAGGTCGCCGAACTGCTCGTGGGCCTTCTCGTAGTTGTGCTCGGCGAGGTCGAGGATGAGCACCTGGCCGCCGGGCTTGAGGATGCGGAAGGCCTCGTTGACGGCGTGCTGCGGGTGGTTGGCGTGGTGCAGGGCCTGCGAGAGGATGGCGAGGTCCACGGATTTGTCGGGCAGGGGCACGGACTCGATGTCACCGAGCTTGTAGGTGAGGTTGGCGAGGTTGTTCTTCCTCGCCAGTTCGGTGCCGACCTCGACCATGCGCGCGGAGTTGTCGATGCACCAGACGCGCTCGGCGCGGTGGGCGATGAGCTGGGAGATGAGGCCCTCGCCGGCACCGAGGTCGGCCACGGTGATGGCCGGCACGAGGCGGAGGGCGAGGTGGCCGATGGCCTCCCACGAGCGGCCGGGGCAGTAGTTTTTCCCGAGCTTGCCGGCGATGAGGTTGAAGTATTGCTCGGAGACGCGGCGGCGCTTCTGCAGGACGCGGTCGAGGCTGTCGCGGTCCTCACCGGACTCGGGGAGACCGGCAACGGAGTCGCAGGCGGCGCGGAGCAGGGTGAGCTGCTTCGGGTCGAGGGTGGGGCGGAGGGAGTAGAAGGCCTTTTTGCCCTCGCGGCGGTCGCTGACAAAGCCGGCCTGGCGGAGCAGGGCGAGCTGGGAGGAGATGCGGGACTGGGCCATGCCGAGGATTTCCTGGAGCTCGGCGACGGAGAGCTCCTCCTTCAGCAGCAGGGCCAGCAGGCGCAGGCGCGTCGAATCGGAGAGGATCTTCAGGTGGTCCCAGGAGGAATGCACGACGGGAAAACTACTGAAGGGAAAGGCGCGGGTTTACAAGCATGGCGAGGGAGGCTGATTTTTCCGCGGATGGCGCGGAGGGACGCGATCGGAACCAGAGCATCGAATCCGGTCATGCTGAGTAAAAACGAAGCATCCAGAATGACGCGGGCCGGCCAACATCCGGCTGGATTCGCGGCGCTGCCAATGAACTCCCTTGTTTGTCATTCTGAACGCAGTGAAGTGCCGAGCGAAGCGATATTCTCATCCATCGGCACAACCGCCTGCGGATATCGTGATGGATGCTTCGCTACGCTCAGCATGACAATGACGTGGAATGTTCATTGGCGAGTCCCACGCAAGCCTCGCGGCTTGGGTCTATGGCAGTTTAAATTGAAGTGTAGCCGGTGCGGATTCAGGTGGGCGCCGGTTTCCACACCGGCACCGGGAGAGCGCGGCATGTCGCCGATATGGAAATCGGCGACCACCTATGGCTACACCTTCGCTTAAACCGCTCTAGTCTCAGAATGACTTATCTGCGAGCATCCGCGTTATCCGCGGAAAAACAAAAAAGGCCGCGCTTGCGGCGCGGCCTGGGGACGAAGCGGGAAGGCGCCTTACTTGGCGTCGATGAAGCGGGTGATGCCGGCGATCTGGTATTCCTGGTGGGAGCTGCCGATCTTGAGCCTCACGTGCTCGCCGACCTTCTTGCCCATGAGGGCCTGGCCGAGCGGGGTCTTGTAGGCGATGCGGTGGGCGTCGGGGTCGCTGTCCCAGGCGCCGAGCACGGAGTAGCGGACGGCCTTGCCGCTGGCGACATCGCGCAGATCCACGATGGTGCCGACGCTGATGGAGTCGGTGCTGGCCTCGCTGAAGTCGGTGATGCGGGCGCGGGCGAGGTCGCGCTCGAGCTGGGCTTTCTGGCCCATGAGCACGCCTTGGTCCTGCTTGGCCATCTTGAACTCGGAGTTCTCCTTGAGGTCGCCGTGCTCGCGGGCGACGGAGATGGCCTTGGAGTTCTCGGGGATGCGCTTGGAGACGATCTCCTCGTATTCGAGGCGCTTCTTCTCGTAGCTCTCGCGGGAGACGAGGAGCTGCTCGTCCTTGGTCTCGGCCTCGCCGGAGACGAGGGACTGGAGGGAGGGGAAGAGCTTGATGAAGCGGGCGAGGAGGGACTTCTTGGTCAGTTCCTCGAAGCCCTGGTTGAGGAGGAGGCTGTTGCCGAGGTCGCGGGCGGTCTCGGTGTCGGCGGTGGCGAGGAGGTCGGAGATGAGCTCGGCGTCGTCGCTCAGGGCCTCGGCCAGCGGGATGCGGCGGGTGCCGGCGGACTGGAGGGCCTCGTAGTCAATGGCGAAGAAGATGGCACCGAGGAGGCGCGGGGTGATGAGCTCGTTGAGGAGCTTGGCGAACTTCTTCGAGTGGCGGTTCTTGATGATCCAGTGGAGGACGGGGGCGCGGAGGTTCTGCTCGGTCTTCCAGCGCTTGAGGGCGGCGGCGAGCTCGTCGGTCTGGCCGTTTTCCAGGAGGAAATTGATGCACTCGGTGGTGAACTTGCCCTGCGAGGTCTTGAGAAGGGCGAAGACGATCTCGCGCCACTCCAGGGGGTGGGTCTCCTTGACGAGGTCGAGGAAGCGGGCCTGGAAATGGACGGGGATTTTCTCCGCGATGGCGGTGAGGCCGCGGGCTTCCTTGATGAGCTCGGACTGGGAGGGGTTGGGGGCGTGGTTCGCGTGGCCGAGGATCTTGGCGAGCTCATCGCGGACGAAGGCGCCGTAGAGGCGCTCGGAGGAGTCGAGCTGGTTGCTCTCGCGCACGGCCTCGGTGATGCCGGAGAGGACGGTGGCCAGGCTGGCCTTGGACTCTTCCTTGATGGAGGCGGCGAGGAGGTCCTCGGCGAGGGAGATGCGGCGGCGGGCGGAGCGGGTGCCGGCGAACTCCTCCATGATCTCGGACTCGGCCGACACGGGCTCATCGCGGACGATATAGGCCTCGGTCTTCTTGGCGGGGACGCCGACGCGCGGATCCTTGACGAGCTGCTTTTTGACGCTGGAGAACCACTTCTTGAATTTCTCCTCGCCGACGACCTGGGCCAGGACGATCTCCAGCTCGATGGCGCTGGCGGCCTTGCCCGGGTAGGCGGACAGGGTGTCGATGACGAGCTGGACGGCATCATCCTCGATGAGGGCCTTGACCTTGGCCGGCTCGGTCTCCTTGCGGGCGAGGATGTGCTTGGTCGGCAGGACCTCCATGCTGCTGACGCAGAAAACGGGGTCCATCGGGTGGCCCTTCTTGCCCTTGAAATCGATGATGAGCTTCTGGTCGGCGTCGTCGAACGACTTGATCTGGCCGAAACCCCAGCTCCGGTGGACGACGTAAGCACCGGGTTCCATGGCCTCCAGCTTGGCTTTGGACGCCTTGAGGGCGGGGTGCTTGCTGACGATCGCGGAGATGGCTTCGGAATTCATAATTGCGTATCTAGTCGGTGAACCGATTAGTTGAGTGGATAATGGCAGAAGATGTCAAACAGGGTTTGGAAAAAGCCTCCTCCGCACCGAAACCCACCTTCGGCGGCTGGGAAGCCGCGGTCGGCCTCACCGAGCGCTGGCTGGTCCGCTCGGAGCGGGTGGACACGCTGCTGGAAGGACTTCCGTCAGCCCTGGTCGGCCAGGAACGCGCCCGCGCGCAGCAGCTTTTCTACGGGGTGGTGCGGTGGTCGAGCCGTCTGGAGTCCGCCCTAGCCGGCCTGATGGCCCGCCCGCCCCGCACCAAGGTGAAGGCCGTGCTCGTGGTCGCCGGTTTCGAGCTGTTGGAAGGCGGCCCCGCCCTGACCGCCAAGGTCATCCATCACGCCGTGGAAAAGGCCAAGACCGTGTGCAGCGCCAAGGAAGCCGGGCTGGTCAACGCCGTGGCGCGCAAGCTCGCCTTGCGCCTGGCCGAGCCGCCTGCGGACGTGGCGACCGCGTTCGCCCACCCGGAATGGCTGGTGGCGCGCTGGACCCAGCAGTTCGGCGCCGCGACGACCCGCCAGCTGCTCGAATGGAACCAGCAGCCCGCGCCGGTCTATGCCCGCTGGAGAAAAGAATCCCCCGCGTCAGCCGTCGCCGGGCCTATGGCTGACAAGCCGGACTTCCTGGCACCGACCAAGTGGGCTGGATTTTATGAGGTGAAGCCGGGCAAGTGGGACGAGATCCGGCGGCTGGCCGGCGCCGGCGCCCTCTATGTGCAGGATCCCTCCACGCGCCTGTGCATCGGCCTGCTGGCACCGCAGCCCGGCGAGGTCATCCTCGACGCCTGCGCGGCACCCGGCGGCAAGAGCCTGTTCATCGCCGACACCATGAAGTCCGGCAAGGTCATCGCCCTCGACGAGCCCGCCGAGCCGGGCAAGCCGGACATCCGCCTCGTGCGCCTGAAGGAAAACCTCGCGCGCGCCCCGGCGGGCGTCGAGGTCGCGCAGGTCGAGGCCGACCTGCGCAAGGTGAACACCGTCTTCTACCGCAACCTCAACCTGCCGGAGAGTTACGACGCCGTGCTGCTCGATGCGCCGTGCTCCAACACCGGCGTGATGCGCCACCGCATCGACGTGAAGTGGCGGCTGCAGGACGGCGACTTCGCGCGCCACGCCGAGGCGCAGCTCGAGCTGCTCCACGCCGCCGCGCGACTCGTGCGGCCCGGCGGGCGCCTCGTCTACAGCACCTGCTCGATCGACGGGCAGGAAAACGACCAGGTCATCAAGGCCTTCTTCGACAGCCGCGCCGGCGGCCCGTTCAAGCTGGAGCAGAGCGTGCAGGCCTACCCGTGGCAGGACGGCCACGACGGCGCGGGGGCGTTTTTGCTGCGCAGGAAGGAGTAAGCGCACCGTTGCCCGCTGCTGCGGGCCCGGTGTTTGTCCCCGGTTCTCGCCTCCGCACGGTCCTCCGGCAGCGCACGGAGTCGGCGAAACCGAGGCAAATCAGGGCACCAGGTTGAAGATCGGCACCTCGATGTCGGTCTCCTTGGTGCCGGCGAGAAAAGTGCAGGTAATCTTCGTGGCGGTCTTCAGGAGTGCGGCGTAGCGCGCGTAGTCCCACTTGTCCACGGGCTCCCCGTTGATGCGGACGCAGAGGTCACCGGCCTGCACCGGCAGCGCCGCCGTCGGCGTGTCGGGGATGACCGTCAGCACCCGCCAGTAAGCGGGCGAGCGGGCGAAAGAGAGCCCGGTGTGCCGGCGCGCTTCCATGGTGACGGGGCCATCGGCCTCGCGGGTGAAGGTCACCAGGTTGCGGCGCTGGTCGAAGGTGACGGTGAAATGCCGGAGGAGCTCGCCGCCGAGGGACGAGAGCTGGTCGGTGAGATCCACGATGGGCTGGGCGATGGGGTGGGTGCCGATAAGCAGGCTCTGGCTGAGGCGGCCGGTGAGCTGCGGGCGGTCGCCCGACAGCGAGGAGACGAGCGTGCCCGCGCGCGGCCCGTGGGAAAACTGGGGGTGGAGACCGGCGGGATTCAGGCTGAGGCTGCCGTCGCTGCCGGAATCGATGAGCGCGACGAAAGACTCGTTGCCCAGCTGGATCGGGATGAGCGGCACGCCTTGCTGGTTGCTGAAAGTCAGCGTCGAGACGCGTGGTGTTTGCTTGGGCGGGGGAGCGTAGGTGGCGGGGGCGGGCGCGATGATCAGGCGCTGCCCGGGATAATCCAGGGTGAGGAGCGTGTGCTGGAAAACCGGGAAGCCGATGATGCCGTCGATCCGCAGGCCGAGATGGCTGGACAGGTCGCTGAAATCGTAAGCCAGCGCCGGCACGCGCTCGAACAGCGACGCGCCGAGCCGGAGCTGGCGCAGGGTGATGGCGGGGAGCGCGGTTTCCCCGCCGTTGGCTGAGCGCACCCGGACGAGGCGCGGGGCCGCGCCTTTTTTCTCCTTCACGGCGAAGCGTTGTGCGAGCTGGGGCGTGACGTAGCTGACGGTGGAGCCGGTATCGACGAGGAAGCGGTAGGGGGTGCCGCCGTCCAGATGCGCCTCGACGACAAAAAAATTGGAGACGAGCTGCGCGGGCAGGATGGCGGGCCGGACTTCCACCACGGTCCGGCCCGGTCCGCGGCGGGAGACGGTGGAACAGCCGGAGAAGACCAGCAGGCCGATGACGGAAGACAAAAGCCAGCGGGCGCTTCGCCGCCAGGCCGGCCCAACCGGAATTCGCGATCGTCCGTCCGCGGTCATTTGTGCGGCTGGGGCAGGGCCAGGCCGAAAACGAAGGGGAGGGCCAGCCCGGCCCCGGCGAGGGCGAAGGTGATGGTGCCCCCGACCTCGAAGAACAGCACGCCGGCGACCACCGGGCTGGCGGCGCGGGCGAGGAAGCCGAGCGAGCGGTAGATGCCCGTGATGCGTCCCTGCTCCTCCGGCGGCGCATAGAGCGAGACCAACGAGGAGAGGCCGACGTTGGCAAAACCCGAGCCGACGGCGCAGAACGTCAGCACGAGATACATCAGCGGCACGGAGCGCGCGACCCCGACGCTGAGACCTAGCGCCACGAAGCTGGCGGCCAGCAGCCCCATGCCGGCCAGCGCCGTGCGCCGCTCGCCGATCACCGGCACGGCCCGCCGCACGAGCACGCCCTGGGTGAGGATCGAGACCACGCCGAGGTAGATGAACACCATCGTGAGCTGGCGCGGGTTGAAGCCGAGTTGGTCGGCGGTGAAGAAGCTGATGATCGTCTCAAAAAAGCTGAAGCAGAACGTCACGCCGAAGCCCACCAGGTTGACGCGACGGAGGGTGCGGTCGGGCAGGGCGAGATGGGCGCGCAGGGGGTTGCGCACGCGGGCCGGGAGCGCGGCCCCGCGTTTCTCCGGCGGCAGGGTCTCGGTGAAGCGGGCGTGGATCCAGAGCAGGTTGATCACGCAGAGGCCGGCGGCGATGCCGGCGGGCACGCTGAAGGGGTGCACGCCCCAGCGCGCCAGGGCCGGGAAGTGATCGAGCAGGCTGAGGTGGGCGGTGAGGCCGCCGATGGCCGGGCCGGTGAGGAAACCCAGTCCGAAGGCGACCCCGACCACGCCCATGCCCTTGGCGCGATTCTCCCGCGTGGTGACATCCGACACGGCGGCGATGGCGACCGCGAGGTTCCCGCCCATGATGCCGCTGACGATCCGGCTGAACAGGAACAGCGTGAACGAGCTGCTGAAGAACAGGACGAGGAAGCTCAGGGCATTGCCCGCGATGGTGACCAGCAGCACGGGCCGGCGGCCCACCCGGTCGGAGCGCGCGCCCCACACCGGGGAAAAGACAAATTGCATGAGCGAATACACCGAGCCGAGCAGCCCGGCGAACAGCGCGCCGAGCGCCAGCGCCGGCGCATGAGTGGCAACGGCGAGGGATTCCAGCCGGCTGAAAATCGTGGCAAAGAGGCCGCCGGCGCTTTCGTGCGCGATGTAGTATTTGAGCAGTTCCGGCCCGAGCGGGAAGAAGATCGAGAAGCCGATGAGGTCGATGTAGAGCGTCAGAAAAATGACGCCGAGCGAGAGCGGCTTGGCCGGGGCGGCGGTGGGATGGTCGGCGGTGGTGGACACGAAACGGGCACGATGAGGGAAAGCCGCGCGCGCGCAAAGCCTGTTTCGGCGGCCGGTCCGGGTTTGCCGAAGAAATTTATTTGAACGCGGAGGGCGCGGAGCCGGAGCGCAGGGGGTTTTTGTAGGCGGGGTGCCCTCACCCCGCAGGTTTCAGTTTCCGTCACCCCTGCCTCGCGGGGTGGGGCACCCCGCTTGCATTGAATCCGGCGAAGCTATCACTTCAGTGTCGCCTGGAGCTTCTTGGGCAGGGCGGCCCGGATCAGGTCGTAGGCGGCCCGGACCTGGGTGCGGATCTGCGTCTCGGTCAGCGCCTCGGGGTCCTCCAGCGTCACCCAGTGCGCCTTGTGGAGATTGTGCGAGGCCGGGCGGATGCCGTCCACCTCGGTGGTCAGGCGCTGGTAGTCGGCGGGGGAACACTTGAAGGCGATGGCCTCGGCGATATCGCCGTCCAGCGAGACGATCAGGAACATCTTGCCGCCGATCTTGAATACCAGGGTCTCACCCCACTGCTTGACGAAGGTCGCGTGGGGCAGGCCGAGGGCGAAGGCCTGGAGGCGGTCGAGGCGCACCTTATAAGGGATAAGTTTTAAGGTTTAAGCTGTAAGCACTGGATGCGTCGCTTAGGGCCTTACGCTCTTAAACCTTACAACTTATACGGCAGCGGGAACCGGCCGGTGAGGGCAACGACCTTCTGCTTCGTGGCGGCGAGCACGGCGGCCGCGTCGGGCTGGCCGATGGCGGTGAGCACGCCGTCGATGAGGCCGGCGATCTCGGCCATCTCGGCTTCCTTCATCCCCCGGGTCGTCATGGCGGGCGTGCCGAGGCGGATGCCGGAGGCCTGGAAGGGGGAGCGGGTCTCGAACGGCACGGTGTTCTTGTTGCAGGTGATGTTGGCCTGATCGAGCGTCTCCTGCGCGAGCTTGCCGGTGAGCTCGGGAAACTTGGCGCGGAGATCCACGAGCATGAGGTGGTTGTCGGTGCCGCCCGAGTTGATCTTGTAGCCGCGCGCCACCATCGCGGCGGCGAGGGCGCGGGCGTTCTTCACGACCTGTTCGCTGTAAGCCTTGAACTCGGGCTTGAGGCACTCGCCGAAGCACACGGCCTTGGCGGCGATGATGTGCATGAGCGGGCCGCCCTGGCCGCCGGGGAACACGGCGGAGTCGATCGCCTTGGCGTGCGCCGCCTTGCACATGGTGAGGCCGCCGCGCGGGCCGCGCAGGGTCTTGTGGGTGGTGGTGGTGACGAAGTCCGCGTGCGGGAACGGCGAGGGGTGGTGGCCGGTGACGACGAGGCCGGCGATGTGCGCGATGTCGGCAAAGAGGAGCGCGCCGACCGAGCGGGCGATCTCGCCCATGCGGGCGAAGTCGATGATGCGCGAGTAGGCCGAGGCGCCGACGGTGATCATCTTCGGCTTCTCGCGCTGGGCGACGGCGGCGAGCTCGTCGTAGTCGATCAGGCCGGTGTCCTCGCGGACGCCGTATTGCACGAACTGGTAGAGCTTGCCGGAGAAGTTGGCGGGGTTGCCGTGCGTGAGGTGGCCGCCGTGGCTGAGGTTCATGCCGAGGATCTTGTCTCCCGGTGAGAGCACGGCGGTGTAAACCGCGAAGTTGGCCTGCGAGCCGGAGTGCGGCTGCACGTTGGCGTGCTCGGCGCCGAAGAGCTGCTTCGCGCGCTCGATGGCGAGGAGCTCGACCTTGTCCACCTGCTCGCAGCCGCCATACCAGCGCTTGGCCGGGTAGCCCTCGGCATACTTGTTGGTGAGCACCGAGCCCATGGCCGCGATGACGGCCGGGTTGGTGAAGTTCTCGGAGGCGATGAGCTCGAGATGGCTTTGCTGGCGGGCCAGCTCGGCGGCGATGACGGCGTGGACGGCGGGATCGAGCTGGGCGAGGGGGGCGGCGTTCAGGGACATGGATGGATTTCGATTTTAGATTCTCGATTTTCGATTGGCCGAGCAGAGCGGAGCGGAAATCAAAAATCGAGACGCGAAAGCCGGAAATCAGGCCGTCCGCCCGTCGAGGAGTGTCTTAAGGAAGGCCAGGATGCTGGGCACGGCCTCGACCAGCTCGTCGCGGGCCGTCTCGTAGTGCTTGAGCGGACCGCCGTAGGGGTCGCCGATTTCCTTGTCGGCGGGCGGCGGCATGAACTCGCGAAAGAGATGGAGGTGCGCCGGCACCGGATTGGCCTGCATCTGGATGATGGTCCGGTGCGACTCGGTCATGCCGAAGACGACGAGGGCGCGGTCGAGCAGGTCCTGGGTGAGGGCCTGGGCCCGCAGGTGGCTGATGTCGATGCCGGCCTTCTTCAGGGTGGCGACCGAGTTTTCCGAAACAGGCTCGCCGGTGCGGGCGGCGACGCCGGCGGAAACGACTTTGAGCGACTTCAGCGGCTCGGGCTGGGCGGCGAGGGCGTGCCGGAGCAAACCCTCGGCCATGGGGCTGCGGCAGATGTTGCCCGTGCAGACGACGAGGATGTGGCCGGGAGTTGGCATGGTTGGCGTCAAGATGACGGCAACCCGGTTTGCGTCAAGGCGGGTGGGACGAAACCTTCCGCCGTCGCCGAGGCCATGGCGGACAGGCCGGATGAGCGGCGGCTCGCCCTACCGGTTTTTCAGCGCCAGCAGGGCGCGGTGCAGGTGCACGGCGCGCTGGAGCACACGGTCAACGGGCGGGACGGGCTTCGCGGGTGCTTCGGCAGTCTTCGGCGCCGTGGGGTCCGGCGGGGGCGGAGGCGCCGCCTCCGGGTGGCCATTTTTGAATTCATGCACGAGGGTCGCCTCGTCGAAGCGTTCCTTCTCGATCTTGCCGGAGATGAGTTTTTCGAGCGGCGTGCCGGCGTCGAGGGCGTCGTAGGCGCGACGGTCGGCGGAGGTGTCGGTCTGGATCACCACTTGCGGTGCGGGCAGTGAACCGGCGGAGCCGAGGGTGAGCGCGGATGAAGTGCGGATGACCGGGACCAGCGCGGGCGGCGTCGCCGGGCTGACGAGGATGAAGAGCGGGGTGCCGGGCGAACGGCCGGAGAGGGCGGTCTGCAGGACCGCGGCTGATTCGTCGCTCGCGGTCGCATAGCGCAGGTCGAGCACCAGCGCGCCGGCGCCGGGCACGGCCTGGCGCAGCGCGGCCTCGGAGTCGGCGATGGAATGGATGCGCAGGTAGGACAGGCCCTGGCCGAGATCGGACAGCTCGGTCGCCTGTGAGCATGGAGCGAGGAGCAGGGAGCAAAGCGCCAGAAATAACCACCGCAGGTCATTCTGAGCGGAGCGAAGAATCCAGCATGATATACGCAGCGGCTGTGCTGCTGGATCCTTCACTGCGTTCAGGATGACAGGTTGGGTGGATTTCATTTCCGGTTGAGCTGCTTTGCGCCGATGTCGCGCCGGTAATATTTGTTCGCCCACTGGACTTGGTCGCAGGCGGCGTAGGCGCGAGTCGCGGCTTCGCGCAGCGTCGGGGCGAGGGCGGTCACGCCGAGGACGCGACCGCCGTTGGCGGTGAGCTGGCTGGCGGCGTTCTTTGCCGTGCCGGCGTGGTAGATGAAGGTGTGCGGCGGCAGCGCAGCGGGCAGGGTGATGACGTCGCCCTTTTGGAATTTGTCCGGGTAACCTTTCGCGGCGACGACGACGCAAAGCGCGTAGTCGGGCTGCACCTCGAGTTGGAAGCCGGCGAGCTTTCGCTGCGCGGCGGCCCAGAGCAGAGCGAGGAGGTCGGTCTTGAGACGGGGCAACACGACCTGCGTCTCGGGGTCGCCGAAACGGGCGTTGTATTCGATCACGCTCGGGCCGGCGGGAGTGAGCATGATGCCGATGAACAAGGTGCCGCAGTAATCGAGGCCCTCGGCGTCGATCGCGTTCACGGAGGGGCGGACGATTTCGTGCTCTATGCGTGCGAGCAGCGCGGGCGTCACGACCTCGGCGGGCGAATACGTGCCCATGCCGCCGGTATTCGGCCCGGTGTCGCCGTCACCGATGCGCTTGTGATCCTGCGAAGTCGGCAGGATGACGTAGTCGCGGCCCGACACGACGACGAGGATCGAGGTCTCTTCGCCAAACAGGCAGTCCTCGATCAAAATGCGGCTGCCGGCGGCGCCGAATTTGTTTCCGGCAAGCATGTCGTGCACCGCGGCTTCGGCTTCGGTGGCCGTTTGCGCGACGACGACACCCTTGCCGGCGGCGAGGCCGTCGGCCTTGATGACAATCGGCACCGGGCGCGACTTCAGGTAAGTCAGCGCGGGCTCGACCTCCGTGAAGAAACCGGCGGCGGCGGTCGGGATATTGTGCTTCAGCAGGATTTCCTTCGTGAAGGTCTTCGAGGCTTCGAGCTTCGCGCCCTTGGCCTTCGGGCCGTAAACAGGGATGCCCGCAGCGATCAGCGCGTCGGCGAGGCCGAGCGACAGCGGCACCTCGGGACCGACGACGACGAACTCGACTCTCTCGCGCTGGGCCAGCGCCACGAGCCCGGCGATGTCCTCGACTGGCACGGGGAAACAGGTGGCGTCGGCGGCGATACCGGCGTTGCCCGTGGCGCAGAGGACGCGCGGCTTCTCGGGTGACGCGGCGAGCGAGCGGATCAGCGCGTGTTCACGACCGCCGGAGCCGATGACGAGGACGGAAGAGGGAAGCTTGTTAGCCACGGATTGAGATGGGCAGGGATGGGTCGCGGCGTAAAGCCGCGCCTGCAAATTCCACGTCACAAAACCTGGAGGGTTTTGCGGTAGAAGCGCACGACCTCGTCGGGGTCGTCGGTGAAGAGGAGGTAGTCGGTCATCCAGGCGGGGGCGCGCTTGGTGTCGATCATGGTCTTCACCTGCGTGCGGAGGTCGCCCCAGAACTTGGAGTTGAAGAACACGTAGGGCACGCGCGGGCGGATGCCGAGTTTGAGGTTGCACATCTCGATGCCGATTTCCTCGAGCGTGCCGACGCCGCCGACGTTGAAGATGCAAAAATCCGCCGCCTCGAACCATTTCTGGCGGAAGTGGCGCGAGGATTCCTGGAAGGTGTTGAAGAAATCCACGCCGAGCTCGGGCGGCTGGGCCTCGAGCTCGAGGAAGCAGGCGCCGGTGAGCGCGCCCTTGCTGCGGGCCTGGTCGGTGGCGAGGCGCATGACGCCGCCTCCGCCGCCGGTGAGCACGCCGACGTTGGGGCCGATGAAGCCGGTGAGCTGCTCGACAAGGCGCGTGATGCGCTCGGTGTCCACCGCCTCGATGCCGACGGCCGAGCCGTAGAAGGCGAGGATGGTGGTCTCCTGGAACTTGCGCGCCATCTCCTCGCGGACGAAGAAGCCGTGGCCCTTCTTGTAGGTGTGGACGTAGAGATCCTTCGTCACGACGTCATACCAATAGACCGAGATGCCGATGGCGTGGAAGGTGTCGAGGCGCGCGTGGGCGTTGCTCGAGAGGAAATAACCGTGGGTGCGCGAGGCCTGGCGGAAGATGATGCGCTTGAGCTTCGCGTCACTGATGCGGGTGATGAGCTCCATGTGCTCCAGCAGGTCGGGGAAGTAGTCGATGATGAGCGTGTCGGCCTCGGCCGGCGCGTTGTCGAGCGCCTGGATCATGGTGCGGCTGCCGACGGGGCAGGCGTCGCCGTCGAGGAACTTCCTGAGGTCGTCGTTGGCGCGGACGAAGACGGCGCGGTTTTCCATCGTGGCGCTCTGGCCGCGCACGACGATCTTGGTCTTCGGTTTCGCCTCGGCGGTGTCCTGCGGCGGGTTGTCGTCGAGGCACTTGAACAGGCTGGCGGCGGTGGAGAGGAGGCGCTGCCGCTTTTTCGTGAGGGTCTTGAATTCCGGGTCGGTGAACGGCGGCGCGCGGAAGATGTCGACCGAGACCATCGGGTTCACCACGGGCTGGTCGCCGGTGTTGTAGATCTCGAGCATGACATTCGTGCCGAAGGTCTTGATCGGGTCGAGGAGGACGGCGCTGGTGTGGAGGCCGAAGTTGCCCTCGCCCTGGTTGAGCACGACGAAGTGCTCCTTCAGATACATCGAGCAGCTCGTGAGGATGCCGGAGCGCGGCGGGATGGTGAGCGGCGAGGCGTCGTGGCGGACTTGGGCCTTGTCGAGGAACGAGCGGCCGGCGTAGCCGCTGACGATGTGCTCGAAGTTCACGCGCTGGAGCTTCGGCGAGAGGGTGTAGCTGACCTGGTGCGGCGTGAGGAAGACGCGGCCGCGCGAGTCGATGCTGATGGTGTTGGGCAGCTTGAGGTCGTTGTTCTTGATGGCCGTCCAGATCTCGCCGGTGGAGAGCTTGGCGGCGGCGGGCGCGTAGAAGAGGCGGCCGACGGGCGTGCCGGGGCGGAGGAGCTTCTTCCAGTAGGCGGCGTTGGGGAAGTTGGAGTCGTAGATGAACGCGTCGGCCTGGAGCAGCAGGCGGTTGCCGTCCACGGTCGGCGCGCCGTCGAGGTGCATCTCGATGCCGATGCGGGCGAGGGAGCTGCGCTCGGTGAAGTGGAGGTCCGCGAGCCGGCCCTTCAGGAAATCCATCTCGGCGGGATTGCGCGGCCAGAAGGCGAGGGTGAGGGCCGCCTTGTCGCCCTTGCTCTTGACCGTCAAAATCTGGCCGTCGGTGCTGTGCCAGAATTGGTTTTCGTTCATGGGATTGGCGAGTTTGCGGAGGATGCGGGGGCTGACAAGCCCGGGTTGGCCGGCGGTGGCGCGGAAATTCGCCGCCAATGGGATTGATTTTTGCCGGGTGGCTGGGCAATTTCGCGCCTTTTACGGCACAAAACCACCCGGGCCGTTTCCCAACCGGGCCACCTCCATCGAAATGAAACTCACCTCCCGCCTCACTGGCCTCCTCGTCAGCCTGAGTCTGTTCACCGCCGCTTCCGCCGAGGAAACGGTCAAGTTCAACGTCCCCGGAGTCTCCACTCCCGCCAGTGCCCCGGCCACGCCCGCGAAGTCGGCCCCGGCCCCCGCTCCGGCGGCCACCCCGGCGGCTCCCGCCGCGCCGGCGGTCAAGTTTACCGAGGCTCAGCTGATGGAGGCTTACGGCTACATCTTTGTGCTGCAGACCCGGATTGGTGCGCAGCTGGAGGCCATGGAGTTCACGCCGGCGAACAAGGAAGCGATGGTTCGCGGCATCAGCCTGGCCCTGAATGGCAAGGATCTGGCCTATGACCCGCAGCAGATCCAGACCCAGCTCCAGGCCTTCCTGGAACTGAAGCAGGAAGCCTTCCTGACCAAGCTGCGGATGAAAAACCTGACCGACAACGCCGCGTTCTTCACCAAGCTGAAGGAGAACAAGAACGTCATCGAGCTCCCCAGCGGTCTCCGCTACGAGGTGCTCAAGCCGGGCACCGGCCCGGCCCCCAAGCTCACCCAGATGGTGAAGATCCACTACACCGGGACGCTGGTCGGCGGCCAGGTGTTCGACAGCTCGGTGGAGCGCGGCCAGCCGGTCGAGCTGCTCATGAGCGCGGCGACCCAGGAAAGTCCCCAGGGCACCATCCCCGGCATGGTGGAGGGGCTGCAGAAGATCGGCGTCGGCGGCAAAGCCAAGTTCTACATCCCGCCGTCCCTCGCCTATGGCGATTCCGGCAACCAGGGCATCCCGCCCGGGGCCGCGCTGATCTTCGAGGTGGAGGTGCTGGAGGCCAAGGACGCGCCTAAAGCCACCGCCACGCCGGCGGCCAAATAAATCATCCGCCACGGCTCGCCAACGCCTCCCCGCGGGGAGGCGTTTTTTTTGCCACGCGCCGGGCCGCAACCCGCTCTTGCGCCGGTGCGCGGCGCGGTGTTCGTTAGGTGCCGATCCATGACACCGCCGACCGCCAATCTCTACCTTGTGGGCTTCATGGGCACGGGCAAAAGCACCGTGGGCCGGCAGGTCGCCCGGCAGCTCGATTTCCAGCTGCTCGACAGCGACCGCGAGATCGAGCGCACCCAGGGCAAGCCGGTGTCGCGGATATTTGCCGAGGAGGGCGAGGCGCATTTCCGCGCCCTGGAGCGCGAATTCATCGAGCACGGCCACCCGGCCAGCCGGTGCATCGTCGCCTGCGGCGGCGGGTTGGTCGTGCCGCCCGGGATGCTGGAACTGCTGCGGAGACGGGGCGTGATCGTCTGCCTGCACGCGCCGATCGAGACCATCCTGAAGCGCACGATGCACACCAGCCACCGGCCGCTGTTGCAGGTGGACAACCGGGAGCAGCGCCTGCGCGAACTCTACGCCCAGCGGGAGGAAATCTACCGGCGGACCGGCACGATGGTGCTCACGGAACACCGGCCCATGCGTGAAATCACCGCGCATGTGCTGCGGGTTTATCGGCAAGAGGCGGGGCATTTTCCAAAATGACGGCCGGGGCCGGCCTGCGGATCGCGGGCCCGCAGCGGGAAGCGCTGCGGGCGGAGTTGCGCGCGCTGGGCTTCGACGAGGTGCGTTTCGCCGCCGTGGGCGCGGCGGCGGGCGGCGGCCTGCACGACTGGCTGGCGGCCGGCCGGCACGCCGACATGGCGTGGATGGAGCGCACGGCGGAGAAACGCGCGCAGGCCGACCTCGTGTTGCCCGGCGTGCGGTCGGTGATTGTGCTCGGAGTGAATTATTGGCCGGGCTCGCAAATCGAAAATCGAGAATCGAAAATCAACAATCCCCGCTGGGCGCGTTACGCCCGGCACGAGGATTACCACGACACGATGAAACCGGGGCTCGCGGCGGCGGGCCGGATCCTGGAGCAACGGGCCGGGCTGGCGGCGGCGGATTACCGCTACTATGTGGACACCGGCCCGGTCATGGAGCGCGGTTGGGCGGCCCGCAGCGGCCTGGGTTTTCGCGGCAAGAACGCCATGCTCATCTCGAAACAGCACGGCAACTGGCTGCTGCTGGCCACCCTCCTCACCCGGGCGGAGATCGAGCCGGACGAGCCGCTGCGCAAGACCGAGCCTCGGACGGAGGGCGAGCCCACCGGGCTGCTGTGCGGCAAATGCACGCGCTGCCTCGACGCGTGCCCGACCGCTGCCTTTCCCGCGCCGGGCGTGGTGGATGCGCGCCGTTGCATCTCCTACCAGACCATCGAGAACAAGGGCGTCATCCCGCGCGAGCTGCGGGCCGGCATCGGCAATCGGATCTTTGGCTGCGACATCTGCCTCGAGGTCTGCCCGTGGAACCGGTTCGCCCAGGCCGGCCGGCAATTGCTGCTGGTGGCGCGGCATGATCTTGCGGAGCTGACGCTGCCGGAGCTGCTCGCGCTGACTCCGCCGCGATTTGCGGAAGTCTTCCGGCGCACCCCGATCAAGCGGCTCAAGCTGACCGGCCTGCTGCGCAACGCCTGCGTGGTCGCGGGCAACGCCGGCGAGGCGAGCCTGCTGCCGGCGCTGGCGAGGCTCGCGGCGCATGATTCCGCCCTGGTGCGCGCCCACGCGGTCTGGGCGGTGCGGCGCATCGCGGGGGAGGGGGCCGGGGAATGGCTGGCGGCGGCGCGCGAGAAGGAAACCGATGCCGCGGTGTTGGCAGAGTATGCAAACTAGATCATCGGTATAGGCGGGGTGCCCCCACCCCGCGAGGCATGCGTGGCGAATGTTCAAACCCGCGGGGTGAGGGCACCCCGCCCACAGATTTCTGGGTGCACCTACTTGAACACCGCGCGCATCTTCGCGGCGAAATCGGCGGGCGGGCGGACCGGTTCGCCCTGCCGGTTGATGAAGGCGTGGGTCGTGAAGCCGGTGACGAGCAACTCTTCGCCGCGCCGCACCTCGTATTCGAGGTGGATGCGCAGGGTGGGACGCTGCTTGAGCCAGGTGAGGACGGTCACGGTGTCATCGTAGAGCGCGGGCTTGAAGAACTTCGTGCCCAGCTCGATGACCGGCAGGCGGTAGCCCTGCGCCTCGAGTTCGCGGTAGGGCAGGCCGCACTCCTTGAGCAGGGTGGTGCGGCCGACCTCGAACCACGGCAGGTAATTGCCGTGATAGACGATGCCCATCATGTCGGTCTCGGCGTAGCGAACCGTGATCTGGACGCGGGATTCAAGCATGGGGTCAGGTTGCGGGCTGGGGCGGCGGTTGTCCAAACAAGGATTGGGCGGAATCCCGCCAGGTGTGCGCATGGGCGCGGGTGCGGCCGCCGTCGCCGAGATGCCGCCGCAGGACCGGATCCGCGAGCAGGCGGCCCAAGGCGGCGGTGAGGGCCGCGCCATCGCCCGGTGCGACCAGCAGGCCGGTCTCGCCGTCGATCACGGCCTCGGGCACACCGCCGATGGCGTGCGCCACGACGGGCAGGCCGTAGGCGCCGGCTTCCAGATAGACGAGGCCGAAGCCCTCGACGCTGTGCCGGTGCGGCACGCTGGTCATGGCGAAAATATCGGCCTGCGCGTAAATCCGGCCCAGCTGGTGGTCGGGAATGTCACCGAGGAATTTGACCGGGAAGTCCGCGCCGGCGGCCGCCTGGTCAAGCAGCCGGTCGTAGTTCTCCTTGCTGTGCGCGCCGACAAGCCAGTATTCGACGCTGGCGCGCTGGCTGGCGGGCAGCCGTTGGAGGGCGGCGATGATTTCCAGCTGTCCCTTGCGGGGGCTGAGCCGGGCAACGGTGAGGATGATGGTCCGGGACGACCGGGGCGCCGCAGGCGTGCGAGCGGCGGTGGCCAGGTCGGTGCGCAGCGCTCCGGGGGTGACGACCGCCTTGCCCTCCGCCACGGGGAAATGCCGCTGGAGCAGTTTATGGGCGTAGGTGCTGACGACGCTCAGGCGGGTGGCTTTCTGCAGCAGGTGGGTGGTGCTCCAGCGCAGCGGCCAGCGCGAGGCGAGACGCTGGATCTCCGAGCCATGGAAGGTCAGCATGAGCTGCGCCGGCCGGAGAAGGTCGAAATATTGCAGCAACAGCATGGCCAGGAAGGGCCCGGGCTCAGGGATGTAGAGCGTGGCGGCGCACAGCCGTTTGCGATGGGCCAGGAGTTCGCGTGCCATCCGCCACTGGCTGCGCAGGCTGTGGTCACCCTTCAGGGGCAACCGGCGGACGCGAAAGGGCCAGGTCGTCTCGGGTTGGTCGGCGGCCAAGGCGGGGGCCCAGACCTCCACCTCATAGCCGAGTTGCTGGGCCGCGCGGGCCATTTCGGCGGCATAGACCGCGATGCCGCCCCGATGCGGAGGAAATTCATGGGTCACCAGCAGCAAGTGCCGGTTCGGCTGGCCGGTGGGGGACTGGGGGAGGGGAGCCTGCATCTACCGGGTAATGAATGACAGCCGCATGTGCCGGGATCTCTTAGTCGGTTCAGCCAGAGGGGCGTGCATGTGGCCGTGCAAGCAATCGCAAGTCAACAGACGAAATATCCCCGTAAATTCGGTCACTGTTGCGCCCGAGGTGGCGGGATTTTTGGGGTTTACATGACGGGGAGCTTTAACTTACCTGCTCGCTCAATGGCACAGGCTGTAAACAATTCTTCGGGCATCACGCTCAAGCCGTTCACGCCCGAGGATGATGCAAATCTCCGCGAGGCAATTAAGCGCTGTTCGGCAGCTACTTACGAGGCGGCAGCCCAATTTAGGAAGACGGGCAATATCGAGCACCTGCCAGCCATTGTCCTGGGTATTATTGAGCGCTATGTGGAGCCCGACCTCCGGGCGAAACTGAAGGATGCCGACGACGACCTGCGCATCATTGAGGATCTCGGCATCGATTCCCTGACCATGATGGAAATCGTCATCCTCGTGGAGGATGTGCTGCAGATGACCATCAACAACGAGGAGCTCCGTCATTTGCGCACCGTCGGGGACGTAAAAACCTTCATCGAGTGCAAGGTCAGTGGCTTGCCGCTCCCGAAACCGACCAAATTTATCCCGATCGAGCAGATCTTGTCCGTGATGCCGATCCAGCCTCCGTTCCTCTTTCTCAGCGAGGCCTCGGTCAACGCGCACGGCGCCAACGCCAAATACAAGATCAGCGGCCAGGAATTTTTCCTGCAGGGCCACTTCAAGGACAACCCGGTGCTGCCGGCCTCCATCATGTTGGAGGCGCTCGGCCAGCTCGCCGTGCTCTTTCTGCTCGAGGGCCAGGTGGGCGAGGCGGGCAAGGTCGTCGATCACCGCACCATTTTTTTCACCTCCTGCGAAGGGGTTCGCTGCCACCGCGTCTGCAAGCCGGGTGATGTGCTCAGCCTCTCGATCAAGCCGAAGCGCCTCAAGTCGCCCCTCGCGACCTTCGAGGGCCAGATCCGCGTCGGCCAGGAAAAGGCCGCCATCGCCGAGGAAATCACGCTGACCTTCGCCTTTGCGGAGGAAGCGGCCCGGCCGGTCGCGGCGGAAGCTCCCGTCCAGGCGGGCGACGCCGCTGCCCCCAAGCCGGCGGTCAGCGCCCGCGCGAGTTGAGCGGGCCAAGGTCGGCTGCGGCTGTTGACCGCACCGGCAAAAGCGTTTTGATACGCCGCACCCCGGCCGCGGCTCCTTGCGCGGCCGTTGCGGTCTAATCCCATCATGCGGAAAGTTTACATCACCGGCCTCGGCTTCATCACCAGCATTGGCAACGATCTGCTGACGGTGGCGGAGAGCCTGCGCGATTTGCGCCACGGCATGGTGCAATACCCGCCGTTCCAAAAGGCCGATGTGCCGGTCAAGGTCGCGGCGCCGATCCGGGATTTCCAGACCGACTCCACCGACCAGGAGGACTGGCTCTTTCCCGCCCGCTACAGCATCCGCCGTGAAACCCTGCGCGGCATGGCGCCGCACGGCATCTACTCCTACTGCGCGATGCAACAGGCGGTCGAGGATGCCAAGCTCACCGAAGCCGAATGGTCCAACCCGCAGACCGGGCTCTACGCCGCGTCCGCCGGCTCGCCTTTCCTGCTCGGTCACCACTTGGAGAAGATGCGCAAGCAGGGCGTCATGCGCTGCCCGCCGCTTGGCATCGTCGCCTCCATTTCCGGCACGGTGAACTTCAACCTCGTGTCGCAGTTCAAGATCAAGGGCGCCTCGACCGGTTTCTCCTCCGCCTGCGCCTCGTCGGCGCACGCGCTGGGCTTCGCCTACGACGAGATCGCCCTCGGGCGGCAGAAACGCATGTTCGTGATCGGTGCCGAGGATGGCAACGTCGAGAGCATCCTGCCCTTCGCGGGCATGCGCGCCCTCTCGCTGCAAGCCGACCCCGGCCTCGCCTCCCGGCCGTTCGACGAGGCGCGCGACGGATTTGTCGGCACCGGCGGGGCCGCCGTGCTGGTGTTGGAAAGCGAGGAGGAGGTCGCCCGCCGCCAGCCCAAGGTCTATTGCGAGGTCGCCGGCTGGGGCCAGGCCTCGGACGGCCACAACGTCGCCATCTCCCACCCCGAGGGCTCCGGCCTGCGCGTGGCGATGGAAAACGCGCTGAAATACTCCGACCTCGCGGCGGAGCAGGTGGATTACGTCAACGCCCACGCCACCTCCACGCCCATCGGCGATCTCTCGGAGGCCCGCGCCCTCAAGGCCGTCTTCCGTAATTCGCCCACCCGCCCCGCCATCAGCAGCACCAAGGCGCTCACCGGCCACGGGCTCTCACTCGCCGGCGCCATGGAGGCGGGCTTTTGCGCGCTGGCCATGAAGGAGGGTTTCATGCCCGGCTCGGCCCACATCACCCGGCTCGATCCGGCCTGCGACGGGCTGAACATCATTCGCGCCACCCTGCCGCACCGTCCCCAGGTGGTGCTCAGCAACAGCAGCGGCTTCGGCGGGGCGAACGTCGCCCTCGTCTTCAAGAGCGCGAGCTGACCAAGCCTGCCTGCCGTATGAGTCGCGCCTTCTCCCACCGTGCCGCCTCGCGACTGTTTGCGGGACTGGCGCGGAGCCAGAGCAGGCGTCGGCACTCCGGCCGCCGCCCGGCGGCCCACCGGCGCGGGCTCGGATGAACCGCTCCGCACTTTTGCCATGTCACGCGTCCGCATCCTTGTCCTGACTTCCAGCACCGGCGCCGGCCACGACGCCCGCGCGCAGGCCTTCGCCGAGTGGTGCTTCGAGCTCTACCGGCACGATGTCGATGTGCGCATCGAGCAGATGCTCGAGAAGTCCTCGGGTTTCTTCAAGGCGGGCGTCAACTTCTACAATTGGATCCAGAAAAAATCCCCCTGGATACACAAGGCCTTCTTCCTGTTCGTCGAGTTGCTCAGCTTCCTCAACCGGCGCTCGGTCAGCTTCGGCCGGGCCTATTACGAGCAGGTGCTGCGCGACTACCAGCCCCACCTGGTGTTCAGTGTGCATGATTGCCTCAATCGGGGCTATTTCCAGCTGGCGCGGAAAATCCTCGGGGCGGACAAGGTGCGCTGCGCCACCTATTGCGGCGAGTTCTCCGGCGGCTTTGGCTACAGCGTCAACTGGGTCGAGCCGAGCGCCGACCTCTATGTCGCCCGGACCGACACCGCGCGCGACTATGCGGTGAAGATCGGCATGCCGCGCGAGCGCACGCGCGTGCGCGGCCACCTGATGCAGCCGCGCCAGCACATCGAGATCCTCAAGGCCGAGGCGCGCACCGCGTTCATCGAGGACAGCCTGGAGCTGCGCTCGGACCTGTTCACCGTATTCCTCGCCACCGGGGGCAACGGGGCCAACAACCACCTCGAACTCCTGCCCAAGCTGCTGCCCTACGCCGACCGCGTGCAGGCCGTGGTCATCTGCGGGAGGAACCGCGAGGCCTACAACCAACTCGTGCACTGGCGCGCCGAGCACCCCGAGTTGCACTGCTTCGTCGATGGTTTCTCCGACGAGGTGCATCTCCTCCTGCAGGTCAGCGATGCCATCGTCACGCGCGGTGGCACGACCACCTGCGCCAAGGCGCTGCACTTCCGCTGCCCGATCATCTTCAACGCCATCGGCGGCATCATGCCCCAGGAGGAGCTGACGGTGAAATATTTCCGCAACGGCAACGGGGCCGAGCTCATCGGCAACGCGGCCGACTTCGAGCGCGTGATATCCTCGTGGATGGAGAACCGCCGCAGCTACGACCGCCTCCGCGCCAATTTCCTCAAGCTCCGCTACGACGAGGACCCGATGCTCGTGGTGCGCGAACTCGTGGACCTCGCGCAGGAAGCCTCGGGCACCGCGCTCGCGCCGGGCCCATTCCCGCCGAAACCGCGGAAGGGCGGAGGAACAGGGGCACCCTTCGAGAGATGAGGCACGCCGCTGAAGCCCCACCTGCGGTGGGCGGAAGCCGAACGAGATCAGGCGGTCGCGAGATAGGGTAGCTTCCTGGCGGTTTCCTTCACGGCAGGGATCCCGTCGAGGAGCTCGCCGATGGCGTCCCAGCGGCCGTTGACGAGGGCGTCGCGGGCGGACTCGCGCTGCGTGATCTTCACGGTCTGCTCCGCGAAGCGGACTTCCAGTTTCACGAGATCGATGGTGACCTCGGCCTGCGGGTTGGCGTCCACGGCGGCGGCGATCTTGGCGATGTCCTCGCGGGCGGCGGTGACGCAGGGCATGCCGAGCGTCGTGCTGTTGCCGAAGAAGATCTCGGCGTAGCTCTCGGCGATGACGGCCTTGAAGCCGTATTTCTGGATCGCCTGCGGGGCGTGCTCGCGGGAGGAGCCGCAGCCGAAGTTGGCGCCGGAGAGCAGGATCGTCGCACCCTGGTAGCGCGCCTGATTGAGCGGGTGGTCGGTGATCGCGCCCGTCTTCGGATCCTTGCGGACGTCGTTGAAGAGGAATTCACCGAGGCCGTCGAAGGTCACGCACTTCATGAAGCGCGCGGGGATGATGCGGTCGGTGTCGATGTCGTTGCCGACGACGGGAACGGCGCGGCCGGTGACGGAGGTGATTTTGGCGAGGGCCATGGGAGGAATGAAGGAGTGAGTAGCGGGTAGTGGGTAGCGAGTAGGGTGAGGGCGGTGACGGCGGGATGCTCGCTAGTCGCTACTCACTACTCGCTACTGTGAAATCAGTTCACCGTGAAGACCTCGCGGGCGTCGGCGACGGTGCCGGTGACGGCCGCAGCGGCGACCATGACCGGGCTCATGAGGATCGTGCGACCGGTGGGCGAGCCTTGGCGGCCCTTGAAGTTGCGGTTCGACGAGCTGGCGCAGAGCTGTTCGCCCACGAGCTTGTCGGGATTCATCGCAAGGCACATCGAGCAGCCCGCGGCGCGCCATTCGAAGCCGGCGGCGGACAGAATCTTGTCGATACCTTCCTTCTCGCACTGGAGCGCGACGATCTGCGAGCCGGGGACGGCGATGGCCTTCACGCCGGCGGCGACCTTGCGGCCCTTGAGGTATTTGGCGACCTCGCGGAAGTCCGACAGGCGGCCGTTGGTGCAGGAGCCGAGGAAGGCGACGTCGATCTTGGTGCCCTTGATGGGCGCGCCGGCGGGCAGCTTCATGTAGGCGAGGGCCTCGATGATGCCGGCCTTGTCGTCGGCGGAGGTGGCGGTCTCGGGGCTCGGGATGTTCTCGACGATGGAGATGCCCTGGCCGGGGTTGATGCCCCAGGTGACGGTCGGCGCGATGCTGGCGGCGTCGATCTTCACGACGTCGTCGTATTTGGCGCCGGGGTCGGAGGCGAAGGACTTCCAGCGGGCGACGGCGGCGTCCCACGCGGGGCCGGTGGGCGAGTAGGGGCGCCCCTTGAGGTAGGCGAAGGTGGTCTCGTCGGGATTGACGTAGCCGACGCGTGCGCCGCCCTCGATGGACATGTTGCAGACGGTCATGCGCTCTTCCATCGTGAAGCCGTCGAAAGTGCTGCCCGCGTATTCGTAGGCGTAGCCCGTGCCGCCGTTCACGCCGAGTTGGCGGATGATGTGGAGGATGACGTCCTTGGCGTAGACGCCTGGGCGGAGCCGGCCGTTCACCTCGATGCGGCGGACCTTGAGCGGGCCGAGCGCCATGGTCTGCGTGGCGAGCACGTCGCGCACCTGGCTGGTGCCGATGCCGAAGGCGATGGCGCCGAACGCGCCGTGGGTGGAGGTGTGCGAGTCGCCGCACGCGATGGTGGTGCCGGGCTGGGTGATGCCCTGCTCGGGGCCGACGATGTGCACGATGCCCTGCTTGCCGGTGGCGCGGTCGAAGAAGGTGATGCCGAACTGCGCGCAGTTCTTGCGCACCTCGTCCATCATGGCCTGGGCGAGGGAGTCCTTGTAGGGCTCGACCAGCTCGTTGGTCGGGATGATGTGGTCCACCGTGGCAAAGGTGCGATGGGGCATGAGGACCGGGAGGCCGAGGTCGCGCAGCATGCCGAAGGCCTGCGGCGAGGTGACCTCGTGGATCAGGTGCGTGCCGATGAGCAGCTGGGTCTGGCCGTTGGCCAGTTTTTTGACCGTGTGGGCGGTCCAGACTTTTTCGAAGAGAGATTGGGGAGAGGGCATCGGGAGATGTTTTTCCGCGGATAGCGCAGATGGACGCGGATAAAACACCACCATTGATTGACAATCCGCGTTCATCCGCGTGATCCGCGGTGAGTTGATGGCGGCAGATTACCAGAATCTTGCCATGCCAGGAAATACTTGTTTCATGTCCTGTGATGCCTGGTGAGTATCAATATCCTTTTGAGCTCCGGCACCTCGCCTATTTTCGCGAGGTGGCGCGGCAGCTGCATTTCCGCAAGGCGGCCGAGACTCTCGCCGTGGCCCAGCCGGCCCTGTCGCGCAGCGTGGCGCAGCTCGAGGCGGCGCTGGGGGTGGACCTGCTCAACCGCACGCGCCGCAAGGTCGAGCTGACGCCGGTCGGCCGGGCCTTCCTCGAACGCATCGAGCCGCTGCTGCGCGGGCTTGCGGCGGTGCCCGCCGATATCCAGGCGCTGGCGGGCGGGCAGGCGGGGCAGGTGCGCGTGGCCTTCACCGGTCTGGCGATGGCCACGGTGCTGCCCGGCATCCTGCGCGAGTTCAACCGGCGCTACCCGGGCATCCGGGTCGAGCTGAACGAGTCGCCCACCTCGGCCCAGCTCAATTCGCTCAAGACCGGTGAGATCGCCTGCGGTTTTTTTCATCCGGATGCCGCCACGACTCCGGGGCTGGCCACGCGGCTGCTCCTGCAGGAAAACAACGGCGTGCTGCTGCCTGCCGACCATCCGCAAGCCCGCGCGAAAAGGCTCCGCCTGCGCGACCTCGCCGGCACGGCCTTCGTGATGTTTCCCCGCGCGCACAATCCCGGCTTTTATGACCGCGTGCTCGCGGCCTTCCGCGCGGCCGGCGTGGCGCCGCGCATCGCCGACGAGGTTTGGCCGCGCGCCAACGCGATCGGCCTCGTGCGCGCCGGCCTGGGGGCGACATTCATGACGCCGTCCGAGGCGAAACAGCTTCCGGGCGAGGTGGTGTTCCGCCCGCTTGATGGCCCGACGCCCGAGAGCCGGCTCGTGCTCGGCTGGCGCAAGGAGGCCTCGCCCGATCCCGCGCTCGGGGCCTTCCTCGTGGTGGCCGGATCGGCCGGCTGACGCCGGAAACTTCAAGCTCCAACATCCAAGCTCCAGTGAAATTCCAAGATTCAAATCTAAAACAAAACGACCAAGTTTTTCAGGCTTGGTTGGCTTGGTCATTCTTTGGATGTTGGAGCTTGGATGTTGGAGCTTCGGCCCTGTAACTCTCTCCCGCTTTGAGCCCGCGCCCCCCCCACATCGCCCTCCTCTTCACGACGTTTCCCAAGACGTCGGAGACGTTCCTGCAGCGCGACGTGGCGGCGCTGCAGGCGAAGGGGCTCCGTCTGAAACTCTATTCGCTGTGGGGCGGCGGTGGCACCTTCAACGGTCTGCCGGTGCAGGCCTTCAACAAGTGGCGGCTGCTCGAGGTGTTTCTCCTCATCATTCCCTGGCAGTGCCTGCGCCGGCCGCGGCTGATGCGCGATCTGTTCGAGGGCGTGTTCACGCGGCGTGCGCCGTCGTGGCTGAACTTCTGGGAAAACATGCTCGGCGCCGGTTTTGCCGGCAGCTTCGAACCCGAAATGCGCCGCGACCCGCCGGCGCTGGTGCACGGGGCCTGGGGCGGGGCGCCCGCGACCGCCGGCTGGATTCTCTGGCGCATGCACGGCTGGCGCTACAGCTGCGGGGCGCACGCCTACGACATCTACGAACACGGCGGCGACTGGTGGCTGCTGGAGAAGCTGCAGCATGCCCGCTTCATCCACACCTCGACCGACATGGGCCGGCGCGAACTCGCAGCCCGCGGCGTGCCGGCGGATAAAATCCAGGTCATCCGCCGCGGGCTCGACTCCTTCCCGGCCTTCAAGCCGCTGCGCGTGAAGCGGACGCCGCTGCGCCTCGTGTGCATCGCGCGCCTCGTCGAGAAAAAGGGTCTCGAGCACCAGTTGCGCATCTATGCGGCACTCAAGGCTGCGGGCCTTGCCTTTGAGGCGCGCCTCGTCGGCGACGGCCCGCTGCGCACGTCGCTCGAGATGCTGGCCGGGCAACTCCAGCTCACGGATGTCCTGAAATTCACCGGCCAGCTCACCCAGCCTGAGGTATGGGCCCAGCTGGCCTGGGCCGACGTGCTGCTGCACACGGGAGTGGTGGCGGCCAGCGGCGACCGTGACGGCTTGCCCAACGTCATTCCCGAGGCGATGGCCGCGGGTGTGTTGGTCGTCACGTCGCCCGTGTCGGCCACGACGGAGGCCGTGAGCCAGGAGCGCACCGGCCTCGTGGCGGACGTGGACCTGCCGCTGGCGTGGGTGGTGGCGCTGCGCCGTCTCGGCGAAGACGATGCGCTGGCGGAACGCCTGCGCACTGGCGCCCGCCGCTGGGTGGAGGAGAATTACGACGCGCACCAGAACACCGCGCGACTGGTGGAATGCTTTGAGGAGGCGATGAAGGACTAGCCGCAAAAGACACAGGATGCACAAAAGAAACTCCATTTCCATTGGCTGTCATTCTGAGCGAAGCGAAGAATCCATCGGCATAGGCGAATCCATCTGGATTCTTCGCTTTGCTCAGAATGACAGGAAGCGGAGATGGAATCCGGGCATATCGGTGCCATCTGCGTTGGGTATTCTCCGATGATCTACTACGACACCACCAAGATGGGCGCGGCGAGGCAGCGTTCGGGCCTGACCCGGGTGAGCGCGCGGCTGCGCGAGGAATTCGGCGGCACGGTGACGCCGGTTACTTGGGCGCGGCGGGCCTTCGTGCGGGCGGATGAGCCGGCGGACGAAGTTGAGTTCAAGCCCAGCGACTGGCTGCTGACCGTGGAGTTGTTCAGCGAGGCCGAGCGACCGGGGCTGGCGGAATTCCTCCGGCAGCCGCCCTGTCGGCTGGCGGCGATGTTCCACGATGCCATTCCGCTGCGCTGGCCGCACATCACCTGGCCACAGAGCGTGCAGCGGCACCCGGAATACATGAAGCTGCTCGCCAGTTTCGACCGGGTGTTTGCGATCTCCGAGGCGAGCCGCCGGGATCTCGCCGGTTTCTGGCGCTGGCAGGGCGTGACGCCGCGGGCGCAGGTGGACCTGATCGAACTCGGCGCGGATTTCGACGGGAGCATCCGGGTGCAACGCGACGCGATCATTCCCAAGGAGCGGCCGGTCCTGCTTTGCGTGGGCATCGTCGAGCCGCGGAAGAACCAGACCTTTCTGCTCGACGTGGCGGAGGCGCTGTGGCGCGAGGGCGTGGATTTCGACCTGCACGTGGTTGGCCGGGTGAACCCGCATTTCGGCCGGCCAATCGAGGCGGGGATGAAGGCGCTGGCGCGGCGCGAGCCGAGGTTCTGTTTTCACGCGGCGGCGAGCGACCGGACGCTCGGCCGCCTCTACGCCACCGCGCGGGCCGTGGTGTTCCCGACCATTGCCGAGGGTTGCGGGTTGCCGTTGCTGGAGGCGCTCTGGCGCGGCGTGCCCTGCGTGTGCAGCGACCTGCCGGTGCTGCGGGAGAACGCCGACGGCGGCGGCTGCCTCGTGGCGCAGGTCAACGACGCGACGGACTGGGCCGACCAGCTGCGGACGGTGCTGATCAATCCGGACGAGAACCGGCGGCTGCAGGCGGCGGCGATGGCCCGGCCGCTGCCGCGCTGGACGGAGACGGCGGCGGCGCTGCGCCGCGCCCTTACATCTGCTTGACGGCGTAGGCCATGGCGGCGGCGATCTTTTCGAGATCCTCGTCGCTGTGCAGGGCGGAGACGGCGGTGCGGATCAGGTCCTTGCCCGGGGGCACGGCGGGCGCGATGGACATGACGGTGAACACGCCCTTCTCCAGCAAGGCCTGCCAGAAGCGGTAAACGAGCTCCTTGGAGCCGAGCACGATCGGCACGGCCGGCGTCTCGCTGCCCCAGGTGTCGAGGCCGAGGCCCTTGAGCATTTCGCGGTAAAGCTTGGTATTGCGCCAGAGGCGCTCGAGGTGCTGCGGCTCGGTCTGCATGATGTCGAGCGAGGCGGAGGCGGCCGCCGCCATGCTCGGGCTGATGGCCGCGCTGAAGATCGTCTGCTTCGAGCTGGTGCGGAGGTATTCGATGAGCTCGCGCGAGCCGGCGACAAACCCGCCGGTGCTGGCGAGGGACTTGGACATGCTGCCGCAGAGGAGGTCCACCTTGTCGTTGAGCTTGAAGTGATCGACGGTGCCGCGGCCCTGGCGGCCGAGGATGCCGAAGCCGTGCGCGTCATCGAGCACGGTGAAACAGCCGGCCTCCTCGCCGATGGCGGCCAGCTCGGGCAGTCGGCAGATGTGGCCCTCCATCGAATAGACGCCCTCGATGACCAGCATCTTGGGCTGGGTGTGGGGCACGCCTTTCAGCACCTGGCGGAGGTCCTCGGGGTTGTTGTGGCTGAAGCGCTCGACCGTCGCCATGGAGAGCCGGATGCCGTCCCAGAGGCAGGAATGGATGTTCTTGTCGGCGAGGACCAGGTCGCCCTTCTGCGCGAAGGAGGCGACGGCGGAACAGCACGAGACATAGCCGGCGACGCTGACATGGCAGGCCTCGCGGCCGAGAAACGCGGCGAGCTTTTCTTCCAGCGCGACGTGGTAGCCGCGCGAGCCGTTGGAGATGCGGGCGCCGGTGGTGCTGGTGCCCCAGAGCCTGGCCCCCTGGCCGCAGGCCTCGATGACCTTGGGGTGGAACGACAGCCCGAGGTAGTCGTTGCTGGAGAGCATGACCATGTCGCGCCCCTGCAATTTGATGCGCGTGCCCGTCTGCGCCTCCATGGCGTGGTAGTAGGGCTTGTATTTCAGCCGCATCTTCGTCGCGTAGTCGTCCTGCGCGCGCTCGATGATGGCTTTCTTGGTCTTGGTGAACAGGGACAGGGCCATGGAAAATCGTGAGGCGACTAGAGGTCAGGGCCCGAACCTTGGCAACCGCAAAGGCCCGCCGGCGCGGCTCCGGTCAATGCCGGCGCGGCAGCGTGGCCATCCAACCGGTCAGCTCGCGGGCGTATTCCGGCCAGAGCTTGAACCGGCGGGCACGGGCTTGTCCCGCCAACGTCGCGAGCTCGGCGGGGTTTTGCAGCAGGCGGCGGATGGCGGCCGCGAGATGGCCGGCATCAACCGCCGGGAGGCCGACGCAACCGCCGCCGCGTGCGGACTCGCCCAGCGCGCCCGCAGCGGAACAGATGCAGGGCTTGCCGTGCTGCAGGCTCTCGAGCACGGGCAGGCCGAAGCCTTCCAGCAGCGAGGGATAAACGGTGAAGGCGCACCGCCGGTAGGCCGCCTGCAGGGCGGCATCGTCGGCCGGTCCGTCGAAGAGCAGCGGCCGGCCGGCCGCCTGGAGCGCGGCGATGCGGGCGAGCGCCGGGCCGGCGGTGTCGGCGCGCGGCAGGCCGAGCAACTGGAGCTCGAATTTCAGGCCCTCCTGCCAGAGCCCTTCGCACGCCGCCAAAAGTGCCAGGTGATTTTTGCGCCCCTCGATCGTGCCGACGCAGAGGATGCGCGGCGTCGCGCCTTGGGGAATGTCACCTATTAAGTGACATTCATCCAAGCCGAGCGGGATCGCCTGGATGACCGGCGTGTCAGCGACGCCGAGCCAGGCCCAGTAGTCGCGCAGGCAGGCGGCGGAATCCTCGGAGTTGGCGGCGATGCCGTCGAAGTGGAGCAGCTCGCGCAGATAGGCGGGCAGGCGGCGGACGGTGCCGGGCGGGGTGAGTTCGGGCAGCTTGAGCCCGATGGCATCGTGAAACACGGCGACGCGCGGGCCGGTGACGGCGGCCAGCAGCGCGGGCAGGCGGGCGCCGACGGCGGGCGAAAATAATTCGGGGCAGACCAGCGCGGTGCCGGCCGGCACCGGCGGCGGCGCGCCGGCGAGGCGGCGGACATGGCCCGCCAGTTTTTGGTGCAACGGCCACCGCGCCCCGCGCGAACCCGACGCCGCCTGGCCGGGTTGCAGGCAGCGTGCCTCACGCGCGTTGAGCTCGCGCCAGGCCCCGAGATAGGGGTCGTGGCAGACGGCGCGGACGGGCTGTTGCGCCGCCAGCGCGGCGTGGAGCGAGCGACACACGCGCTGGATGCCCGTCTGCGCCCGGGTGTGGCTGGTGTGCGTGGCGTCGAGGAGGAGCATCGTGGTCAGGGGGCGGGCGAGAGTCTCCAGAAGGAGATGCCGGCGACGGTTTCGATGCGCTCCCATTTGTCGGGCATGTGTTCCTCGAGCGCGCGGGCCTCGCCGTTGAAAAGCATCGCATAGACCGGGCGGTTGGCCGCCCGCAGGATGGCGGCATAGCGCTTGAAATCGGCCGGAGACATGAGATCCCAGCGCATGACGGTGAAACCCGTGTAGTAATAGAGCGCGCCGCTGGCCGGCAGGGTGGCGACGACGGCGTTGGGCGGCAGGTTCCGGCGAGCCCACATGCCGGCCTCATGGTAGGCGGATTCGTTCCGGCCGATCTCGAGCAGGCCGAGGCGGGGCACCCAGGCCTGGTAAACGGCCGCCGACCACACCACGAGCCCGCCGGCCGCAAGCAGGCGCCAGCGCGGGGCGGCGTCCTTGGCCCGCGCGCACAGCGCGTCCAGTCCCAGGAGCGCGGCAAAAACCAGGGCCGGCAGCGCGGGCAGGATGAAGCGCAGGCACCACCATGTTTCGTGGGTCACATCGTAGAAGGAATAGAAAGCCACAAAGGCCGCGCCCCACGCCGCCAGCGCGAGAAGGAGGCGGCCGCGCTGCCGCCACAACGGCAGCGCCGCCAGCGGCAGGAGGAGCAGCCCGGCGGGCAGCAGGCGGGCGGTCCAGAGCCCGATGTGCAGGAGGGTGGGAAGCACCCATTGCGAATCAAGGGAGGCGAGCACGTTGCCGTAGCCGGTGGTGAAGGGATTGCCGTAGAGCCGCTGGTTGCACCAAGCCAGCGCCAGCGCACCCGGCAGGCCGCCGAGTCCGGCCGCCAGGAGGCGGCGCCAGTCGCCGAGCAGGATGACGAGGCACGGCAGCAGGAGCACGTTGGTCGGCCGCACCAGCACGCACACGGACAGCGCCGCGCCGCAAGCCACGGCCCAGGCTGCCGCGCCCCGCCGCGCGCGCAGCGCCAGCCACACGGCGCCGACGCACCACGTCATCGCGAGCGTGTCGCTCAGCGGTTGGATCGAGGAGAACAGGAACAGGGGTGACAGCGCCAGGGTGGCGGCGCCCGCGAAGGCGAGCGGCGGGCTGATCCCGAATTCCCGGCCGCACACGTAGCAAAGCAGGATGCCCGCCACCGCGCCGCCCACGATCACCCAGAGCGGGCCGAGCCGCCAGCCCAGCGCGAGTCCGCCCGCCGCGAAATGCAACGGCAGGCCGAGCGGGTAAGTGGGCACGATGACCCCCGCGTGGCCGCCGCGCCCGTAGCCGAGTGGCATGAAATGAAAGGGCGGCACATCCGGGCCCAATTCGGGCGGGAGGCGTTGCGGGGCGCTCAACTCACCGCGGGCCAGCAGCCGCGCGGCGTTCAAATAGCCGGAGGAATCGGAGCCGGCGGCCACCACCGTGGTCTGGCCGTGGAGGAACCAGGCCAGTGCGGCCAACCCCACCGTCGCGAGCGCCAAGAGCCAAAGGGGCGCCGCTGTCGGCGCGGTGGGGGGATTTGGATTTGACATGAAAATCTCGCGTTCTGTGATGCGGCAAGCTGCCCATGGCCACCCTAAAACACAAGCCCGCGCCGGTCGGTTTTCGTCCGGGAAAACCGGGCCGGGGCGCATGAATTTGGCGCGCAGCGGGGACGCGCCCCAGCCACGGCGATGGTGGTCTCCTTGGCGCATCGTGGGCCTGGTTTGCGTCGGCTTGTTTCTCGCCGGCATCGGCCGCTTCTACGATCACAGGACGGGCTTCACGAGCCTGATCTCGATCGGCGACAAGCTCGGTGACGGGAAGGTGCCCGCGCTCAAGGCCGTGCCGCACTATGTTTACGAGGACTCCTACGGCTACGACGGCGCCTACTACGTCCAGATCGCCCTCGATCCGCTGCTGACCGGGTCCGAGTTGCAGACTTCGGTGGACAACCTGCCCTACCGCGCGAAGCGCATCCTGCTCTCGTGGACGGCGTGGTTGCTCGGCGGCGGCCAGCCGTTCTGGATCGTGCACCTTTATCCCCTGCTCAACGTCGCGTGCTGGCTCATTCTGGCCGGGCTGCTGTGGCGCTGGTTTCCGCCGGACAGCGCGGATAATTTCCTGCGCTGGGGCGGCGTGCTGTTCTCGCACGGCATGTGCATGAGCGTGCGGCATTCGCTGGTGGACGGGCCGAGCCTGCTGCTCGTCGCGGGCTCGGTCGCGCTGATCGAGGCCGGCCGGCGGAACGCCGGCACCGCGCTCCTCGCGCTGGCGACCCTCGGCAAGGAAACCAGCGTGCTCGCGCTGTCCGCGTTGTTCCGCCGGCCGGCGCCCGGCGGGCGGCCGTGGCTGGGTCTCGCCGCGCGGGCCGCGCTCGTCGTCGCCCCGCTCGCGGCCTGGGTGCTCTACATCCGGCTGCGCCTGCCGCCGTCGATCGAAGGAGTCGGCCTGAACAATTTCACGCTGCCGCTGACGGGCTTCTTCGAGAAATGGATCGGCCTCATCGGCGAGTTCGGCCGCGACGGCTGGATCCGGCCGCTCTGGATCACGCTTGCCGCCGTGACGGCCCTGACGGTGCAGGCGGCCTTCGTCCTGACGCGCTGGCAGCCGGCCGCGATCTGGTGGCGGGTGGGCGCGCCCTTCGCATTGCTGTTCGTCATGGTTGGCGTGCCGGTCTGGGAGGGCTACCCGGGGGCCTTCACGCGCGTCGTGCTGCCGCTGACGCTCGCCTTCAACGTGCTGGTGCCGCGCGGCCGCCGCTGGCTGCCGATCCTGCTGGCGGGCAACCTCTCGGTCATCGCCGGCCTGGCGGAACTGGCGCCGCCGCTGCGGGATTTCTACCGGCTGGCGGGCGAGCGACGCGACGTGGCCGCGGTGATCGTGGAGCGGGGCGACGGTTGGTATCAGATCGAGTCCGACGGCACGAACTCCTGGCGCTGGAGCCGGCAGCAGGCGGTGTTGCGCCTGACCAACCGGTCCGCGCGACCGCTGGAGGTCCGCATGAGCGCCGAGATCGGCGCGTTTTCCAACCGGCACATGGAATTCCGCATCAACGGCCAGGCGACCTTCGCCGCCCCGGTGCCGCGCCGCAGCCAGCGCCACGAGTTCCCGGCGCTCCTCCTGCCCCCGGGCACGACCCGCGTGGAGTTTGCCACCGACCAGCCGGCCGCGCGCCCCGCCAGCGGTGATCCGCGCGAGCTGAGCCTGTCGGTTGGCAACGTGGTCATCGCCGTCGCGCCGCCCGGCGGGGCGGGGAAGCCCTGAGTCGCGCGCCGCGATTTTGGGTTCGCGGAGACTTGGGCGAGCACCCATACACTTGCGGCTCATGGCCTGGAATTCCTGGTTCACGAATCTCTTCAATCACAGGCAGCTGCTCGCGGAAAATGCGCGCTTGCGCGCCGAAGCGGCCAAGTGGGCCGGGTTTCATCCCCCGGGCCATTTCTATTCGCCGCTGCACTCCCGGGAAGAGGTGGCGGAGGCGATGGCGCGCGGCGGCTTTGGTCCGCCCTTCGGCGGCGTGGATCTGAACGAAGCCGGACAACGGGCGCTGTTGGAGAAGCTCGCAACCCATTACCCGGCCCAGCCTTTTCCGGAGGAGCCCGCGGCGGGCCGGCGCTACCACCTCAACAATTCGTCCTACGGGCACTTTGACGGCATAATGCTCTACAGCATGATGAGACACCTGCAGCCGAAGCGCATCGTCGAGGTCGGCTCGGGCTTCAGCTCGGCCGCGATGCTCGATGTGAACCAGCACGTCCTCGGCGGGCGGACGCAGCTGACCTTCATCGATCCCGACTTGAGCCGGCTGAATGTGCTGCTCCAGCCGGGCGACGGCACGCGCGCCACCCTGATCGGGAAGCGCGTGCAGGAGGTGCCGCTGTCGGTGTTCACCGAGCTCGAGGCCAACGACATCCTGTTCATCGACTCCTCGCACGTGAGCAAGATCGGCAGCGACGTAAACCGCCTCTACTTCGACGTGCTGCCCGCGCTGCAGGCCGGCGTCTACATCCACATCCACGACGTCGCCGGCAACCTCGAGTATCCGCGCGAGTGGCTCGACGAGGGCCGGGCGTGGAACGAGCAATACGTGCTGCGCGCCTTCCTGATGTATAACCGCGCCTTCGAGATCGCGCTGTTCACGGCGTGGCTGTTCGACACGCAGAACGCCTTCTTCCGCGAGCGCATGCCGCTGTGCGCCCGCGGCGGCGGCGGGCAGATCTGGCTCAGGAAGACCGCGCTGCGTTAGCCTGTTGCAGGACGCATTTGGGAAATCCCCATTCACTTTCTGTCATTCTGAACGAAGTGAAGAATCCATCGGCGCAACCGCCTGCGAATATCGTGATGGATGCTTCGCTACGCTCAGCATGACAATGGCTTGAAATGTTCATTGGCGAGTCCCACGTAAGCCTCGCGGATTGCGGTCCAGTCTCAGGCTGACATGCCTTGCTGGATCGCGCTGCGCTGAGCGTCACCAACCGGCGATGGCCTCGAGCCGGCGGCGGTAGCGGGCGCCAATGACTGCCGGCGCGAAATCGCGCTCGATGGTGGCGCGGGCGGCGGCGCCGAGGGAGGCTGCGAGGGCCCGGTCGGCGACGAGGCGCCGCATCCACTCCGCGGCGTGGTCGGTGTCGGGTTCCGCCCAGGTCTGGCCCTTGGCGTAAGGACCGTGGTTGCGGTCGAGGGTGACGGTCGTCGCGCGCACCGGACAGCCGTTGGTCGCATTGAGAAACTCGGCCGATGCCGACCAATCGGTGGCGATGACCGGCTTGCCGAGATACATGCACTCGGCGATCGCGAGGCCGAAGCCCTCGGAGCGGTGCAGCGAGACAAAGCAGTCGCATGCCGCCTCGAGCTCGTAGATCTCGCTTCGCGCGAGCGTCTGGGTGATGAGCGTCGTCCCCGGCAGCGACCGGGCGGCTTCCTGCAGGCGCGCGAAGTCGGCCGGGTTGCCGGCGGTGTTGTGGACCTTGATGACGAGCGCGGCGCCGTGGCCGGCCAGGCCGGAGCGGCGGAAGGCCTCGATGACGGCGGCGGGATTCTTGCGCTCCGAGTAGGAGTTCAGGTCGTAGAGAAAGAGGAAGAGATACTGATTCGCGGGCAGGCCGAATTTTTTCCGGCCATCGCCGGTCGGACGCGCGAACGAGATGGCATGCGGCATCGTCAGCACCGGCACGGGCACCTTCTGGGCGATGGCCTCGGCGGCGAAGCGCGACGGCGCCCAGACCTCGTCGCAATAGCCGGAGAAGTGGATCCACGCATCCGGGAACTCCGGCAGTTCCCAGGCCCAGTAGCCGATGTTGTATTTCCCGCGGCGGAAGCCCGCGCCGTGGTGGTGGTCGAGATCGCGCATGCCCGGCGGGTCCACGTGGAAGACGTTAACCGGGTGCGGATTCTCGGCCTGCAGGCGCGCGGCGTAGGTGTCGTCGGTCAGCGGGTTCTTGCACGGCAGGCGCAGGTCCACGAGGGTGAGGGGCAGGCGGTCCGCCTCGGCGGCGCGCGCCATGCAGCGGACCGACTCGCCGATGCCGAGGTCGGCGCGGAAGTAGCCCGCGAGGTTGAGGCCGAGTTGGAGGAAACGGCGGGCGAAGGCGGCGTTCCACGGCGCGGCGCGATTGCCGAAATCAAACAGCACCTCGCCGTCGGCCTCGAGACGTGCGATGCGGAGCCGACGGTTGCGGGCCTGCGCGCGCCAGGGCTGGAGGAAGCCGAGTCCAGTGATGCGGCCGAGCCAGGCGAGCAGGTTGCTCCCGGCCACGCCGGTGAGTTGCAGGGCGAGAGTGTGTCCGCCCGGGTGGTCGGAGGCGGGCAGGGCCACGGGAATACGAAAAGGCCCCGGGGGCAGGGTGGTGACGGAAATCTCGCGGCCGTCGAGCCGCACGCGCAAGCCGAGATCGCCTGCGGCGGTCGCATCGGCGGGGGCGGGTGGCAGGACTTCGCCAATGAGCGAGAGGGAGCGAACCCCGTGCAGCGGCGGCAAGCCCAGGCGGCCTTCCTCCCGGATCCAGTAGGAATCGGTCACGATGTCGTCGTGGAAGAGACCGATGAACTTGGGACGGTGGCGGAGCGACATGCGGCGGGGAGCGTGCGCGCGGTTTATCGCCAAGGCGCGGGGGGTTGTAAACCTGGAACTGCCGCGCGGGGCGCCTGCGCGACCGCGCAAAAAAAGTCAGGCTTGCCGCGGGCGGCTCCGCGTTTTCACTCGGGCCAGTGTCGTCCCCGCTTCCCGCCAACCCCGCGCCAACCCGGGCCAGTCCCCGTCTGAAGCAATATGGCATCGTTTTGCTCCTGGTCGCGGTCGTGACGTTGGTCTGGTGCTGGCACTATGACCGCTGGACCGCCGCCAGCTGGCGGCTGCCGACGGACTACGGCGGGGATGCCCACGAGATACTCGCCCGGCTGCAAGCCGCGGCCGAAGGCGACATCTGGCCCGGCCGACCTCAGGTGATCGAGCGGCTCGGCGCCCCGTTCGGGGCGCACTGGAACGGCTACCCGACGCCCGACAAGCTGCTGATGGTCGCGCTGGGCGGGTTGTCGCATCTGGTGGGATTGTTCGCCGCCGCCAATGCCGGGCTGTTGCTCGCGCAGGTCTCGGCGGCGCTGGCCTTCTACCTGGTGGCGCGCTGGCTGCGCGCCCGCTGGGAGTGGGCGATGGCGGGGGCGCTGTTGTTCGCCTACACCTACTCGACCTTTCACCGCGGGCTGGGGCATTTCTCGCTGATCTTCACCTGGACGGTGCCGCTCGGCCTGTTCGCCGTGTGGCTGGTGGCGGGGAGCCGGCGGCTGGAGTGGCGTCGGCCGGGCGCGCTGGTCTGCCTCGGCGCGGCGGTCGCCCTCGGGATGCACAATCCCTACAACCTGTTTTTCTGGCTGCAACTGATGGGCTGGGCGCTGGTGGCGCAATGGTTCGGCGCGCGCCGCCGGCCGAACCTGCAGATCGGGCTGGCGGCGCTGGGTCTCGGGCTCGCCGTGTTCGTGGTGATGCACATGGAGGTGTGGGTGCATGTGGACGAGCCCGAGGGGACGCCGCTGGTGGTGCGCAACTACGGCGGCACGGAGTATTACGCGCTGAAGCCGGTGGAGATGTTCATCCCGCCGAAGTTCCATCGTTGGGCGCCGCTGGCGTTTCTCGGGAACCGCTATACCCGGTGGTCCGATTGGCGGGGCGAGGAATTCCTGCCCTACCTCGGGCTCATCGGCATCGCCGGGCTGCTGTGGATCGGCGTGGTGGCGGCGCGCCGGGTCTTCGCGCGCCGGGCGCTGCCGGGCCAGGCGCTGTCGCTCGGCTGGCTGGCGGCGTATTCCACGGTGGGCGGTGTCACCAATGTGCTCGCGTTCTTCGTCGGGCTGCAGGTGTTCCGCGCAACCAACCGCGTCGGCATCTTCATTTCCGCGATCGTGCTGTTCTTCCTGATGGTGCGCCTGTCGCGGGCGACGGCGGCGTGGCCGCGCGGCTGGCGGGTGGGCGGGGCGCTGCTGGTGGCGGGGGTGGGCTTGTTGGATCAGATCCCCCGCGGCCCGGCTCCCGCCGGGGTGCGCGAGATCGCGGCGGCGGTGGCGGCCGACGCGGAGTTGGGACGGCAGATGGAGGCCGCGCTGCCGCCCGGCGCCATGGTGTTCCAGCTGCCGGTGCAAGGGTTTCCCGAGGTCCTGCCGCCCGGGCGGCTCGCGGACTACGAGCTGTTCCGGCCCTACCTGGCCACCCACACGCTGCGTTACAGCTACGGCGCCGCGAAGTTCCGCGCGCGGAGCCGCTGGCAGCGCGACTTGGAACACGTGCCTCCCGCCACCCTCGTGCGGCGGCTGGAAAAATACGGATTCGCCGCGCTCTACCTCAACCGGAAGGGCTTTGAGGACCGGGCGGACGCGCTCCTGCGCGACCTGACCGCGCTCGGTTACGGCCACCACCTCCAGAGCCGGATGGGCAACCAGGTGGTGGTGCTGCTGCATCCGGCGGCGAGCCCGCGCCTGCCGCTGGCCCGCGTGCTCGCCTACGGCCAGGGCTGGCACTCGCAGTCCGTGGATGGCGTGCGCTGGGCTTTCGAGGACGCCGTGCTGTCGTATTTCAATCCCTTCGCCGTGCCGATCGAGGTGGAGCTGGATTTCACGGTGTCGGCCGTCGGCCCGCGCCGGCTGACCCTGTGGCACGAGGATGAGCTGATCGGCGACGTCGCGGTGAACCAGGCGAAGCAGCCGTGGCGCCTGCCGGGCGTGAAACTGGCGCCCGGGGTGAACCGTTTCCGGCTGGAGGCGGATGAGGCGGCGCAGCGGCAGGGCACGGGCCGCTACCAACTGCGCTCCTTCGGCCTGGGTGGCGCGCGGGTGAGGATCCGGTCGGCACCGTATTTGCCGGAGGCCGGCCCCGACTAGAGCAGTTCCAATTGAAGTATAGCCGGCACGGATTCGGGTGGGCGCCGGTTTCCACACCGGCGCCGGGGAGCGCGACATGTCGCCGATAGGGAAATCGGCGACCACCTGTGGTTACACCTTCTTTGGAACCGCTCTACGGTCGGCGCCGCCTTTTCTCTTCCCAATCCGGAGGCCGGCCGCGATAGTCGGCGCGCTCTCGCGCCATGCTGTATTACCTCTCTGCCGCCGGGTTGATCGCGCACACGTTTTTCTGGGGCCTGGGCCTGGCGTGGTTGGTGGTGCCGCGGGCGTGGCGGCGCTGGGGGTGGATGTTTGCCCCGGCCTGCGGATGGGCGCTCCAGTCGGCCGTGGTGTGGGCCGGGGCGCACACGGCGCTGGCCGGAACCGCTGCCTATGCGTGGGCCAGCGAGCTGCTGCCGCTCGCGCTGCTGATCGCCGCCCTGGGGCGCGGCCGGGCCCGGCGGATGCACGGCGGGCTCGGCGTGGCGGGCATCGCGGTGGTGGCGGGCTGGCTGCTGTTGTCGCCGCTGGCCGCGCCGGGCCGCGGCCTGACCGCCAGCTCGCTCGGCAGCTGCGACCAGGCCGACTACGCGGCGGGCGCGCGAGTCTTCCAGGAATTCTCGCGGGACGACCGCACGGGCTTTCTCGGGCTGCCGGAGGTGACCAAGGTGCGCTCGGCGGACTACTTCTTCGATTTCTGGCTGCGCCTGAATCATTTCACGCCCTCGGCCCTGCTGGCGCACAATGGCGCCATCTTCGGGATCAAGGCCTGGCGGCTGGTGAGCGTCTCGGCGGCCGTGCTGGTGCTGCTGAACCTGCCGCTCGTGTGGTTCCTGGCGCGGGTGCTGGCGGGCGTGCGCGGACCGTGGCTGGCCGGGGTGGGGGCGCTGTATGCGCTGTCGCCGCTCAACGCCTATGCGGTGCACCACGGGGCGCTCGGGCAGCTGTATGCGGCGCAGGGCATCGCGCTGCTGACGCTGGCGGTGATCGGCGCGGGCCGGGCCGCGCAGGGCGGCCGCCGCGTGCGGCCGTTCCTGCCGTTGCTGGTGGCGGCGATCTGGCTGCTGGCGGGCAGCTACAATTTCATTTTGCTCGTGAGCCTCGCGCCGGCGGGGGCGTGGCTGCTGGCGCAGGCGGTGTGGCGGCGTGATTTCCGGGCGATGGGCCGCGCGCTCGGGCTGGTCGCGCTGGCGGGAGCAGTGTGCGCCGTGGTGTTCTGGGGCCGGTTCACGGGGCTGGTCGAGCGGTTCAGCCTGTTTGAACAGTATAATTTTGGCTGGGCCGTGCCGCTGGCCTCCCCGGAGGGCTGGCTGGGGCTGGTGCGCGACACCGGGCTGCATGCCGGGCCGGTGGCCGCGCGGGTGGTGTTGGGTGCCGCGGTGGTTGGCCTGTATCTGTGGGGCGTCGCCCGGCTGTGGCGCCGCCAGCCCGCGCGCGCGCTGGCGGTGCTGGCCCTGGTGCTGCCGGTCGTGGCGGGCTGGGGTGTGCTGGCGTGGGAGTCGCGCATGCGGAGCAACGCGAGCTACGATGCCTACAAGATACTCGCGGTGTTTTTTCCCGGCTTGCTCGCCGGGCTGCTGGCGTGGCTGGCGGTGGCGGGTCGGCGGCTCGCAGCGGCGGTGCTGACGCTCCTGCTGGCGGCAAACCTGGTGGTCGCGCTGGATTTCCGCCGGGAGATGTCGGTTCCACCGCTGCGCGTGAACCGCCGGCTCGTGGAGGTCGGGCAACTGGAGAACAACCCGCGCGTGACCTCGCTGAACATGCGGGTGGGGCGCTTCTGGGCGCGGCTCTGGGCCAACGCCTTCCTGCTGCGCAAGCCCCAATACTTCGCGACGCACACTTACGAGGGGCGGCTGAACACGGAACTGAAAGGCGAATGGGATCTCAGCGACAGCCTCCTGCACACCGTGCCGCTGGCGGCGGACGACCTGATCCGCGTCAACGAGGTGTTTCACGCGGTGCGGGTGGCCGCGCCGGGCCGGTTGGAGGCCGGGTTTGCGGCGGGCTGGCATGCGGCCGAGGGACGCGGGGCGGATCGCTGGCGCTGGTCGGAGGGGAGCGGGCGGATCGTGGTGAACAACCCGTCGTCCCGCCCCATCGAGGCCCAACTCGCCGTGCGCGTGCGCTCACTGGCGCCCGGGCCGCTGGAGTTGCGGCTGGAGCAACACTCCGCCGGGGTGCGCGAGATGGATGGTTCGCTGGAGGAGGTGGTTTTCGACCGCCAGCTTTTCCAGCCGGGCAACACCGTGGTGACGCTGACCGGTCCGGCGGGTGCGGCCCCGGGCGGCGGGGACGAGCGCCGCCTGTCCTTCGCGCTGCATGCCTTTGAACTGCGCGCGCTGGCGCTGGGCAAATAGGCCTCTGCCATGCAACCCGACGAATACCGCAAGATGGCCGAGGTGGAGGACACCATGTGGTATTACCGCGCGCTGCACCGGCATGTGGGCCGCAGCCTGCGCGCCGTGCTGCCGGCCGCGGGGGCCCGCGTGCTGGATGCCGGCTGCGGCACGGGCGGTTTGCTCAAGGCCCTGCACGCCGCCCGGCCGGACTGGACGCTGACGGGCCTGGATTTTTCCCCGCTGGCCTGCGAACTGGCCCGCGAGCGCGCCGGTGGCGAGGTGGTGCAGGGCTCCGTCGCCGCCCTGCCGTTTGCGGACGGGACGTTCGACGCCGTGGTGTCATGCGACGTGGTGTGCCAGGTGGCCGATCCGGCGCAGGCGCTGCGCGAGTTCCACCGCTGTCTCCGGCCGGGCGGGCTCGTGGTGCTGACGATGCCGGCGTATCAATGGATGCATTCCTATCACGATCGCGAGGTGGGGAATCTGCGGCGTTACTCGCGCGGCGAAGTGGCTGCGCTGCTGCGGGGCGCGGGTTTCTCGGTCCGGCGCAGCACTTATTGGAACACGCTGCTGTTTCCGCTCGCGGTGCTGCGCCGGAAGATCCTGCCGCCCGCGGCACCGACCAGCGATGTCGGCCTCTTTCCCGCGCCCGTCGAGGCCGGGTGCAACGCCCTGATGGCACTCGAGCACGGCTGGCTCGGGGCGGGTGCCACGCTGCCGTTGGGAAATTCGGTGCTGACTGTGGCGCAAAAACCCTGACACTCCGCCGTCGCTTCACCTCATGACCCCCGCCCTGAGCTTCGTCATCCCGCTCTATTACAGCGCCGACACCCTTGTCCCGCTGGTGAAGGAGATCGAAGGCCTCACGATTGACGGCGGCCACGAGGTGGTGCTGGTCAACGACGGCAGCCGCGACGCCACGGCGGGCCTCTGCCGCGAGCTGCTGCGCGATGCGCGCATCCCGATGATCTTCGTCAACCACGCCCGCAACTACGGCGAGCACAACGCCGTGCTCACCGGCTACCGGCACGCGCGCGGGGCCTATGTCGTCAACCTCGACGACGACGGCCAGAATCCTCCGGCCGAGGCGGTGAAGCTCTGGCAGCACGCGAAGCACGAGGGCCTCGACGCGGTCTACGGGCACTACGGCCAGAAGGAGCACTCGGCGTTCCGCAACTTCGGCAGCTGGCTGACCAACCGGCTGACGGACTGGGTGCTGGACAAGCCGAAGGGTTTTTATCTCTCGAGCTTTCGCTGCGTGAGCGCGTTCGTGGCCAGGGAGGTGGCGACGCATGACGGACCGTATCCCTACATTGACGGGCTCATCCTGCAGGTGACGCAGAACATCGGGGCCCTCGAGGTGCGGCACGCGGAGCGCGCGGCGGGGCAGAGCGGCTACACGCTGCGCCGGCTCCTGCGGCTCTGGCTCAGCACCTTCGTGAACTTCTCGGTGATGCCGCTGCGGCTCGCCACGCTGCTGGGCCTGCTCATGGCGGCGTCCGGGTTGCTCGGCCTGGGGTTCATCTTCTACCTGCGCTACACCAACCAGGGCCCGGACTACGGCTGGGGCTCGCTCATGGGCGCGCTGCTGGTTTTCTCCGGCACGCAACTGGTGGTGCTCGGCCTGATTGGCGAATACGTCGGCCGGATGTTCCTGACGGTGAACCGGCGGCCGCAGTCGGTGGTGCGCTCGGTCGAGCGGGGGGGGTAAGAGCTTTCCGAATAACCTATTCCCGGCAGCCAGGTTTTCTGTAGCGGCGGTCTGTGACCGCCGTCGAGCGTGGGGTGGTGATCGTTCGGCGGTCATAGACCGCCGCTACAGGACAGGCCGTTATTCGGATAGGCTCTAAATCTGGTCGGTGCGGACCGGCGGCGGGGGTGGGGGTGGCGGGGCTCCTTCCAATAATTCGCGCCAGCGCTGCCGCTCCCGGGCCATCGCGGCGGCGATGCCCTCGCGCACGGCGGCGGGGGTCACCGGCAGCCCCAGCCAATGGACGAGGGCGGCGTGGATGCGGTGATAGTCGAACACGCCCGACTGGTCGGCGTGGGTGATGACCTGCTGCCGGCTCCAGTCCCTCGCGGCGAGCATCGCGATGGGCTCCGCCCAGCGGTCCACCAGCCGGCAGGTGTTTTGCTCGTTGCGCAGGTTGCGGCCGGCCGAGGCGCTGATGTGGTGCCGCACGACGCTGCCCAGGGCGACATAGTGATGCAGCCCGGCGGCGGAGGCACGCAGGGCGAGGTCGATGTCCTCGCTGCCGTTGCGGAAACCCTCGTCGAAACCTCCGAGTTTTTCCCAGGCGGCGCGGCGGAGGCCGAGGCAGGCGCCGGTCAGGGCGTCCACGCGGCGATACGCGGGCCAGCCGAGCCAGCGCGTGGCGAGGGGCAGGTCGGTGCGATGGGCGGGCTTGCCCTGATGGTTGAAGTAGATGCCCGTGTGGTCGATGGCGCCGGTGGCAAAGTTGCGCTGCACATTGCCGACGAGTCCGGCGTCGGAAAAGCGGTCGAAAGCGGCGAGCATCGGCTCGAGCCAGCCCGGCAGCAGGACGAGATCGTTGTTGAGGAAGAAGAGGAATTCGCCGGTCGCGGCGGCCGCGCCGCGGTTGCACGCGCCGGCGAAGCCGAGGTTTTTTTCGTTCAGGATCGCTTGGCAAGGGGCGGGGAGGTTCTTCAACCAGGCTCGCGTGCCGTCGGTGCTGCCGTCGTCCACCAGGATGATCTCACCGTCGAGGCCGCTGGGCAGGGTCGCACGCAGGCTGGCCAGCATGGCCTGCGTGAGCGGCAGGCAGTTGTAGAGCGGGATGATGAACGAGGCCTTCATGCCGGGACTATTCGGTGTGAAGGGAGCGGGGGTTGCGCTTGGCGTGCCAGAAGCGCTGGATGCGGATCTGCTGCCCGGTGTCGTCCACGCGGTAGAGGACGACATAAGGTGCATGCACGGCCTTGCGCACGCCCGGTCGATGCCGAAGCTGCGTCCCGAGCAAGGGGAATCGCAGCAACGATTCAGCCAGTTCAACCAAGGCCAGGCCGACGCCTTGGGCGGCCTCCGGGCGATCTTGTGCGATGAAGCGGACGATTTCCTCCAAGTCGCGAACCGCGGGCCTGGTGTAAATCAGCCGGTAAGCCATTGCTTGAGGTTGCGCCGGACTTCCTCGGTTTCCACTCCGCCCTCCGCGGCGAACGAGCGGTCGGCTTCGTCGATGGCCACGAGCATCTCGGGAGATTCCTCCTCCATCAGCCATTTGATCAAGGCGGCCTGCTCCTGTGGCGACAGGGCGGCGATTGCATCCTGGATCTCAACGAGCTTGGTCATGCCGACACCCTAGCGGCCACGGCATTCTAAGCAAGTCCGGGATGGTCGGGCGGGCGGCTCAATAGCGCAGGCTGACCTCGGCGTGGCCGGTGAAGGCGTCGAGCACCATGGATTCCGTGGCGGCGTCGTAGCTCCCGCCGGTGACTCCGGCGGGGCGGTGCCCGTCGGGGTGGGGCACGCGCAGGACGATGCGGCGGGGGCGGCGGTCGCCGGGGCAATCGATGGTGGCGCGCAGGCTCCGACCGTCCGCCGCGGCCTCGACGCGAAAGGAGAGCGGGCCGAAATAGCTGGCGGCGCGCTCCACGGCGATGGCCCCGCCCGGTCGCAGCCAGGCCCGCGGGACGCCGGCGAGCAGGCGCAGCGTGTCGTTGGCCTCGAGGTAGAGCATCCAGCGCGTCTGCATGAGAAACCAGGCCTCCTCGTGCGTCTTGTGGTCGCTGGCGGGGAAGAAGTGCTCGTTGAAAGTGTAGGTCTCGCGGTCGGCGAGGGCGGCGAGCGAGCCATACCAGGCCTGGAGGAAGGCCTTGGTTTCGCCGCGCTGGAGATGCACCCACGGGTGGCGGCTGTAGTAGGGCTGGCTGAAGGCCACCCCGTCGCGCAGCATCAGGGCGGCCTGCGTGGCGAGCAACTCGCCGGCCATCGGCTCCTCGGGCGAGATCACTTCCTGGAAAACGAGATTGAGCGGGCCGAGCAGCGCGTCGCGCGCGGTGTTGGTGCCGTGGGTGAACCAGCTGCCGCCGTCGGCGTGCAGCATGACGGGGCCACGGTAGCCGGTCCACGGCGCGGCGGCGCGCGCCCAGGTGCCGTCACCCAGGGGCACGACGGGTGAGCGCGCGAGCCCGGCGGCGAAGGAATCGCGGAGGTCGCGCTTCAGCGCGTCGGCCTCGGCTTGGCACTCCGCCGCCTCGGCGGGCGCGGCCTGGCGCAGCATCTCCGCCGTGCGGGACAGGCCGAGGTAGGCGTAGCCGTTGAGCATGTAGGAGCGGTAGGGATCGTTGGGATCGGCGGTCTTGCCGTCGAGCAGGCCGTAGCCGTCGCCCCGGAGCTCGGGCTGCAGGTTGCGTCGCCGCCAGTCGCGCAGGTAACGCCAGGCCAGGGTGAGGCGGGGATGCACGCGCCGCAGCCAGGCATCGTCGCGCGTGTAGCGGTAATGCTCGCCCATCGTCCAGAGCACGGCACCGGTCTCGAGCATGTAGCCGTTGAAGTTCTGCATGAAGCCGTCGGGGTGCTGTTTCTCCAGGAAGAAATCGATCGCGCGCGCCGCCGTGGCGGACCAGCCCATGCTGTCCATGAACTGGATGATGGGGGCGCTCTCGGAGCCGATCGCGGTGTAGAGCCCGATGGCCGGCAGCAGCGGCTCGTGCGGCTCGCGACCGTAGGTGATGAGGTCGAGGTGCAGCAGGCCGGCGCGAACCATCTCCTGAATGCGCGGCTCGGGCAGTTGCCACGAGGCGGCCGAGGCGAGCTTGGCGCGCCAGAAGGCACCGGCCTCGGCCAGCCGGGTGTCGAAGGACTCGCCCGCGAGAGCCAGCGCGCGCGCCGGGCTGACGGGCTGATGCGGCACGAGGAAATCGAGGGTGGCGCTTTGCCCGGGTGCCAGCAGCAGGGAGATTTCCTCGGCGGGCAGGGGTGCGCCATCGAGCCGGCTCACGGCGAAGACGCGGCCGGAATCGGCGAAGGCACCGAAACCGCGGGCCGGATCAAAGGTCCAGGCGGGCAGCTTGGGCGAAACGGGCGTGGCGAGGGCGGGCACGACCGTGCGGAAGAACGCGTAGTGGGGCGTCTCGCCCCGGTTGACCGCCGTGATGCGACCGTGGAGCACCACCTCTTCGGACGGGTTCAGCTCCGTGTCCGCCCGGCGCTTTTCCTCCTCGGCCTGAGCCGCGGTGAACATGTGGCCGTGGCCGTGGGCATCGGCCACCAGATAGTCCGTGCCGCGCAGCGTCGCAGCGGTCAGCGGGGAACGCTCGGGCGTGGTGAAGAGCGTGAGTTCGTAGCGCATCGGGCCGTCGTCAATCTGCCCGTGCAGGATGGGCAGGCTGCCGTCGTCGAGGCGGCGGCGGATGTCATCTCCCGCCCCCCAGCCGCGGCCGCATTCAATGGCAAAGGTGGCGGGCTGGGCGGGCATCTCGGGCAGCCGCACGTCGTAGCCGGCGCGCTTCGGCTGGAAGGTCTCCAGGCGTTCGTCGATGCGGAACAGGCGCATGTCCCGGCTGAAACCCAGCCAGGTGTGTGCGCTCCGGCTGCGGGTGACGGCGGCAGCGGTGGCGAAGCTGGCCTCGGGCGCGGCGGCGACCTGCTGGAGGGCGGTCCGGGTGGGTTTCGCCCGAAGGGAGGCCACGATTTCGCCGTAGGTGCGGGTGTCTCCGGTGGTCGTGATGAGCAGGTGATCGTCGGGCAGATAGACGGGGAACTCGGACGTGACATCCGAGAGGCGAAAGGCGAAGCCCCGCGGGGCGGTGGCGACGGTGACCAGCGTGGGCAGGCCGCCGGGCGGCTGGTTGGACTCGACGGTCAGGTCGAGCCGGCCGGGTTGCCCGGCCGGCAACGTGAACCGCCCGTCTGGTGCCAGCACCGGGGCTGCGGCGACCAAGGAGCCGCGATCCACCTGCACCCGGCCGGTGGCGCCGGGGTTTTCCCAGAGGACGGAGACGCCTCGGGACGCGGAAAAGGCCGGGGTGCCTGCGAGGAGGAGCAGCAGGGCGAGCGCCCGGCCAACGGCTAACAACGAGAGGTGGACGCGCGGGATCATGGCTGGCTGGGGTGAACGATCGGGAGGCCGGGGATCAGCGCGCACTCCTGAGGTTGCCGACAGCGTGACTCAGGCCAGCAGGCGCTTCAGGTATTGGCCGTAGGCGGACTTGCCGAGCTTCTGGATGTTGGCCTCGAGGCCGGCGCGGTCGATCCACCCGTGCTTGTAGGCGATCTCCTCGATGCAGGCGATCTTCAGGCCGGTGCGGTTCTCCAGCACATGGACAAATTGCGCGGCCTCGATGAGCGAGTCATGCGTGCCGGTGTCGAGCCAGGCGGTGCCGCGGCCGAAGAGCTCGACGTGCAACCGGCCCTGCTCGAGGTAGAGGCGGTTGAGATCGGTGATCTCGAGCTCGCCGCGCGCCGAGGGCTTGAGGCTCTTGGCGAGCTTCACGACGTCGGCGTCGTAGAAATACAGGCCGGGGACGGCGTAGTTGGACTTGGGTTGCTTGGGCTTTTCCTCGAGGGAGAGCACGCGGCCGTCCTTGGCGAACTCGACGACGCCGTAGTCGGTGGGGTTCGCGACGTGATAGCCGAAGATCGTCGAGCCGCTCGTGCGGGCCGAGGCCTCGGCGAGGGAGTTCACGAACTCGGCGCCGTAGAAAAGGTTGTCGCCGAGCACGAGGGCGGAGGGCTCGCCCCGGAGGAAGCCGGTGTCGCCGGCGATGTGGAAGGCCTGGGCGAGGCCGTCGGGGCTGGGCTGCTCGGCGTAGCTGAACTTCATGCCGAGGTTCGCGCCGTCGCCGAGGAGCTTCTTGAAATTGGGCAGGTCGGTCGGCGTGGAGATGATGAGCACCTCGCGGATGCCGGCGAGCATCAGCACCGACAGCGGGTAATAGACCATCGGCTTGTCGTAAACCGGCATGAGCTGCTTGCTCACGGCGATGGTCAGCGGGTAGAGGCGGGTGCCGGAGCCGCCGGCGAGGATCACGCCCTTCCGGGCGTGAGGGACTGAGGGAGTGGGGGAGGGAGTGACGGAGGATGCGCTCATCGAAAGGGAGGAGGAAAGTGTGCGGATAAAGCTATTGCGAAGCGGGGGCAGAGGTTCAACCCCTCATTCCCTCACTCCCTTTCACTCACACCTTCCCGGTGCCCAGGCGTTCCCGGGCGTATTTCTTCGCGGTGATTTCAGCGGTCCAGGCGCGGTTCTTCAAATACCAGTCCACCGTCTTCTCGATGCCGGTGGCGAAGGTCTCGAGCGGCTTCCAGCCGAGCTCGTGGTGGATCTTCGTCGCGTCGATGGCGTAGCGGCGGTCGTGGCCGGGGCGGTCGGTGACGTAGGTGATCTGAGTCTCGTAGGACTTGCCGTCGGCGCGCGGGGATTTTTTTCCGAGCAGCGCGCAGATGGTCTTCACGATCTCGATGTTCGGCTTCTCGTTCCAGCCGCCGATGTTGTAGGTCTCGCCGGTGCGGCCCTGGTTGAGCACGAGCCAGATGGCGCGGGCGTGGTCCTCGACGTAGAGCCAGTCGCGGATCTGCATGCCGTCGCCATAGACGGGGAGATTTTTCCCCTCGAGGGCATTGAGGATCATCAGCGGGATGAGCTTTTCCGGGAAGTGATAGGGGCCGTAATTGTTCGAGCAGTTGGTCGTCAGCGTCGGCATCCCGTAGGTGTGCTGGTAGGCGCGGACGAGGTGGTCGCTGGCGGCCTTGGAGGCGGCGTAGGGCGAGTTGGGCTCGAAGTTGTGCTCCTCGGTGAAGGCCGGCGCGCCGGGCTTGAGCGAGCCATAGACCTCGTCGGTCGAGACGTGCAGGAAGCGGAAGGCGGCCTTCTTCGGCTCGGGGAGCTTAGACCAATGCTGCTTGGCGCAATTGAGCAGGCGGAGCGTGCCGGTGACGTTCGTCTGGATGAACGGCTCGGGCGAATCGATGGAGCGGTCCACGTGGGACTCGGCGGCGAAGTTGACGACGGCGTCGATGGCGTGCTCGGCGAGGAGCTTCGCCACGAGCGCGGGGTCGCCGATGTCGCCGTGGGCGAAAACGTAGCGCGGATCGCCGGCGAGGTCGGCGAGGTTGGCCGGGTTGCCGGCATAGGTGAGGGCGTCGAGGTTGACGAGTTTCGTGAGCGCGGAGCCCTTTTCGGTGAGGCGCTGGCGGATGAAATTGGAGCCGATGAAGCCGCAGCCGCCGGTGACTAGTAAGTTCATGCTGAGAGGGAGTGGGGGAATGAGGGAATGAGGGACGGGGGCATCGGAAAAGATGGTCAAGCGGTGGCGCGCAGTTTGACAATGCTGGCGCCCAAGATGGCGATAATTTCTTCGCAGAGCGCTACGCGAGCGGCGATGGTTTCGGACGGGAGCCAGTGCTTGAAGCGATTTTCGTAGCGGCCGCGCGTCTCGGTGGCGGAACCCCGGGCAATCGATAGAAAATGCGCGTAGTCCTTCCGGGTGCGACGACCATAGCCTTCCTCGATGTTCGCGGAGATGGAATCTGCGCAGGCGACTTGTTGGGTGACCAACCGCGCGCAAAGGGGGTTGTGGGCGAGCGGAGTCAGGTCGGCTACGACGAGATCAAACAACGCGCAGGCTTTTTGATACGCCCCGAATTGATGCAGCTTGTCGTTGGCGGCCATGATTGAAGCCCTCATTCCCTTACTCCCTCACCCCTTTACCCATCTCCGCAGGTCGCGTTCGACCGCGGCGTGCACCTCGGTGAGCTTGATGCCGGTGGCGGCGAGCTTGGTGGCGTCCATCACGCAGTTGGAGCGCGGGGTCTTGGCGGCGGTGCGCATGAACTCGGCCTCGTCGGTGAAGAACTTGAAGTCCTTGTGCGAGACGCCGGTTTTCTTGATCAGGTCCACGACCTCGCGGGTCGTGACGTGGCCCGGGTTGGTGACGTTGTAGGTGCCGAAGGGCACGCGCTTTTCCCAGCAGGCGAAGGTGGCGGCGACGAACTCGTCGAGCTGCGAGATGGAGTTCTCGGCGTCGAGCAGCGAGGCGTAGCGCATGAGCTTGGTCAGGTAGTTGCGCGGGCCGTCCACCTCGTTGAAGGGGATGCGCAGGCGCCAGACGTAGAGGTTGGGCGCGCCGGCCAGCACTTCCTCGCCGAGCGCCTTGGTGCCGGAGTAAAAGCTGCAGTGGTTGGTGCGGAAGGTGAAGTTCGGCGTGTCGGTCTCCTTGAAGCCGGTGCCGTCGGCGTTGCGGCCGGAATAAATGCAGCCGGAGGAAACGTGGCCCCACGGCACGCCGGCGTCGGCGCAGGCCAGGGCGATGGTGCCGGGGAGGACGGCGTTGCCCATGAGGCACTCGGACTTGTGCAGCTCGCAGGCGTCCACGTTGGGCTTGCCGGTGTAGCCGGCGGCATTGATCACGAACTCCGGCTTCTCGCGGCGGAGCAGGGCGGTGAGCGCGGCGCGGTCGGCATAGTCGAACTCCGCCCGGCGCAAATTGCGAAAGGCGACGCCCTTGCGCGTCAGCAGCGCCTGGTAAGCCGCGCCCACATAACCGGAACCTCCGAGCAGATAGATCATAGGAAGGGAGTAAGGGAATGAGGGAGGGAGGGGAGGTCAATCCGGGGTTTTCGAAGGACAGTTTCGATGGATCCTTCGCTTCGCTCAGGATGATTCCGCCCGGGCGGAATCACTTTTTCCGGTAGTCGCCGCGGCTGAAATACTTCTCCAGCCAGACGTAGGCGCAGATGAAGAAGTAGCGGCTGCCCATCTCCTTGATCTTGAGCTTGGCCTCGCCGTATTTGCGGTTCTGCCACGAGATCGGGATCACGGTCCAGGTGTAGCCGCGCACGATGGCCTTCAGCGGCAGCTCGACGGTGAGGTTGAAATGGGGCGACAGGAAGGGCCGGCAGCCCTCGATCACGGTGCGGCGGTAGGCCTTGAAGGCGTTGGTCGTGTCGTTGAGCGCGATGTTGAAGCCGATGCGCACGAGGAAATTGGCGAGCCGGTTGACGAAGAGTTTGACGCGCGGGTAATCGATCACCTCGCCGCCCTTGATGAAGCGGCTGCCGAAGACGCAGTCCCAGCCCTCGTTGAGCAGCCGCCAGTAGCGCACGGCGTGGTCCGGCGAGTCGGAGGCGTCGGCCATCATGATGGTGCAGGCGTCGCCCTTCATGTGGGTGAGACCGCAGATGACGGCGCGGCCGAAGCCGTGCAGGCCCTGGTTCTGGACGGGGGCCAGCGTCGGCACCCTTTGTTTCAAGTCCTGAAGGACGGCCCAGGTGCCGTCCTTACTGCCGTCGTCCACCACCACGATCTCGTGGGGCACCCCCTCGCGCACCAGCACGGCATACAGTTCCTGCACGGTGGGCGGGAGGGATTCCTCCTCGTTGTGCGCGGGGATGACGACGGAAAAGAGTTTGAGCGGAGCCGGCTCGGGCATCGGCTAACTCAGGGGAAAACCACCGAACCCCGCAAGCCTGCGCTAGCGCAGTTCAAATGAAGATGTAGCCACAGGTGGTCGCCGATTTCCATATCGGCGACAGGCTGCGCTCCCCGGCGCCGGTGTGGAAACCGGCGCCCACCCGAATCCGTTCCGGCTATACTTCAATTTGAACTGCTTTAGCGCGGTGCGGACAGCTCGAGCCAGCCGGGGTGCTGCTCGGCGTGGACGGCGATTTCCTCGAGGATGGCGGTCGTGGGAGTGGCGGGCTGCCAGTCCCAGAGAGCCGAGGCGCGGGCGTGGTCGAGCACGATCCACGGGATGTCGAAGGGCCGCGGGGTGCCGTCTTGCGCCACGGTGTGCGGGCCGAAGCGCGCGGCGCACCAATCGCTCAACTGCCGCAGCGACATCGCCGAGGCGGCGCCGCCGGAGAAATTGGCGAGGCGGTCCGCGACGGGGAGCTTCGGCGCCTTGAACTGTTTTTCGAGCACGGGCACGAGGTCGCGCGGGTGGAGGCAGTCGCGCACCTGGTGGCCGAGGCCGCCGAAGCCGAGGTATTTGAGCGGGCGCTTCCGCAGCCACGCGTTGATCCAGTAGGCGAAGATGCCCTGGTCGGCGCGGCCGAACTGCCCGGCGCCGGCGAGCACGCCGCAGCGGTTGATGAAGACCGGGAAGCCGAAGGTCTCGCCGTATTCCAGCGCCATCGCTTCGGACGCGAGCTTGGTGGCGCCGTAGAGCGAGATGGGGGCGGTGGTGGGGAAGGATTCGCCGAGTCCGGCCGGGCTCAACCCAGGGACGGAGGGTGTGAGCGACTGAGGGGACGGGCGGAACGCGTGGTCGACTGCTGCAACGGCCAGGCCGGCCAGCGGGGCGATGGAGTAAACGCGGCTGGTGGAGAGCAGGATGAAGCCGGCGCGGTGGGCCTTGCAGTATTCGAGGACGTTGATCGTGCCGGTGAGGTTGTGGTCCACGAGTTCCTTGGAGCTCGTCTTGCCGTCCACCCCGGCGAGCACGCTGGGATTGGCGGCGGCATCGACCACGAAATCGGCGGCCGGCAGCGCGGCCATGGCGGCGGCATCGCGCAGGTCGGCGGTGAGAACCTTGATGCCGAGCTTCGCCAGCGGCGCGGTGTTGGTCTCGCTGCCCGGGCGGATGTAATTGTCGAAGCCCGTGACCTGGTGCCCGGCGGCGTGCAGCGCGCGGGCCACGGTGCTGCCCACGAAGCCGCAGATGCCGGTAATCAGGATGCGCATGGCCGGAGGGGCGCTATTTCTGCCGTGTCTTCCACGCCTCGACGATCTGGCGGATGGTTTCCTCCAGCGACTGCGTGATGTCCCACTTCGGGTAATGCGCGCGCATCTTGCGCAGGTCGGAGTAATAGCAGATGTGGTCGCCGGCGCGGTTCTGCTCGACGTAGGTGTGCACCTGCGCCTTGCCCGTGAACTTCTCGGCGATCTTGAAGGCCTCGAGGATGGACGTGCTGTTGGCCTTGCCGCCGCCGAGGTTGTAGACCTCGCCCGCGCGCGGGGCCGCGACGAAGGCCGCCATGAAGCGCGCCACGTCGAGCGAGTGGATGTTGTCGCGCACCTGCTTCCCCTTGTAGCCGAACACGCGGTATTCCTTCCCCTCGAGGTTGCACTTCACGAGGTAGGAGAGGAAGCCGTGCAGCTCGACGCCGCTGTGGTTGGGGCCGGTGAGGCAGCCGCCGCGCAGCGCGCAGGTCGGCAGGTTGAAATAGCGGCCGTATTCCTGGACCATGACGTCGGCCGCGACCTTGGACGCGCCGAAGAGCGAGTGCTTCGACTGGTCGATGGTGAACGTCTCGGGGATGCCGTGGGCGTAGGCCGGGTCGGCGTAGTCCCAGCGCGTGGCCTGTTCCACCAGCTGGATGCTGTTCGGGGCGTCGCCGTAAACCTTGTTCGTGCTCATGTGCACGAAGGGCGACTCCGGGCAGGCCTGGCGCGCGGCCTCGAGGAAGTTCAGCGTGCCGACGGCGTTGGTGTCGAAATCATCGAACGGGATCGCGGCGGCGCGGTCGTGCGAGGGCTGGGCGGCGGTGTGAACGATGACCGACGGCTTGACCGACTTGACGAGGGCGAGGACGCCGGCGCGGTCGCGGATGTCGAGCTCGTGGTGGACGAAGCCCTTCAGGTCGGCGGCGAGGCGTTGCTGGTTCCAGCGGGTGTCGCCCTGCGGGCCGAAGAAGACGGCGCGCTGGTTGTTGTCCACGCCGTGGACGGTGTAGCCGAGCGAGGCGAAATAAACGCAGACCTCCGAGCCGATGAGGCCCGAGGAACCGGTGACGAGGAGGGTCTTGGCCATGGGAAAAAGGAGCGCTCAGACATAGCCCGGGGGCGGGGGGAGGCCAGTCTTTTCCCGGCGGCGCAGGGCGGCGAGGCCCGGCCCCGGATTCAGGCGGCGGCCGGTCCGTCCCGGCCGAGGCGGGCGATGAAATGCAGCGAGCGGTCGAAGGCGAGACTGGCGGGGAACGGATACAGGCCCAGCCGCGTCCGCCACTCCTCCGGATGCAGGCCGAGCGTGCGGAAGGCGTCCTCCCAGCGGGCCTGCGGCCAGTAGTTGTAGGGCAGCACCACGCCATGCCGCTCGTTGCCCACCCGATCCATGAAGCGCAGCGTCGGCCCGGCCAGCAGGCCGTCGCAACAATGATCCTTCAGGATCACGGCGCGGCGGGCGACACGCGCCGCCTCGCGCAGCAGGGTCAGGGGATCGGGCGTGTGGTGCAGCACGTCGACGAACATCACGCAATCGAAGCTCTTGTCCGGGTGCGGGATGGTGCGGCCGTCGAACGGGGCGACCGGCACATGGGTGTGCGGGCGCACGAGGATGTCGATGCCCTGCAACTGCACATCGGGGCGGCGCTCCATGATGAGCTTGGCGATGAGGCCGTCGCCGCAGCCGACATCGAGCACGCTGGCCGCCGGGGGCATGACCTCGGCCAGGTGGGTGCTGAGCACGCGGACGCGCCGCCGGAAGACGTAGCGGCCGTGGATGGACTCAAGGAAAGGCATGGCGGAGGAGGCCGGCAGGGGACGGGAGCCCCGGCCCGCTCAGGGCTGCGGCTTGCGCCCGATGACGAGGAACTGCTTGCCGAACACCTGCCAGAGCAGGGGCAGGGCAAGGTAGAGGCGCACGAAGCCCATCGGGTATTCCGGAGCATCGACCATGGTGAAAGGCAGGAATTTCGGCTGGCAGAGCTCCAACTGGTAACCGCCGACCTCCATGGCCTCGCCGAGGGAGGCCTCGGTGAGGTAGACGTGGTGATCGTAGAAATCCCAATACTGGCCGTGCAGATACTTGAGGTTGGGCCCGAGAGCGATCAGGCGGCCGCCGGGCTTGAGCGCGCGACGCGCCTGCTGGAGGGTGCGGTTCAGCGCGGGCTTGTCGGGCAGGTGCTCGAAGAAGTTGCTGGTGAACACGACGTCCAGCGAGTTCTCGGCCACCGCCCACGGGGCGGAGCAATCCTGGTGCAGGAATTCGACCCCCGCCGACAGGTGCCGGGGTGCGTCGGGGTTCAGATCCATGGCCAGCTTGCGGCCGGCGGCGATGTTGTTGATGAACTCGCCGTAGCCGCAGCCGAGGTCGAGCACGGTGTCGGCGGGTCGCACCCAGCGGGAGAAAAATTCCTTGGTCAGGATCTGCCAGACGCGATTGCGGTAGGCGGCGGTGCGGGAAAAGCGCCGGTGGTAGATCAGGGAGAGCTCCTGCTGGAGGTTGGACATACGGGGAAGGACAGAGCCAGAGCGGCGCGCCAGGGTCAAGCCGCCGTGACTACGGTGCCTCGCCGTGGCGCAGCGCCCGGGCGAAGCGCGGCTCACCGAAGAAGACCCAGTCCCACGACATGTCCCCGCGGGGGCCGGGCAGGGCGCGCAGGCGCAGGCTCGCGCCCGGGGGCAGGGGGTCGGGCAACAGCAGGTGTCCGCGCTGCACGCCCCGGTCGGCGGGGATGCTTCGGGGTTCGAGGAACCGCTGGAAGAGGAGACGTGGCTCCTGTTGCGGCACCATGAGTTCCAGGCGCAGCTCGGCTCCATCCGTTGTGCCATGCACGTAACACTGAGGGATGAGGCCGTAGGTGAAATAGAAGGCCTGTTCGTCACCCTGCAGGGGGAAGCTGTATTCGGCGGGGGTCTGCAGGTGCCAGGCGTGCCGGCCGTAGAGATAGCGCGTGGGAAAGTTGGCGGGCGGCAGGGGCCAGCTCCATTGGGCGGAGCCATCCGCGATGCCCAGGTGCAGAGCGGCCTCGAGGCGCCGGAGGGCCTCCGGGCGTTGTGCCGGCAGATCGGCGCGCACGTAGATCCGGACATTGTAGCAGTCGGCGACGAAGCGGTAGTGCGCGCGCATCTCGGCCGCCATGTCGCCAAACGCATCGTGGGCCAGGTGTGCGCGCTCCTGGAACACAAGGCGCCCCGGGCCCACCGCATCGACGAAGAGGGCGGGCCGGTTGCGCTGCATGTCCTCGATGAAGCGCGGCCGGTAGTAGTTGTCGCGCTGCGACGAGATCTGGATTTGGCGCACCGCGTTGCCATCACGGGTGCCCTGGGGCAGACGGCTGGACACGAACAGCCGTGGGGCCCAGCCCCAGACCGCGAGGGTGTCGCCCTCCTGGGCGAATGCACGGAGGATCGCGCCGAGGCGCTCGTCATCGGGCTGATGCCGCGGCGGCTGGAAAACCGAGAAGTCGGGCGGCCCGTGGTGGTGCCGGAGGGCGAGAGGCAACAGCAGGCCGATTCCGAGGATCCAGCCGATGAGCACGGGCCGGAGGCGAGGGAAGCCTTCGCCCAAGCACTGGACGGAGGCGGCAGCCAGCCACGCGCAGGGCAGGAGGAGATAGAACAGGTAATGCGGTGCCGGCAAACCCGGCTTCAGTGCGGTGTAGGTGGCCAGCAGCAACCCGCCCCAGCCTGCGCCCAGCAGCCAGACGGAACCGCGCCGGGCCGCGAGCACTCCACTCGCGCCCAGCAGTGCCAGGGCCAGGGTGGTGGCCAGCAGCAAGGGAAAGTAACCCGTGAGCCAGACGGCCTGGCTCAGGCCCGTGGCCGCCGCCAAAAGATCCGGCCGGGCGGTGGCGTAGATCAGGTTGTTGAGGATGTAGGACGCAAACAGGTGCCGCATCTGCCCCCCGGGAATGGCCAGACCGAGGAAGAATGTGGTCGGAAGGAGGAACCAGACGAGGTAGATCGCGAGCGCGCGCAGCCGCGCCCGCAGGCTGGCGCCTTCCGCCCGCAGGGTGAGGATCACGGCCACGGCGGCCAATGCTGCGGCGAAGAGCACGGACTGGAGCTTGGCCCAGGGCAGCAGGCCGGCGAAGAGCGCGGACAGCTGCCAGCGCCAGCCGGAGGGAGGGGAGCCCAGGCGCGAGGCGGTCAGCAGCAGCAGCGCGGAGCCGGCAATCAGCGGCAGGGAAGCCTGTTCCGACGAGCAGTGGACAAAATCCCAATCGGTGGTCACGGCGGCAAAGAGCCATGCCGGCAACAGCCCCAGGAGCGCGGCGGCGGCGCCGCTGGCCCGGCGCAGGAAGGCGAAGGTGAGGGCCAGCGCGCCCCACAGAAAAAACACGCCGCCCAACCGCGTGGCGAAGACAGCAGGCAAGCCATCCCAGACGAGGAACGGGACCAGCGCGTAGAAATTGACGGGACCGGAGGTGGTGCCATCCACGGAGCGCCAATACAGGGGATCGTGCAGCAGGGTGAGGGCGCCGGCGGCAAGCTGGCTCTCGTCCGGGTTGAAATCGATCAACGAGCAGAGGCCTGGCCAGCGCCAGGCCAGCAGGGTGAGCAGCAGCAGCGCGGCCGCCTCGAGGTCGAGCCGCCGGCCGGAAACGGGGCGGGCGGAGCAAGTCCGGTGCAACAGCCAGGCGACTGCCACCAAGGTCAGCGTGCTCGCCAGCCAGAAATGTCCGGGCGGAGTCATCGTCTGGAATCGGAACGGGTTGGGGCGGAGAGCATGCTGGGCCACACGCATAGGAGGCCGGCCGGGAGTGGCCAGACTTTTTGCGCCGGCCGAGAAGGGGGTTGCTTCTCCCCGGCGGCGGGTCCCTGCTGAGTCCATGCAATCCTTCCGCCAGGTGTTCATCGGAGTCCTCTTGTTGGCATTCACCACCGGCCTGGCGGCCGCGGAACGTTCCCTGCAGCTGCTGGTGCCGGTCGGAGCCAAGGCGGGCACGGAGATCGAGGTGCGCGTGCAGGCGTCCACGACGGCGGGGAGCGGCGAGCAGATAGGTTTCCTGCACGTGGAAGTGTCACGCGACGGCGGCAAGCAATGGACGCCCGTCGCCTACGAGCAGAACCTCGGCCCGGCGTTTGAGCGCAGCTGGCGGGTGGCGGCCGGCCCGGCCGGTGCCTGGACGCTTTTCCGCGCCCGCGCCGCCTTTCGCGGCGGAGTGGCGGGCGACGTGGATTACCGGGGGGCAGCTCTCCGGTGGCAGGACACCTGGGCCGAGTGGCGGGAGCCGCCGGCCGTGCACGGCGCCACCGAAGTCAGGTGATCAGTGCAGGTGGAAGGCGCGCTGCAGCGCCTTGGCACGCTCGACATGCATGAAGTCCAGCGCCGGCACGGTGGCGGCGGGATCCGTGGTGTAGGGTGCCTGCAAGAGCTGGCGGATGCCCGTGCCGCGCCAATCGGTGAAGGCCGGGAGTTGCTGCGGCCAGCCGCGCAGCAGCGCGCCGGTCAGCAACAGCAAGGCCGCCGCCATGGCGAGCAGGCGCGGCCGTCCGGCGCGCAGGAGACGCTCCGCACTCCAGGAGACCAGCACGGCGGCAAAGGGCAGCGTGGCCGCCAGCGAGCCATAGCAGTAACGCGAGCCGACCGCTGCCGACAGGCCGGTGTGATGACGGCCGATTCCGAGAATCAGGGCGTTGCCGATATCGAAGAGGAAAAGCAGCACGAGCAGGCGGCGCATCCGTCCCGGCGCGAGACGGAAGCCGGCGGCCAGGACGGCGAGCTTCAGGCCACCGAGGGCCAGCGTCGCTGCCGAGCCCAGGGCCGGCTCCCCGAGCAGCTGATACCCCGGGTTCAGCAGCAGGAAGGTCAGCGCGAAGCGCAGCGCGGCGCCCCAATGGCCGGCCATGTGCGAGGGATTGCCTTCGCCGGAAAGCGCGATGATGAGGGCCACAAGCACGGCCGGCGCGAGGCACCAGGCCGCCGCCCGGAGACGCCAGCCCGCCTCCGCACGCCGGATCAGGAGCGGCAGGAGCAGGGCGGCGGCCAGCACGCCACCGGTCAGCACGCCGCGCGAGAAGCACAGGGCGCTGGCGGCGGCGCAGAGCACCAGCGGCGCGTGCGCCGGTGAGCTCCAGCCGGCGTAGCGCGCGGCGTGGGTCTCGTGCCACAGCAGGCCAAGGAGGAGGAAGGTGAGGGCGAGAATCGCCGACCATTGCACGGACCAGCCGAGGGTCTCGAGGTTGGCCACCGGCAGGGCGAAGCAGACCAGCGCGAAGGCCACGCCCGGCCAGGTCAGTCCCGCGCGGAAGAGCAGCCGGCCGAGCAGCGCGGTGTTCAGCGCATGGGTCAGCCACAGGAGCCAGAGCATGGCGGCATAGCTGCCGCCGAGGCCGAGCAGCGCGCCGCCCCACAGCAGCTTGAACACGGGCACGAAATTCTCGGCGAACATCGAGCAGGTCCACCGGCCGAGGCCCATTTGGGCCAGCTGATCGGCGAGGAAAAGGTCGTCGGCAAACCAGAACAGCTTCCGGAACTCTGCGTGCCACAGCACCAGCGGCAACAGGGCCACGGCCCCGCCGGCCAGCGGCAGCAGCCAGGCGTGGCGCGGCAGCGCCGCCAGCGGGGCGGCGGGCGGCACGGGTGCGGCGGCTCCGGCGGCGCGTCGTGAGCCGATGAAATCCCAGGTGGCCGCGCCGGCGAACAGGAGCCAGAGCGGATACGCCACGGCGAAGGAGGAGATGGCCTGCACGGGGAACGAGGTGACCTCGACCAGCGCCTGGATGAACAGCGTGGCCACGGCGCCGAGCCAGGCGGCGGTGGCGAGCAGGAGGCCGGGGGCCGGCTCGCGCCGCCCCAGGCAGGAGAGACCCCGCCAGAACCAGAATCCGTGCGCGAGCAGGATCAGCCAGAAAAGCGGCGCGGCGAGCCAGCGTCCCGCCGCGTTCAGGAAGGTGGCCGCGCGGAGGTTGTGCAGGTAGTCATTGAGGCCGAGGAACGGGTCGATGGCACCCTCGGCCGGCGCGATGCGCTCGCGCGTGAGATCGCGAAAGAGCTGCAGCTGCGCCTCCGTGCCCTCGTTGCGCGCCGGCAGCGAACTGAACTGACTGAACCGGGTGGTGAAGCCGGCGAACTCCCACGCCTTCCGCAGGACCTGGCCAAGCTGGCCGGGCTGCAAGTCCGGCCGGAAGCCGCTGCGCCGCGGGCCGGCGGGGAGACGGCCGCTGGCGCAGGCGGCGTTGATCTCATCGGCCATCCGCCGGTAGCAGGCCAGGGCGGACCGCGCGGACGGGGCATGGCCGGAGGCGGCGACCGCATCGCGCAGCGCCCACATGAACCAGCCGCCCCCGATCTGCCGGTCGGCCGGGGGCAGGCCGGTCCAGGCGGAGGAGGATTCGGCCCAACCCAAACCGATGGCACCCTCGAGCTGCGGCCGCAGGGCGGCGAAGGCCGGGCTCGCGGCATAGGCCGCCTCGCAGGCCTCGCGGGAGACAAACACATGAGGATGTTCCGGCCCGACGCGCAGGCGGGCCAGGGCCCCGTAGGCATCCTGGAATGCGGCGGCGCGGAACTCGACCGTGCCGAACCAGCCGTAGTGGCGGTAATTCTGGACGCTCACGGCGAGGATGGGCAGCCCGGCCGCCGCGAGCACCACGCCGGCGCAGGACAGGGCCGAGGCGAGTCGGGCCGCGCCCTCGCGCCAAGCCAGCCAGAGCCAGGCCCCGCCCAGCAGGGCGAGGGAGGGCAGCAGGAAGGCATCGTCCTCGCGCGTCAGGTAGAATCCGCCCCAGGCGAGCCCCAGCAGCAGGCACCAGCCGAGGTTCTGGCGCAGGGGCCGGGCGCGGCGCAGCAGCAAGGCCATGAGTGCGGCCAGCACGAGCAGGACCAGCGGCACCTGCAGGTGCTGGCGCAGGATCCGGCCCAGGCTGGAGGTGTCGTAGCTCATCGGGTTGACGAGCAGCAGGGCGTAGAGCCCGAAGCGCCCGGCGGCGGAGGCGAGCGCCGGCCGCACCGCGCGGACGAGCGCGGCGCAGGCACCGGCATAGAGGAGCTGCTGGGCGAGGAAGAGCGGCAGGCCCACCCCGAAGGCGGCGGCGATGAAGAGGGAGTAGGCCGGGCCCTTGGCGAGGGTGAACTGGTCGTAGGGACCGAGCCATTCGCCCCGCACGAGGTGTTGCGCCAGCTGCACGAAGAGCGCGTCGTCGTGGCTGGCGCCGCCGAGCGCATAGACGTCGAGCCCGCGGGTGAGCCAGAGCTTGAGCAGGGTCAGGGTCACGGCCGCCCAGAACCAGGCGCGGGCCGGGGTTGTGCCGCGGGCGGTCATGCGCCGTCGCGCCGGGTGTCGAGCCGCAGCACGCCGAGGAAGAAGCTGGTGAGGATCAGCTGGCAGCCGAGCACGAGGCTGAGGGCGCCGGGTATGACCAGACGCAGCATCTCGCTGGGCTGCAGGCCGCCGAAGCCGTGGCCGCCCCAGGACCAGACGGCGCCGACGGAGAGCCCCAGACCGGTGAGGATGAGCAGCCCGCCCCCGATCAGGCCCACCTCGAGCGTGAGCAGCCGGAACCAGCGCTCGAAGCCCGCCTCCGCCCGCCGCAGGCCGGAGCGGATGGCGAAGAACTTGCTCAGGAGCGCGAAGGACGCGGCTTGGAACCCGATGAGCACGGCGGCGGCGGCGAAGAGCAGCGTGTGCACGTCGAAGGTGACCCGGCCGAGCGTCAGCGGGCCGCCCAGGAGCACCCCGCCCGCGATCAAGCCGGCGGCCATGAGGCAGAGGCCGGGATACCAGAACAGCCAGCGCGGGCTGAAGAGCAGCATGAAGCGCAGGTGCCGCCAGCCGTCGCGCCACGGGCGCAGGTGCGGCGGCCGGCCGCGCCCGTCGGGACGCAGCACGGTCGGCACCTCGGTGACGCGCAGGCCCAGCATGACCGACTTGATCACCATCTCGGAGGCGAACTCCATGCCCGTGGTCTGCAGGGCCATCCGGCGGTAGCCCTCGACGCTGAAGCCGCGCAACCCGCAGTGGAAGTCGCCGATGTCGGTGTGGAAGAAGAGCCGGCCGAGGAAGGAGAGGACGGGGTTGCCGAGGTGGCGGTTTTTCCACGGCATGGCGCCGGGCTGGATGCCGCCGCGGAAGCGGTTGCCCATGACGAGATCGTGACCGGCGCGCAGCTGCTCGACGAAGCGCGGGGCGTGGGAGAAGTCATAGCTGCGGTCGGCGTCCCCCATGATGACGTAGCGGCCGCGCGCGGCCGCGATGCCGCCGCGCAGGGCGTTGCCATAGCCCTTGAGCGCCACGGGCACGACCCGCGCGCCGGCCCGGGTGGCCAGCTCCTGCGAGCCGTCGGTGCTGCCGTTGTCGGCCACGACGACCTCGCCCGCGATGCCGCCCTGCGCCAGCGCCTGCCGGGCCTCGGTGACGCAGTCCGCGATGGTGAGCGCCTCGTTGAGGCAGGGCATGAGGATGGTCAGCTCGAGTTCGGGTTCGGCCATTTCCGCCGGAGGAAAGCAGCGCCGCGCGGGAAGGGGAAGGGGAAACTCAGGCCGGGGTCGCGTTCAAGCCATGCCGGCCTCCGACGCCCCGCAGTTCGGCGGCCACGGCGACGATGAACAGGCAGTGCAACGGGTAGGCGGCGGCGAAGACCGAGGGGTTCAGGTTGTCGAAGGAAGTCACATGCACGAGCAGGTTGATCGCCACGTAGCCCGCGCAGCTGAGCCAGGCCACGGCGGCGAGCCAGAGCGGGTAGCCGGTGCGGCCGCGCCGCAGCCACCGCACGATCAGGCCGAGGAACACCACCTGCGCGGCCACGCCGAGCACGGTGAGCACGGAGACCATGACCTGCCCGGCCCGTTGCAGCACGGAGATCTTCCAGGCAGCGAGACGCTCCTGTTCCGGCACGGGGCGGTCGGGGTAGCGCGGGGCCCGGCCCATCCGGTCGCGGGTCAGATCGCGGAAGAGCTTGAGCTCGGCATAGTCGCCCGTGCTGTCCGGCGAGCGGGCGGTGAAGCCCTCGAACCGGAAGAAGTAGCTCACGTAGGGCAGGGTTTCCGCGCGCAGCCGGCCGGTGTAGCCCGGCTGCCAGCGGGGCAGGAAGCCGCCGCCGCCCCGGGTGGCGGCCAGTCGGCCTTGGGTGATGGCGGCGTTGAGCTCATCGGCCACGCGCTGGTAATAGGCGAGGGCGGCCCCGGCCGACGGGGCGCGGCCGGCAGCGGCGACGGCATCGCGCAGCGCCCACATGAACCAGCCGCCGAAAATCTGGCGGTCCGCGGCGGGAAAATTCTGCTTCTCGGACCAGTGGTCGCCGACCGGCCCCTCGAAGAAGGGCCGCAACTCGGCGAAGGCCGGGCTGGCGGCATAGGCCGCCTCGCGCATCTGGCGGGACACGGCGACCTGCGACAACTCGGGCCCGGCCTGGATGCGGGTGAGCGCGGCGTAGGCGGCCCGGAAGGCCGGGGCGCGAAACTCGACGGTGCCGAACCAGCCGTAGTGGCGCAGGTTCAGGGTGCAGACGGCCAGCACCGGCACGACGGCGGCAACAAAGAAGCAGGCGACGGGCGGCAGCGCGCGACGGGTGCGGTCCACCCAGGAGCCCGTCGGCGCGTGCCACAGGGCCGCGAGCAGCAGCAGCACACCGGGCACCAGCCAGATGCTCTCCTCGCGCGTCAGCCAGAAGCAGCCGAAGGCGAGGCCGCCGAGGCCGGCCCAGGCGAAGCGCCGGGGCCCCGCGGCCGCACGCCGGTGATAGAGCGAGATGAGCGCGGCGATGACGACCAACGCCAGGGTGGCATAGAGCGGCTGCCGGAGGACACGGGCGAGGCTGTTGCCGTCGAAGCTCATCGGATTGAGCAGGAGAAGGGTGTAGCCGCCGAAGGCGGCACCCGCCCCGGCCAGCCAGGGCCGCAGGGCGCGGATCACGAGGGCGCAGGCCCCCGCATAGGCGAGCTGCTGCGCCAGGAAGAGCGGCAGCCCGGCCTGGAAGACCAGGGCGATCCAGACGGGGAAGGCCGGTCCCTTGGCCAGTGTGAGCTGGGTGTAGGGGCCGAGCCAGCGGCCTTGCAGGAAGTGCTCGGCGAGCTGGAGGAAGAGCGCGTCGTCGTGGATGGACCCGCCGATGGCGCGCACGGGGAGGGCTTGCGCGAACCAGAGCTTGGCGGCCGTGAGCAGGAGCGCAGCAGCCAGCCAGAGCCGGGATCGGGTCGGCTGGCGCATCTTATTTTTCCGGCTGCTCCGGGGTGAAGCGGATCTCGCCCCATGCAGTCCAGTCCCAGGAGTAATTTCCATCCGGCCCCGGCAGCACCTGCAGGTAGATCCGCCCGTCCGGGCGGTCGGGCAGATCCACGGTGAAGTCCTGGCAGCCGCGATCCGCCGGGGTTGAGGCGGGATTCAGGCGGCGCCGGAACAGCACGGTCTTGGCCGAACCGTTGAACCAGTAGATGATGAATTCCGCGCCATCGGTGTTGCCGCCGTTGCTGTAGGCCCCGGGCAGGTAGCCGAAAATGCCGGAGATTTGTCGCGCGCCGCGCGGGATGCGGAAGGCCATCAGGCTCGGCGCGTGCAGCACCACCATCGTGCGGTCATCGACGACGGCCACCGAGGTCGGCACCTTGGCATCGTGGGTGACCGGTATCGCGTGGAAGCCGGGAAAGTCGGCCTGCTTCTGCTCCCGCAGGAAGGGTTCCCCGGCGTGGCTCCGTGTCAGCTCCGACAGTTCGAGGCGGATGGCGGGTTCGAGGTATTTGCGATCCGTTTCGTCAACGACCACGCTGATCTCGCGCACATGGCGCTGTTCCTCGTCGCTGGCGAAGCGCATGTAGCTGGCCTCGTCATCAATCATCGGGCTGAGCATGAAGCCCGCGCGGGCCTGGGGCAGGGGCAGCCGGAAGAAGGATTCGCGGCCCTTGTCGTCCATCAGGCGGAGTTGGACGAAGGGGGGTTTGTAGAAAAATTCGCGCAGGCGGCCGAGCCACGAGCGGCGGATGTCCAGCTGCGCCCACAGCAGCTTGCCCGAGTCGGTCCCGAGCCGGTGGGGCTGGTTGAGGGTGAGTTCCGCCGTGCGCAGCGGGCGGGGAGCAATGGCGGCGGCGTCAAAGGCACCGGGCTTGCGGCGCCAGAGCTGGTAGTTTTTCTCCGACAGCACATACTCGTAGCGGTGCATGAAGAGATAGAGCGTGCGCGAGTCGTCGAGCGGCGGGAAGCGGCCGTCAATGGTCTCGAACTTGAACAGCGCGAAGTCGGGTGCCCGGTCGGAGGCGTAGAAGGCGGCGTTGGCGGCGATCAAGCCGGGCGTGTAGGCAAGGTAGCTTTGCAGGCCGGGCCGCGGCTGGTAGTTGAAGCGGTTGTGCAGGATGACGGCGACGTTGTAGCCGAGCAGGTCGATGGAGGAGCGGCCCACGATGGCGCGGGTTTTGGGCAGATCCCACTCGGCGCGCTGGGCGCGCAATTTCTCGCGGTGCTCCTCATAGAACTTCCGGAAGTTCAGGGTGTGGTCGATTGTCTTGACCATGCGATCATACATGATGGGGAGGATGTCGCGCGTGACGGGCAGCGGATCCTGCAGGCCGACGAGGCTGATGCCGAGGGCGGACAGCAGGAGTCCCCGGCGCAGGCCGCGGAATGGGGGTGCGTCATCGAGCAGGGCGGGGAAGGCCGTGATCGGCACGAGCGCCGCGATATAGAAGCCGATGATATGGCCGTCCGCGCGGACGAAGCCGTGCTTCCAGTTGATGTAGACGTAGGCCCCGAGCAGGAGGCAGCGGGCCAGCGCCCGGGTTTTTTCGGCGGCGGCCCAGAGGTGGAGCAGGGCGTAGGCCACGAGGCTGAGCAGCACCAGCAGGCCGCAGACCAGCGACCAGGTCGAGGCGGGCAGCCCCATAGCCTGCACGTAGCCGGAGCTGATGTCCAGGGAATGGAGGATGTAGGCCGGCAGGTTGAGGGGGCTCTGTCCGCAGAGCAGCCAGACCAGCAGGAACGTGCCGCCCGGCCAGAGCAGCAGGGGCACCAGGGCGCGCGGGCGGCGGGCGGCCAGTTCGAAGCCGGCGACGGTGGCCACGGCTATGCCGGCGAGCAGCATGTTGGGAAACTTCACCGCCGCCAAAATGCCGATCAGAATGAGGTCGGTGACGGCCCGGCGGGTCAGCGGGCCGCCGGCGTCGCGCAGCAGATCCATGCCGACCAGGAAGATGATGATCGTGTGCAGGGCGTCGATGTAGCAGACACCGAGCAACAGCATGACCGTCCAATAGACCGCCCGGGGGTAGGGGGTGAGGCGCAGGCCCTGCCGGTAGATCACGCGGGCGAAGACGAGCGAGGTGCCGAGCTGCCAGGCCACGAAGGGCCAGAAGAACACGCCCGAATACGTGTTGCCCATGAAGGAGCCGAGCGGGCCGTAGGTGAAGACGATGTCCTTGCCGAACTGCCAGCCCTCGACCAGCGCGTAGGTGAGGGCCTGCCGCCAGGAGCTGTCCAGCTCCGTGAGGGGGAAAGTCGGGTAGGCAAAGATGGCCAGGGTCAGCGCGACAAAATACAGCAGCCGGCCGAAGCGGTCGGCGGCGGAAGGGGCGGGGGAGACATCAGGCTGATTCATGGACGCGGATGGGCGGTGCCCACAGAAGCATAACCATCAGAACCGGCCAACCCGCCACTGCCGGCCGGTGGGAGGTGCCTCCCCTGCCCGGTGAGACAGGACTCTGACTGGACCAAGCAAAGGCCGCACCGGCCGCAGTGGTCGGCGGCGGAGAGGGTGCAGGCAAGAGCGACGTCGGGCCGGTTCATGAACGCATGGGAAGTGGCAGCGTGGCCAAAGGGGGTCGAGACAGAATTTGCCCCGACACCCCCGTGTCAGCCGGCCGGGAGAGGGGTCAGTCGCGGGCCAGCCACGCCTCGCGGGCGAGCTCGACGTGACAAGGCAGCACGCGGGCGTAGTCATGCTCCCGCAACACCCGGGAGTAGGCCGCCGGGGTGAGGGATTTTCCGCTGCGCTCCTTGGCCAGGCAGGTCCACATCATGCGCGACAGGGCGAGGGGATCGCCGGGGGGCACGAGGTAGGCGTCCTGCCGCTGGCCGACGAGGGTGGGGATGCCGTGCACATCGGTGGAGACGATCGGCGTCTGGAAGGCCATGGCCTCCATCACCACGCGGGGCAGCGACTCCTCGTAGCTGGTGCATACGAACATGTCGGCCGCCACGAACTGCGCGTAAACCTCGCGCGTCTCGGGCACGAGGGTGACATTGCGCAGGTTGAGGCGGGTGAGATCGCGCCGGAGCAGGTCGAGGTAGATGCCGGGCCGGGCGCCCACGAGCACGAACCGCGCCTTCACCTCCGGGTGGTGGTGGACGAAATGGTCGATGGCGCGCAGGAAGATGTGCTGGCCCTTGCGTTCGCAGACCGTGCCGATGTTGGCGATCACGACCTCGTCGTCGGCATAGCCGAGCCGGCGGCGCGTCTCCGCGCGGGGGTGGGCCGCGCGGAACGCGGCGATGTCCTCCAGGCGCACCCAGCTGGGCACGATCCGGAAGTTGCCGCGGCGGCCGTGCGCCTCGTAGTAGGCCTGCGTGGCGGGGCAGAGGAAGAGCGCGCGCGTCGCGCCCTCCAGGGCCTCGCCGACGAGGTGGTGCAGGCGGTGATCCAGCGAATCCCAGAAGAACCGGCGGATGCTGGTGCTCTCGTGGATGTAGAGCAGCGAGGGCTTGTCGGCGCGGGCGGCGAGGGGCACGCCCCAGAAGTTCATGAGCGTGTTGCAGACGACGAGGTCGATCTGCTCCCAGTCGAGGGCGTGCTTGATGTCGGCCAGGCGGGCGTGGAACACCTCCTCGTCGTGCGCGCCGAAGAGCGGGCGCACGTCGACCAGGGTGATGTGCGCGCCGAGCGCCTCGAATTCCGCGCGGAGCGGGCCGTCCTGGGCCGCCAGGACCTCGAGGCCGAAGCCGGCCTCGCGCGCCATCCAGCGGGCGTATTCGAGGAGGAACCACGGCGCGCCCTCGTAGTTGAGGTTGTGGGTGAGCAGCAGCAGGCGCAGCCGGCCGGCGCGGGCGCCGTGGACAAAACGATCACCCCGCACGGCGATCCGGCCCTCCGCCAGCGTTAGGTTGGGGTTGAGGCTGGAGTCGCGGTGGCTGCCGTGCCGCCGCACGAAGGCGATGTGCTCGGCGGCGTCGAAGGTCACGCCGCGCGTCGCGCTGCCCCAGTGCATGAGCCTGGCCTGCGGGGTGTAGAGCACGCGCTGCCCGGCGTCGCGCACCCGCAGGCAGTAGTCCACGTCGTTGTAAGCCACGCCCAGCTCCGCCTCGTCGAAGCCGCCGAGGCGGCGGTAGAGATCGGTGCGCGTCATCAGGCAGGCGCCGGTGACGGCGGAGACTTCGCGCGCCATCGCGTGCCACGCCAGCGGAGCCTCCCGCTCCGGCACCCGGGCGTAGGGCGTGTCAGCCAGGCCGCCGTGCGGCCCGACCACGATGCCGGTGTGGTTCAGGCTCCGGTCGGGATAGATGAGCTTCGCGCCGACCACGCCGACGTCGGGCTGCGTGAACCAGCCGGCCATCTCCTCGAGCCAGCCGCGCTCGAGGGCGTTGACGTCGTTGTTGAGGTGGAGAAGCAGCGGGGTGTCGGCGTGCGGCAGCGCGAGGTTGACGAGGTGCGAGTAATTGAACGGGGCGGCGCGGTCGGCCGGCCGCACGACCACGCAGCGCAGGTCGGCGCGCCGCTGGATGGCGTCGAGGTAGCGCACGGCGTCGGCATCGCGCGAGTGGTCGTCGACGATGACAAGCTTGGCAAAGCGCCAGTCCACCGTCTCGTCGAGCAGCTCAATGCACTCCTGCAGGAGGTGCAGGCGATCGCGCGTGGGGATGACGATGGTCACGGCGCGCCGGTCGGGCGGATGGGGCGTCCAGCGCAGCTGCATGAAGCACTGTTGCAGATGGTGGCCGAGTTCGGGCAGGAACGGCTCGGCGTGCCAGTGCCGCCGCCGGGCCGCCGCCAGGACGGCTTGGCGGGTGTGCTCGTAGACGGGGTCGGCGAGGTCGCGCTCGGCCGGCCGGCCGGCGCGCGCATGGTGCAGCACGAGCGGGAGGTGGGCGATCCGCTCCACGGACAGTTCATCGGTTGCGCGCAGCAGCAGGTCGGTCCAGGTCGCCTCGCCGAAGCCCTCGCGCAGCGAGCCGGCCTGGAGGAAACGCTCCCGGCGCAGCACGGCCAGTTGTCCGGGGAAGGTGCCCGACAGGGAGAGCGCCGGGCTCCAGTCGGGCTTGAAGCAAGGCGCGGAGCGCCGGCCGGCATCGTCCATCTGATCCTCGTCGGAGTAGATGAGATCCAAGGCGGGTTGGGCGGCGGCCTGTTCGGCGACAGCCAGCAACGCATCCGGCGCGAGGCGCGAGCCGGGAGGCAGGAAAGCCAGCCAGGTGCCGGTGGACTGATGCGCGGCGGCGTTGAGGGCGCGGATGCGATCCCGGGCCTCGGTGCAGGGCTCGTGGCGGATGCGTGCATCGTCCGAGGCGGGTGCGGCGGGCCCGACGAACCAGGCCTCCCATTTCGGGTAGGCTTGGGCGGCGAGCGACTGGAGCAGGGCGGCGGCGTGTCCGGATGGGGCGGCGGTGGCGTCGATGACCAGCGTGATCACGGGGCCATTTTCCCGCAGGGTCGAGGCGGCGTCGGCCCAGGCCTGGCGCAGCCGGCCGGTGGGCCGGTTGGTGGCGATCCAGTCCGCGTAGGCCTCCGTCGCGCCCGCCGGGGGCGGTTCCCACTGCGGGGCTTCACGCTGGTAGTCCTGGTAGGCGGAACGCAGGGCGCGCCAAAGCTCCCCCGGCCGGCGCAGGCGGATCTCGTGGCGGCGGCAGGCGGCGAGGAAGGCGCGCGTGCAGGCGAGGAAATCGGCGCGGCGGAAGACGGGCAGGGGTTGTTCCCACTCGGTGCAGGGCCGGGGGTGGAAACGCCGCGCCAGCACGAACTCGCGCGAACCGTCCTCAAATTCCGCGAAGAGCTTCACCAGCGCGGGGCCGGGGGCGGTCTCGTCGATGTCGAGCAGGCCGAAGAACTGCGAGCGGGCGGCATGGGGATGGCCGGGAAAGAGCGCGGCGGCGGCGGGCCGCTCGCGGTGGCCGTAGTCGAGCTCGTTCTCGGCGAAGGGATCGGTGCTGGCGATGAGGCGGGAGATTTTTTTGGTCTCGTGGATCAGCCAGCCTTCGCAGCGCACCTTGCCGAACTGCGTCGCGCCCACCAGTTCGGGGCGCTCGAGCGCCCCGTGGAAGGGGGGCTTGGGCAGCGGATCGAGGGGAACGGCGGCGGTCTCGAGCGCGAGGCGGCCGGCCAGGGGTTCAACCGAGGCGGGATCCGCGCGCCGGGCCTGGAGGAGCCGGCGCAGCTGCTTCGGCACGACGCGCGGGTCGAGCCGGCCGATGGTGCGGTCGCCGTGGCGCACCTTGATGGGCGTGCGCCAGATCTCGACCCAGTTGTGGCCGGCATCGCGCAGCTCGATCCGCAGCTCGCGCGCCCGGCGGGGCGGCTTGAGGTGAAGCAGGAAGCCGGCGTGCGGCAGCCCGGCGTGCCCGCGGTAGCGCTGCTCAATCTCGGGCCGTGGCATCCCGAGGATGCCCAGATAGGGGATGCCCTCGATCACGGCGCGGATGTCGGTGAAGACCGCACTGGTCTTGGAAATGAACCAGCCCGCCACCCAGACCTGCTCGCCATCGAACACCCAGCTCTTGGGCTCCTCGATGTCGAAGATGTAGGCGTTGTTCTCGTTCATGCGGGGCGAGCAGAAAAACGGAGCCCGCCGGGCAGGGCAAGCCCCGTGCGGGACGTTTCACCGCGGCGCGGCGATGGTCGCCCGCAGCGCGCCGAACCAGCGTTCGCTCGCGGCGGGGAAGGCGTGGCGCGCCGACGCGAGCGCCTGGGCGGCCGTGGCCCGGCGCCGGGCGGCGGCGGGATTGGCCAGCACGTCGGCGATGGCGTGGGCGAGGGCCAGCGCATTTCCCGCCGGGATGAGTGAAGCCTCCTGCGGCCCGAAGCCCACAGGCAGGCCGGCGCCGGTCGAGATCACCGGCACGCCGGCCGCCAGCGCGGCGAGTTGGGCGCCCACGGGCGGGCGGACCCAGGCGGGGCTGAGCAGAGCGGCGAGGCCGGCGGGCGGGGGCTCGGTCGTGAACAGCGTCAGCTGATTCAGCTCCACATCCGCGAGGAAGCGTTGCTCTTCCTCGGTCGAGCCGAGGGCGGTGAGGTGGATGCGCCGCCCGGCCAGCGTGCCAGCATGATGCCGGATCAGGTGGTCGGCCGCCCGCAGCAGCACGCTGGCGCCGCCGTCGGCCAGTCCGCGGATCGGCGCGACCAGCGGGCCGGCGGGATCGTGCATCCAGGAAATGCCGGGCGGCACCCAGGCGGTCGAGGACGCGGGGTCGTGCAGCACGGGCAGGCCGCGCGCGCGGGCCGGTGCCTCGATCCAGCGGCTCACCTCGTCGAAGCAGACGACGGCATCCAGGTGCGACCACCAGATTTGTCGCGCGAGTTGGTCGGCTGCGCCGGGCCGGCCGGCGAAGAGCGCGCGCAGATCCACGAACTGGACGGGGCAGTCGGCGTCCTCGAATTTCTGCCGGAGAGAGCCATCCTCGGCGGTGATGAGGCGCGCGACCCATTGGCCGCCGTGGGCGAAGGCGCGGGCGAGATCGAGGGCGCGACCGGCGGCATCCTCGGGTTCCAGCGTGCCGGTGACGAACAGCAGTCGGCGCGGCCGGCCCGAACTGCGCGCGGGCAGCGTGTCCAGACTGGGCAGCGCGGCGGTCGCGGGAGCCGCGGCCGGCGCGGGCAGCGCCGCGTCGTGCGGCACGCGGCGGGCGAAGCAAAGGTGCGCGGAGCCGTCGGCGAGCTCGGCGTAGATGCGCAGCAGGGCGGGAGCCGGCACGGTGACGGGGAGATCGAGGTGACCCCGGAAGCGCGCGGTGGCCGCAGCCGGCAGGTGCGGCACCTTGGCGGCGAGCGAGGCATCCGCCTGTCCGTGGGCGAGGTGGTGGAACAGCAGGCCGTCGACGGTGCCGAGCAGTCGGCGGATCGACTGTCCCTCGTGCAGCAGCCAGCCGAAGGGGGCGAGCAGACCGTGCGAGACCGTCGGATCGTCGAGGTGGCCGTGGAAGGGCAGGTGCGTGCCACGCAGCGTCCAGCTGCCGCCGGGTTGTGGCACAACCTCGCCCTCGGTGCGCGGGCTGGCGGTGCCGCCGGGGGCCACGGCCAGGTGCAGCGTTTGCAGCAGGTGCCAGTTGCCGGCGGCATCCCTGACCTCGAGGGCGATTTCGGCGGGGCCGTCGGACAACGGCACACCGGCGACAAACTCGGCCGGCAGCCAGGCGCGGCCCGGCGCGAAATGCGCGGCCAGGTCGGTGCGGGGCAGGCCGAGCACGCCGAGGTGGATGCCCGCGGGCGTGCGCACCCGGAGGTCGGTCAGGCTCGTGCCGGGCCGTCCCACGGCCCAGCCGCGCAGCCAGACAATGGGGCCGGCGACGGTGGCGTTGTCGGGCGGCCATTCGAGATTGTGGAACGTGCAGGGACCTTCGCGCATGGGAATCGGTTCAGGGGTCGAGCACCGCGCGGGCGAGCGCGGCGTGCCGGGGGAGGGCGGTGGTGGCGGCGTAGCGCTGTTCGATGGCGGCGCGCGCGCGCGCGGGCCGGGTGCGGTCGCCCGCTTGGAACGCGGCGAGCGCGGACCGGAGCGCGGCGGCGAGCTGGAAGCGGTCGCCGGGCGGCACCAGCCAGGCGTCGTCCGCCGTCAGCATCTCGCCGATGCCGTTCACGTTGGTCGTCACGATGGGGAGCCGGTAACCGGCGGATTCCAGGATGACGCGGGGAAAGGATTCCTCGAAGCTCGTGCACACGAAGAGGTCGGCGAGCCGGTAGAAGTCGTGGATGTCGGGCGTCTCGGGCACGAAGTCCACGAGGTCGAGGCGTTCCAGCGCGGCTTCCTGCCGGAGCGCGTCGAGATAGAGGCCCGGGCGCGCGCCGACGACGACGAACCGGACGCTCCGGCCGGGGCAGAGCCGCGGGAGCTCGGCGCGCAAGAGGGCGGCGGCCTGCAGGAAGGTGTGCTGGCCCTTGCGCTCGCAGACCGTGCCGATGTTGACGAGCAGCACGGCGGCGGGGTCGAGGCCGTGCTTGCGGCGGAGCGCGGCGCGGTCGTGCGCGGCGGCGAAGGCGTCGATGCGGGCGAGGTCGATCCAGCTGGGCAGCAGGACGAACTGGCCGTGGTCGAGGTGGCGGAAGACGGCGTGGGAGGAGGCGGCGGTGAACACGACGCGTGTGGCGCGGCGGAAGGCTTCCTCGACGACGGGGAAGAGCGCGGGCGCGAGCAGCGGGGCGAAGAAGCGGCGCACGGGCGAGCTTTCGTGCACGTAGAGCAGGGCGGGCCGGCCGTGGCGGGCGGCGGCGGGCACGGCCCAGAAGGCGACCATGGTGTTGGCCACTATAAGGTCGGTTTCCGCCCAGGGCAGCGCGGCGGTGGCGGCATCGAGCCGCTCCGCGAAGGCGGCGGGCGAGTCCGCGCCCAAGGCGGAGGACACGTCCACCACGCTCACCGGCAGTCCCGCCGCCTCGAACACGCGGCGCATCGGGCCGTCCTGCGGAGAGACCACGCGCACGGTCGCGCCCCGCGCCGTGCGGTAGTGTTGGGCGAGGTCGAAGAGAAACCAGGGCGCGCCCTCGAGGTTGAGGTTGTGGCTGACGAGGAGCACGCGGCCGAGCGGTGCGGATGAGTCCGGCCCGGGCGCGGCGGCTGGCGCGACGCGGCGCGGGGCGGCGGGAGCCTCGGCCTTCCAGGCGGCCCAGGCGGCGCGGCTGGCGGCGAGGAGCGCGCCGCCACCGAGGTTCAGGCGGTGCCGGGCGGCCGCGCCGCGCAGGGCCCAGAGCGTGCGGGCGAAGAGCCGGCGCGCCAGCGGCGGGAGCGGTGCCTCGGTGCCGGCGATGATCCGGGGCGTGAAGCGTTGCGCGAAGACGAGGTGGCGTTCGCCGTTGTCCAGCTCGGCCATGACCTTGAGCAGGACGGGAGAGGCCAGGCCGGAAGGCAGATCCACGTAGCCGGCGAACTGCGCGGTCTCGCGCCCGGGCAGGTCGGCAAAGACGCCGCCGACATCCGCGCGCGGCAACCCGTGGAGCAGGGGCGATTCCTGCAGCGCGTCGGTGATGGCGGTGAGGCGGGTGATCCGCGCGGTGCGGTGCGCGAGCCAGCCGGTGACGGCGAGCCGGCCGTAGCGGATGCGGCCGACGGCCTGCGGCTCCTCCAGCGCGCCGTGGAAGGGAGGCACCGGCAGCGTATTGAGCGGCTCGCCCAAGGCGGCGGCCAGGGCGGCATCGGCCAGCGCGGCCAGTTCCGCCGCCGGTTGCTGCGCCAGGCGGCGCAGACAGTCGGGCAGGAGCTGGGGGAGCAGGTCGGCCAGCGACTTCGGAGTCGGCGCGGGCGGGGCGTCGGGTGCGACGGTGATGGCCGTGCGGTGCAGTTCATGCCAGTTGCCCTGGGCGTCGCGCGCCTCAAGGCGGAGCAGGGAAGCGCCGCGGTGCGGCGAGAGCAGACAGGAAAAGCCGGCGTAGGGCGGGCCGGGCCGGCCGAGGAGGCGGCGGTCGATCTCGGGCCGGGGCAGGCCCCAAAGGCCGAGAAAAGGCCGGGCATCAACCCACGCGCGCAGGTCGGTCACCACCTGATGGGCCGGGGCGTGGATCCAGCCGGCGATCCAGGTTGCCCCCGCCGGGAAACGCCAGTCCGCCGGATACACCTCGAGCTCGAACTGCCAGGCCGCAGGCTCAGGCATGGACGGACCGATTGGAGAATGAGGGCTCAAGGGCATGGCGCGAAGGATGGAACCGGCGGTCACGGGCCTGGCGCGTGGCGGGCGATCTCGGCGGCGAGGGCGGCGTGGCGGGGCAGGAGCAGGGCGGCGTCGAACTCGGCGACCACCCGGGCGCGGGCGCGGGCGGCGAGGTCGCGGCCGATGCCGGGCGACAGGAGGAGGCGCGCCATGCCTTCGCAGAGGGCGACGGTGTCGCCGGGCGGAATGAGCGTGGCCTCCAGACTGTCGCGCGCCTGCTCGGGCACGCCTTGCACGCCGGAGCTGAGCAGGGGAACCTCGCAGACCATGGCCTCGAGGATGACGCGCGGGGAGGATTCCTCGTAGGTGGAGCACACGAAGAGGTCGGCGGCGGCGTAGTAGGGCAGGTAGTCGGCCGAGGCGGGATGGACCTCGAGATTGGGGCGGTCGATATGGGAGAGGAGATCGGCCAGCACGGCATCGAAGGGCGTGTCGCCGCCGCCGAGCATGACAAAACGCGTGCGGGCCGCGAGGGCCGGGTGGCGCCGCCAGAGCAGATCCACGGCGCGGGCGAAGATGTGCTGGCCCTTGCGGTCGCAGACCGTGCCGACATTGGTGACGAGCAGCTCGCCGGGCCGGAGGTGGAAGCGGTCGCGCAGGTCCGATCGGGGATGCTGCGCGCGCCAGGCGTCAAGCCGGGCGACCTCGATCCAGCCCGGGGTGAGCCGGTGGTTTTCGGGTCGGTCGTAGTCGCAGTGATATCGCCGCGTGGCGGCGGTGGTGAAGGAGACGCAGTCGGCCAGGCCAAAGGCCTGCTCGGCGAGGGTGACCACGGCGGCGGAGACCCGGCCGACGTAGAAACTGGCCGGGGTGGTGCTCTCGTGGACATAGAGCAGCACGCGGCGGCCGGCGGCCTTGGCGGCATGCACCGCCCAGAACGTGGTGAAGGTGTTGCAGACGACGAGGTCGCAGGCCGGGAAATCCACGGCGCGGGCCACGGCGTCCAGCGCCGCGCGGGCCGCGCCGGCATCGGTGGCGGCGAAGACCGGCCCGGCGTCTACGAGGCGGATCGCGCGGGCAAACTCGGCGAAGCGGGCGCGCAGCGGCCCGTCCTCGGGACTGAGGATGGTGACGGCCACGCCCTGCGCCGCCAGGTGGCGGGCGTAGTCGAGGAAGAAGAGCGGCGCGCCCTCGTGGTTGAGATTGTGCGTGACGAGCAGCGCGGAGCGCGGGAGCGGGGCAGACGCGCGGTGCGGTGCGGGGGCGAGCGGAGGGACGGCGATGATTCTGGCCGGGGCCCGCCGCGCGAAGTCAGCCTCGATCCGGGCCAACTCGCCCGCGAACTCGGCGTCGCGGATCAGCGGCCGGCCGGCACCGGCCAGCGCCTGCTGCAGAATCTCGTGGGCATCGGCCACAGTGACATCGGCTCGGGCGGGATACGGGCTCTTCTCCTCCTCGTTGGTGAAGGGGAGGCCGCGCTGGACCGAGCAGAGGTGCAGGCTGCCGTCGGGCAACTCGGCATAAAGCCGCAGGCAGAGCGGCGCAGGCAGCTGCGCCGGCGCGTCGATGACGCCGTAGAGGCCGCAGCGTGCGGCGGTAGGGAACTGGGGATAATAACTCGCGGGGCCGGGCGAGGGCAGCCCGTGCCCGATGGTCTGCCAGACCTGGAGGTCGAAGGTGGCGAGCACGCGCTTGATGGGCAGCGTTTCGTGGAAGAGATAGCCCAGCACCGGCACGCGGCCAAAGCCGCTGCGGGTGACGGCGGCGGGCTCGTCGAGGTGGCCCTTGAAGGGCGGATGCGGATGGCGCAGGTCGCGCGGCCAGGGGAGGGAGGCGACGAGCTCGTGCGCGAGTGCGGCGAGCGGGCGCGCCGACTCGCGGCGGGCGGCCCAGAGCAACAGCTGGAGGGCCCGGCCGTATTCGTGCCAGCGCAGCGGCGGACCCGAGGGCATGGCGACTTCGACGGGGGGCAGGGCGCCGTCGGCCGTGAGCCGGATGGTTTGAAACTCGGACCAGCGGCCTTCGATTTCGAGGACTTCCAGCACGAGGTCGGAAGCCCCCGGTGGCAGCTCCACGACGATCTTGAACTCGGCGAGCGCCACGGCGCGGCCGGTCTGGAAATGCGCGGCGAGGTCGGCGCGCGGCCAGCCGAGGATGCCGGGGAAGATCCGGCCGCCCAGCCGCGCGCGCACGTCCACGAAGTGCCCGCCGGGCCGGGGCATCACCCAGCCGCCCAGGATGTGCTGGCCGGGGGCGAGCACGGCGCCGGAGGCGTGCGACTCGAGGCGGGAGAAGCTAAAGGCGGTCTCGTGCATGGCGGGGGCTCAGCCGAGCCAGGCCTCGCGGATCATCCGGAGGTGCTGCGGCAGGGCGCGGGCGTGGTGGTAGTTGCGGGCGGCGCGGGCGTAGGCCATCGAGGGCATCTTGTCGCGGCCGGCGCAGTGGTCGTCGAGCGCCTTGAGGAGGCCGACGGCGAGCTTGAAGGGGTCGCCCGGGCGCACGAGGTGGGCCTCGTCGGTGTCGGTGACCATCTCGGGGATGCCGTTGACGTCGGTGCTGACGATGCGCGGGCCGAAGACCATGGCCTCGAGCAGCACGCGGGGGAAGGACTCCTCGAAGCTCGTGCACACGAGGAGGTCGGCGAGCCGGTAGAAGTCGAAGATGTCGCCGGTCTCGGGAAAGATCCGCACGTCGGCCAGGCCCATCATGCGGATGTCGCCGGCGAGGGACTCCATGTAGAGGCCTTCGCGGGCCCCGACCATGACCCACTGGATCTTCCGGCCGGGGAACTTGGCGGCGAGCTCCTCCTTCATGAGGTCGATGGCGCGGATGAAGATGTGCTGGCCCTTGCGCTCGCAGACGGAGCCGATGTTGACGACGAGGATGGCGTCGGGGTCGAGGCCGTGCTTGCGGCGGAGGTCGCGCGGATCGTGCGCGGCCTTGAAGGCCTCGATGCGGCCGAAGTCCACCCAGCTGCGGAGGGTGCGGAAGTTGTCGTTGACGTTCAGATCCTCGTGGAGGTCGCGGGTGGCGCGGGCGGTGAAGACGACGCGGGTGGCGAGGCGGAAGGCCTCCTCGACGCAGCCGTGCATCAGCGGCGGGAGCAGCGGGGCGAAGAAGCGCTTCACGGAGTTGCTCTCGTGAACGTAGAGGGCGGAGGGCTTGCCGAGGTGCGCGGCGAGGTGCACGGCCCAGAAGGCGGTCATCGTGTTGCAGACGAAGACGTCGGCGTGCTCCCAGGTGCGCGCGGCGGCGAACCGGCCGAGCGCGGCGGCGAACTCCGCCGGGGATTTCGCGGCGGCGAGCGGGGCGGCCTCCCAGAGCTCGACCTTGAGGCCGGCCTGCTCGAAGCGGGCGCGGAGCGGCCCGTCCTGCGGCGAGGCGACGGTGACGGTGACGCCCGGCTGCTCGGCGAGGTAGCGGGCGAGCTCGAAGAGGAAGATCGGCGCGCCCTCGTAGTTGAGGTTGTGGGTGACGACGAGGGCGCGGAACGGCCGCAGGGTCCCGGCGTAGCGCTGGTGCCAGGGGTTGAGCGGCAGGTGGCGCGGCGGGAAGTCGAGCGCGTCGCTGCGGTAGGGGTCGCGGGCGGTGCCGTGGGCGGCGAGGTAGGCGACGTGCTCGCGCTCGGCGTAGGCGGAACCGCGCGAGGCGCTGCCCACGTGGCGGAGCACGGCCTGGGGTGTCCACACGATGCGGTGGCCGGCGGCGCGGGCGCGCAGGCAGTAGTCCACGTCGTTGTAGGCGACGCGGAGCTTGGTCTCCTCGAAGCCGTGCAGCTCGCGATAGAGGCCCGTGCGGGTCAGGAGGCAGGCGCCGGTGACGGCGGCCACGTTGCGCGCGGCCTGCGGGAGGAAGAGATAGCCGAGATCCTCGGCCGGCTCCCGCTCGAAGAGGACATGCGGCAGGCCGTCCTCGGCGCTGAGCGAGATGCCGGCGTGGTTGATCGTGCCGTCGGGATAGAGGAGCTTGGCGCCGACGATGCCGACGCCGGGGATGCTCATCCAGCCGACCATGTCCTCGAGCCAGCCGGGCTCGAGGGCCTCGACATCGTTGTTGAGGTGGAGGACCAGCGGGGTGGCGGCGCGGGCGGTGCCGAGGTTGACCAGGCGGGAGTAGTTGAAGCCTTCGCCGTCGGCCGGGGCGCGGACGACCTCGGCACGCAGGTCGGGGCGGGCGGGCAGGGCGGCGAGCAGGTCGAGCGCGGCGGCATCGGTCGAGCCGTCGTCCACGACGATGACCTGCACCGATTCCTGCGGCACGGTGCGGGCGAGGGAGTCGAGGCAGCGGGCCAGCAGGTCCGCGCGGTCCTTGGTGGGGATGACGATGGTGACGGGGTTTTCGCGCAGGAGGGCGGGCTCCCAGCGCAGTTGGTGGAGGCAGAGCGCGTAGCTTTTCGCAAAGGCCGGCAGCATGGGCTCGGCGCGCAGCCCGCGGCGGGCGACGGCCTCGGCGATGCCGCGGCGCGCGGCGTCGAAGAGGTAGCCCTTCTGGTCGCCGCGCGTGGCCGTGCTCTCGGCGTGGGCGCGCCAGTGGTAGCAGACATAGGGCACATGGACGACATCACGGTCGGGGATGAGCTCCCAGCAACGGAGGAAGAGGTCGATATCCTGGGCGCCGTTGAAGTCGGGGCGGAGGCGGCCGGCCTTTTCCACGATGGCGCGCCGGATGGCCGTGAGGTGGTGCGTGTAGTTGTGTGTGAGGGCCATCTCCGGGCTCCAGCCGCCCTTGAATTGCGGATCGAAGCGGCGGCCGGTGTCGTCAATCTTGTCCTCGTCGGTGTAGAGGTAGCTGACGGTCGTGTGGCGGGCGAGGGCGGCGGCGACGTGCAGAAGGGCGTCGTGCGGCAGGAGGTCGTCGTGATCGAGGAGGGCGACAAACTCGCCGGTGGCGACCTCGAGGGCGGAGTTGGTGGCGCGGGCGATGTGACCGTTCGCGGGGCGGAAGACGGGCTTGATGCGGGCGTCGGCGCGCGCGGCCTCCTCGAGGATGCGCCGGACGTGCGGCTGGGGCGAGGCGTCGTCGGCGATGCAGAGCTCCCAGCGGGGGTAGAGCTGCTGGCGGAGGCAGTCGAGGAGCTCGCGCAGGTATTTTTCCGGGGTGTTGTAGGCGGGCACCACGACGCTGAGGAGCGGGCCGCCGGCCCTGGCCAGGGCGTCGGCGTCTTGCTGAAGGACCGTCCGCAGGCGCGGGGTGAGGCGGTTGTGCCAGCACCAGCGGGTGTAGGGATCCTGGTCGCGGCGGCGGACGACGGCGGCGGGCAGCGGGCGGGCCTCGCCGCGGCCGAGGTTGGCACCGAGATGCGTGTGCAGGCGGGCGATTTCGGCCCGTGAGCCCGGCCAACTGTCGAAGACGAAGCGGCCGAGCAGGGCGCCGCGGAGGAAGGCGGCGACGACCTTGTAGAAGCGGGTGCGACGGTAGAGGGGAATGGGGCCGGGCAGGCCGTGCCGCTGGTCGAGATACATGCGGCGCGCGAAGGCCAGCGGGCGGCGGCCGTCGGGCAGCTCGGCAAAAATCTTCAGGTTGACGGGATTCGGCGTGCCAGCGCGCAGGTCGACGAGGCCGTAGTAGCCGGACTTGGCTGCATGGGCGTGGGCGGGGTGGTGGGCGGCGACGTCGGGCCGGTCCTTCGGGTAGACAATCCGGTTCTCGGTGAGCACGCCGGTGGTGGCGCTGAGCTGGCGAATCTCGGAGCCGGTGCCGAAGAGCCAGCCGGTGATGCGGAACTTGTCGTAGCCGGCATTGATCCAGTAGCCCGGGTTCTCGATGAAACCGAGGAAGTGCTCGCCGATGGCGATGTCGCTGTTGGCGGTGAGGACGTCGGCCAGGATGCGGTCAGCCTCGCGGCAGAGCTGGCCCCAGCCGAGATGGCCGAAGTGCTGGTAGAGGTAGTCGAGCGACTGGTAGACGACGGCGGCGCGCAGGATGCGGGCGGGCTTCCGGGCGTCCGGGGGGAGGGCGGAGGTGTCGAGCGCGACCCGGAAGAACTCGCGCCATTGGGTGCCATCGTGCCAGTCGAGCGCGAGTTCGCGGGCACCGCGCCAGACTTGGACGCGCTGGATGAAGCCGGTGCGGAGGGCGGGCAGCCCGCCGCCGAAGGCCGCTTGGGTATCCGGCCGGTCGAGGCCGTAAAGGCCGAGGGTGGCGCGCCGGTCGACGCGGGCGCGGATATCAACGCATTGGGCACCAGAACCGGCGAAGAGCCAGCCGGTGACCTCCAGCCCGGCGGCTTCCGGCCGCCAGTGGGCGGGGCTGTCGATGTGGAAGCTGGGCGCGGCGGGAGCGGTCATGCAACGGGTTCGAGATAAAGCGGGTGGGGCGGAGGGGAGTAAAGCCAGTTCCCGGACTGCGGAGGCACAAAAGGATTGGCTTCGCCGGGAGCCTGCCTTTGGGTTCGCCGGATGCGCCCTGCGTCCGACCCCCCAACGCCCGCCGGTGAACCGACGCGCGGCGAAGCCCGGTGGGCGCTGGCACTCTTTCTCGCCGGTTTGGCCTTCCACCTGTGGGGGATGACGGTCGGGTGGGAGAGCAAGAACATGCCGGGGGTCGAATACCGGCAGGCGCAGACGGCGCTCTCGGCCCTGTTCATCAAGCAGGAACGAAATTTCTCGCTGGAGTATCCGACGCCGGTGCTGGGCAAGCCGTGGTCCATCCCGATGGAGTTCCCGCTCTACCAATGGTCGGTGGCGGCGCTGAGCCGGCAAAGCGGCCTGGGCATCACGATGTCGGGGCGGCTGGTGGGCATCGCGTGCTTCTACCTGGCCCTGCCCGCCCTTTTCCTGCTGCTGGCGCGCTGGCGCGTGCCGCCGGCGCGACGCTGGCTGGTGCTGGCCGTGGTGGTGACGTGTCCGTTCTACATCTTCTACGCCCGCGCCGTGCTCATGGAGACAATGGCGCTGGCGCTGGCGCTGTGGTTCTGGGTGGGCTTTGAGCGGGCCGTGGCGGAGCGCAGCCGCGGCTGGCTGGCGGTGGCGGTGCTGGCGGGCACGGGCGCCGGCCTGGTCAAGGTGACGACCTTCATCATCTTCCTGCTGCCGACGGGAATCTGGGCCGCGCTCCGGCTCTGGCGGCAACGCGCGGCCGGCCGGTGGGTGGCGGAGATCCGCTGGATGGCCGCGGCGGTGGCTCTGCCCTTTGCGTGCACCTATGCCTGGGTGCGCTATGCCGACGTGGTGAAGGCGAAAAACCCGCTGGCGGGGTTCCTCGACTCCGGGCATCTCCAGTCGTTCACTTGGGGCACGCTGGAGGCGCGGGTTTCGCCGGCGCTCTGGAAGATGACCTGGCGGATATTCTCCGAGGAGCTGAGCGGCTTTCTCGCCTGGGGCACATGCGTGGCAGTCGTGCTGCTGGCCGGGCGCAAGCGGTGGCGCGAGATTCTGGCCTGCGTGGGCGGCTTTGCCGCGGCGCTGCTGATCTTTCCCGTGCTGTATGCCAACCATGACTATTACTTCATGGCCAACACGGTGTTCCTGCTCCTGGCCATGGGCCTGGCGCTGGTGGCGCTGGCCGATTCGCCGGTGCCGCGGGTATTGCTGGCGGCCATCGCGCTGATGGTTTGCGGCACACAGGCCTACCGCTACCTGGGGCATTATTACCCGATCCAGCGGGGCGTGAGCCTGGGCGGCGACGGCCTCAGCGCGCTGCTGCGCGACCTGACGCGGCCGGATGAGTATGTGATCATCACCGGGCAGGATTGGAACTCGATGACCCCCTACTATGCCCAGCGCCGGGCGCTCATGCTCCGGTCGGATTACGCCCGCATCATGCAACGGGTTGACCAGGCTTGGGACAACCTGGCGGGGGAGAAGCTCGGGGCGCTGGTGCTGGATCAGCCGCCGGAGAACTATCAGTGGCTGGTGGACCGGGCCGTCGCGCGCGGGCTGGAAGCGCAGCCCCTGCTCAAATGGCGCAACTACTCCATTTTCCTGCCCGCCGCGCGGCTGGAGCAAAATCTCCTGACTTTCGAGCAAACGGGCTGGGATGAGGCCAATCCGCTGCGGATGAGGGCCGACTGGTCCCGGCCGATGAAGAACGAGTGGGTGGAGGTGGCGGGCGGTCCGCCCCAATTGGGGCGGATGCTGCATCGCATGCAGCCGAAGCCCACCCGCATCTTCAGCACCTTCGGGCCGGCGGTGAACGAGTCCGGTGCCGCCTACCGTTTTGGGGCGCATCCCGTCACCCGGCTCGTCTTTACGCTGCCGGCGGGCCGGCAGCGGCTGGACACCTCGTTTTCTTTCCCGCTGGAGACCTACGCGGCCGAGTTGTCCGCCAGTGACTGCACCGACGGGGTGGAACTGCGCCTGGAGGCGGTGGATGCGGCCGGCCGACACACGCCGCTCTTCAGCCGCCTGCTGGATCCGCGGGCCAACCTCGGTGACCGGGGCGAACAGACCATCGGGATTGATTTCGAGCTGGAACGGCCGGGCGAGGTGGAGCTGTCCTTCTGGCCGGGACCGCAGGGCCGGGACACGAGGGACTGGCTGTCGATCGGCCCGCTGACGATCACGCCGCGCTGAGGGATCAGCCGGCGGTTTCCGCCACGGAGCGGCGGATGCCTTCCGCGAGTGACACGGTCGGCGTCCAGCCGGTGGCGGCGGTGAACTTGGCGCCATCCAGCCGGCTGTCATGCACGTCCCAGGCCGGGGCCGGCGCCGGGGCGATGGAGAGGCGCCGGCCGGTGACCTGCTCGATGAGCGCGAGCACCTCGGCAACGGCATGGGATTCACCCCGACAGAGGTTGTAGGTGCCGTCGATGCCCCGGGCGATGGCCAGGGTGATGGCGCGCAGGAAGTCCTCGCTGTGCAGAAAATCCTTGCGCGCGGAGCCGTCGCCCCAGAGTGCGAGCGGCTGGCCGGAGCGGGCGCAGCGGATGGCGTGGGGGATGAGGCCCTGCTGCCGTCCGGCTGGCAGGATGTAGCCGTAAGGATTCGAGATGCGCAGGATGGCGGCAGGCAGGCCGTCTCTCTCGGCCCGTTCGACGAGCCGGCGCTCGGCCGCCAGCTTGGCGCGGCCGTAGGCGCCGATGGGCTGGCAGGGATCATCCTCGCGGCTGGGCCGGCCGGGGGCGTTGCCATAGATCGCGCCGCCTGAGGAAAAGAAAAACAGCCGGGGACGCTGGCCGGGCGGGCAGGCGGCCAGCGCATCGAGCAGGCGATCCAGCAGGGCGAGGTCATCGTCTTGGGCCTGCGCGCCCAGCAACTCGGCCTGGGCGGGCAGCGTGCTCCAGGCGAGGTGCAGGAGCGCCGCGGCCGGCGGCTCCCCGGGCCGGAGGAGCGCGGCATAGTCGCGCAAACCTTCCGAGGGCGTGCGCGAGAAGGACTCCACCGCGACGCCCTGGCGGGCGAAGTGGTTGGCGAGGAGGGAGGCGATGCGACCGCGGCCCCCGGTGATCAGAATGCGTTGCGGCATCAGGGGTGTGACGCTGCCAGCGTGGCGTAGAAATTGGCAAGCTCCTCTGCGCTGCGCCGCCAGGAGAAGTGTGCGCGGGCGAAGGCGAGCGCGCCGGCGGCGAGCCGCGCCGCCAGGGCGCGGTCGCGCCGCAACTCCACAACCGCCGCCGTGATGCCGGCGGCATCGGCCCGCTCGAGCACGTAGGCGTCGAGGCCGTGCCGGAGCTGCTCGCCTAGGTTGACGCGGGGCAGCACCACCGGCCGGCCCAATGCGAAGAACTCGGGCAGCTTGGAGGGGAAGCGGTAGCGGTTGAAGGCATCGGGCCAGCCGGGCTGCACAAAAATGTCGGCGAGGGACATCAGCGCGGGCAGGTGCCGGTGGTGCAGCACCTGACCGAGCGCGAGGACGTGCGGCCGCACGCGGTCGGCGAGGGCACCCAGTCCGTCCACGCTGTCGAGACCGGTGCGAATCAGCGTCGTGGGGTGGCCCGATTCGTTGAGGCGCAGCACGGCGGCGTAGAGTTCGCGCATCTCGGCGGCGTTGGCGGGGTGGATGTTGCCGTGATAGAAGAGCACGGTGGTATCGGCGGTCGGGTCGAGGAGCCGGCGGAAATCCGCCGGCAGCGGCAAAGGCCCGAAATGCCGCGCATCGGCCGCCGGCCAGAGAAGGTGGCACGGCCGGCCGGCGGGGACAAACTCGCGCAGGCGATCCACGATCACGGTCACGCCGTCGGCCGCCCGCAGGAATTCCATGCTGCGCCGGGGATGGGACAATGCCGGCGGGACGAGCGCGTCCAGCTCGCCGTCCGGCAGCGCTGCGAGTTCCTCGACGGAGCGGTGGAGCGACTGGGCGAGCAGCAGGGACTCGTTGTCCTCCAGGTGAACGCAGACGCGCGCCGGGAACCGGTCGAGCAGCTGCCGCACCAGCCGCCGGACGATCTCGCGCGTGGTCCAGGCGTGGATGAGGTCGGCTTCGCGGCCATTGCGGAAAGCCCGGCCCCGCACGGCTTCGTCGTGGGTGAGGCCGCGAAAGCGGGGGGCATCGAGGTGCGACATGGTGTCGGGGTCGTGGGCCACGGCCACGGCGCAATCGTGGCCGTGGGCGCACAGCTCATTGGCGAGGGCGGCGACGTGCAGCGCATGGTTGGCGGCGAAGCTGCCGGGCAGGACGAAGAGGATGTTCAGCGGTGTCGTCGCCGGAGTTGCCGCAGGTGACACCGGCAGCTTCAGGCGTGGAAGCCGGGCCGGCGCGTCGGTGAAACTGAAACCCGGGGGATGGTTGGGATCGGTCGGCACGGCGATGCGAACCGGCGTGCGGCTGACGCAGGTGCGGCCGTCCCGCAGCCGGGCCTTGACCCGCAGCGGGCCGGTGCCGGCACCGAGAATGTCCTGGCTTTGAAAGCCGCAACGCGCGGCCTGGGCGTGATGGGGGAAGCGTCGGGGCACGTCCGTCCGCGGCAGCCCCAAGGTGCAAGCGATTTCCTGATGGGCATAGCGGATGGAGAGCTCCGCGACCTCGCCGCCGGGATGGAGGGCCCAGCCGGCGACATGCTGGCGGCGGGCGAGGGGTGTTCCTTCCTCCACCGCCTCGACCTTGGCTTGGAAGGGCTCCGCCTCGACCGCGAGCGCATGGCTGCGGAAGGACAGCCAGTCGCCGTCGGGGGACTGCACTTCCAGGCGCGCGAGATGGACGCCGGCAGGAAGCATGCCCTCCACGCGGAAGCCGCTGTCGGACCGGGATCCGGTATCATCGCGGGGCAGGCCGGTGATCGCCACCAAGGTGCCGACGGGAGTGACCAGGCGAATCCCGGCCGGCCGGGTGCCATCGCACAGGCACCAGCCGGTGAGGACAACCCGGCCGCCGGGGGCGCGGAGCGGGCGGGGGCCCTCGATCTCGCCGGTGATGACGGGCGGGTGCGCCATGATCAGGAGCCGCCGAACTTGCGCTCCACGGCGCGCAGCCAGGCCGTCCAGCGCCAGCTGCGGGAAGCCTTCATCGCCGCGCGCTCATGATCCAGTTCACCGATGCGCCGGGCGTGCTGGGCGGCGGTGGCGTGCGCCTGGTGGAGTTCCTCACGCAGGGCGAGCAACGCCTGGTCGGCTTGCGCGAGCTTGAGTTGCTGGGCGGCTTGCACCTGGCGGCCGGTCTCGAGGGCGAGCCGGGTGCCGTCCAGCTCCTGCTGCAGTGCGGCGAGCCGGGCACGGGCTTCCTCCAGGGCGAGATGGGTCTCATGCTGCACATGGCGCAGGTGGCTGGCTTGCGCCTGCAGGTCGGCGAGGACGCGTCCGAGGTGCGCAGTCTCGTCGGCCTTCCGGTCGGCCAGAGTCTGGGCTTCGGCGAGGAGCTGTTCCGACTCGGCGAGCCGCGGGACCAACTCGTCGCGGGTGTCCTCCAATTCCATGAGGCGAACCTGCGCGAGAATGAGCTGCTGGCGCAGGAGATGGGTTGGATCGGCCGGAGGGTCGGACTGCATCACAGGCCGCACTCAACCAGCGCGGCCGGAAGCTGTGAAGCCTATACTCCCGCCCGCGGCTTCAGACGAACTTCAGCTTGCGGGCGGCGAACAGCACCATGCGGAGCAGGAGCCAGCCGTGCTTCCAGCGCTGGATGTTGGTTTCGCCATAGGTGCGCTCCTTGTAGCGGATGGGCACGTCCACGATCTGCAGGTTGAGCTTGGCGGCGCCGAAGAGCAGGTCGAAGTCGCCGAAGGGGTCGAAGTCGCCGAAGTAGGCACGGTTGGCGGCGATCCGCTCGTAGTGGGCGCGGCGGAGGACCTTCGTGCCGCAGAGGGTGTCCTTCACCGGCTGGCCGAGGAGCCAGCTAAAGATCAGGCCGAAGGCCTTGTTGGCGCAGAGGTTCAGGAACTGCATGGCCTTGTCATCCATGGGATAGACGAGGCGCACGCCGTTGGCGAATTCGCCGCGGCCGCGGGCGAGCACCTCGTAGAATTTCGGCAGATCCTCGGGCGGCATGGTGAGGTCGGCGTCGAGGATCATGAGGATATCGCCGGAGGCGGCGGCGAAGCCCATCCGCACGGCGTCGCCCTTGCCCTTGCCGGTCTGTTGCATGATCTTGATCGCGCGCCCGGGATTCTCGCGCTGCACGCGCTGGATCTGTTCCCAGGTGTCGTCGCGGGAGTGTCCCTCGACGAAGATCAGCTCCGTGCCGCCGCCCATGTCGGGGGTGCGGGCGACGGCGGCGGCGATGTTGCCCGCCTCGTTGCGGGCGGGGATGATGACGGAGACGGTGGGCGGCCGGGCGGACGCGGGCCGGAGGGGCCGGGCGGAGAGGAAGACGGTGAGACAGAACCACTGCAGCAGCGGGGACAGCCAGCGGTTGGCCAGGGCTTCGAGGCCGAAGAGGTCCACGGGCAGCAGCAGGCGGCCCTCCTGGGTGATGGTCGTCCAGCCGCCGAGTTGAAGGAGGTTGCGGACGTCGGAGGCGGCGAGCCAGCTGTTTTGCATCTGGCGGTCCTTCAGGCCGAGCCAGGTGGCGAGGGTGAGGATGGGTCGCCAGAGCGAGTTGTGGAAATTGAGGAACAGGCGCGTGCCGGGGTGCGCCACGCGGTGCAGTTGCTCGAAAAGGCGCTGCACGTCGGCGGCGAAATTCAGCGTGTCGGAGATGATGATGCAGTCGAACCGGCCGTCGAGGGCAAGGGCCTCGCCCGACTGCTCGTGAAACTCCGCGCCGGGCACGCGGGCCCGGGCGGCGGCGAGCTGGCGGGGGGAGAGATCGACGCCGACCTTGTGGCGCGCGCGGAGGCGGGCCAGGAGCTCGCCGGAGCCGCAGCCGATCTCGAGCACGCTGGCCTCCGGCGGGATAAGCAGGTTGTAGTAGTGCGCGAGTTGCCGGCGGTAGAAAAGCCCGCCCCATTTCGGGGTGGTCGGCGCCTCCTCATAGAAATCCCGGGTGCGGGCAAGATGCTGGCGGGTGATTTCAGGCAGGGCGGTCATCGGCGGCGAGGTGGCAGGCCAAGTGAGGCTGGCAGCAAGGCGGCGGACTTGGCAAGGGTCTCCGCCGCGACGGGGAGCGACGGGCTTTCGCCAGCGCGCCGTCAGTCACTGGGCGAGGAAGCGTTGCTCCACCAGGAAGAGCAGCGGGCCGGTGGGTGCCTCGGACAGGGGGGGGAGGAAGAGCTGCGGATCGTCGCCGGTGCTGAGCAGGTAGATGGACTGATCCGATCGGCCGCCGGGCAGAGGCTGATCCGACTGGAAGAGCCGGGCCGTGCCGCCCAGGCCGAGGGAGGACACATCCGCCCCCGTGTAGCGTCGCAGCACCCGGCCGGTGCCGATGTCGAGCAAAGTGATGCCGGCGATTTCCAGCACGCCGAGCCGGGCGACGGGATCGAGGCGCAGCGGATGCTGGTAACTGAGCTGATCCAGCTTGAAGACGACCGTGCGCATGTCGCGCAGGCTGCCCATGAAGACGAGGGAGGACGCCTCGGAGTAGGCACCGTCCGCGTGGGGGAGGAAGAGCTGCACGATCTCGCGGGTTTCGCCATTGTCGGCCACCGAACCGGTGGCGGCGAGGCGGCGTTCGTGCGCCAGGGTGAGGCGATCGAGGTCGTAGGCGGGGTTGATGGCGGAGCCGGGGTGCTGGGCGAAGGCGGCGTGGGCAGGTGCGGCGGCGGGGCCGGGCTGCCCCAGCGGCTCCTCCGGGAGATCGAGGTCGGCGTAGCCCCAGCCGGCATGGTTGAACTCCAGGGCTCGGCGCGTGCGGCGCATCTCGTCCACGAGGGGGAGGAGCACGGGCCACTCGGGGTTTAGGATGTTTTGCTCGCGGAGGCGGTTGAAGAGCTTCTTTTCGCCCTCGGGGGTCCAGCCGGAGCCGAGGCTGTGCTCGATGTGAAAACACACGCAGGGCGGCAGCAGGGAGATTTCCTGGTAGCCCGCGTAATGGGCGGCGGCGAGCCCCATGCTATCGATGTTCATCGAAAAGGCCTCGAACTCAGGATAGCCGCGGATGGCGGCCCAGGCCTCGCGGGCCATGAGGGTGAAATCGCCGCAGGCGTTGGTGTGCATGTGCTCGATGGTGGCGGAGTGCTCCAGCTCGATGCCGTTCGCCCCGACCTCCTGCCGGAGCCGGATGCCGCCGATGCGTTGGCAGACGGCGGGATCGGGCGTGCAGGATTTCCGGATCGGATCCGCGCCATAGAGATGCTCCACCAGCGCGGGCGGGCCGAAGCGTTTGTTCTGGCGGATGGGATTGGCCCAGGCGTAGGCGATGGTCTCCTCGAGCGAGAGGTTTTCCGAGAGACCGGCCCGGATGTCGTAGCGGTCAACGCGGTATTGCTTGGTCGGGTCGAGCTGCTGGCACCCGATATAGGCCATGAGCTCGTCCGAGAAGATGATGTCGATGTTGGTCGCCAGGATGAAGCGGCCGCGCGCGCGGCGGATGCCGGCGTTCTTGGCGATCATCTGGAAGAACGGGAGCTTCTCGGCATACTTGACGCGCGCGTGCAGCCCGGGCGGGACGGTGATGACGCGGGCCGTGCAGCAGGTGGAGCCCGCTGGCAGCTGGAGGACGGAGGCGAGGCCGGGACGGCCGGCGACGGGATTCCAGTCAACCAGGATCAGCTCGGCCGGGATCCGGTGTTTCTCGCACTGCCGGGCAAAGGAGTTGACGAAGATCTGGGTGCGCCGGAGCGGGTCGCCGCCGTGATCGTCGTTGCGCGAGGCGGTGACAAGGGAGAGATAGGGGGGCGGTAGGGACGAGGGCTTGGTCATTCGGCCCACAGGGGTTTCAGTGAGGCGGAGGCCCTCTGCTCATTGCGGCAGAGCCCGACCGGGACGTAGCGGATGCGCGGATCGGCGGCGAGGTGCTTGAGGCAGCGCCAGAAGTCGACCACGGTCACTTGCGGCCGTCCGCGCAGCAGCGTGGCGGCGGTGAGGCCCGTGTAGCTCTTGTCGGTGGTGGTGACGAGCACGACGTCGGCGTCCTTGATCGCATCGTCCAGCGAGTCGGTGACGAGGGCGCTCATCTTCAAGGCCTGTTCGGCATGGGGCGCGGCGAGGTTGTCATGGCCGATCACGCGGTAGCCGGCCTCGGAGAGGGCGCGGCAGAGGTAGATGCCGGGGGATTCCTCGATGACGTGGGAGAGGGGCTTGTAGGCAAGGCCGAGCACGGCGACGTTGGCGCCCTTCGGCAGGTGGGGCTGGAGCTTCTCGACGTAGTGCTTGGAGAGGTTGCGGTTGTAGTCGTCGTTGACTGCGAGGAGGCGGCTGTCCACGTCAAGCGACATGCCCATGAAGTTGAGGGCGACGTTGTCGCGCGGGAAGCAGGGGCCGCCGAAGCCGAAGCCGCCGGTGAGGTATTTGCGGCCGATGCGCTTGTCCATCCCGAGGGCGTCGGACACCACGTCCACATCGCCGCCGGGCAGGTGCTCGCAGAAGTCGGCGAGCATGTTGGCGAAGGAGATCTTCATCGTCACGTAGCTGTTGACGGCGATCTTCGCGAGCTCGGCATTCTCCAGGCTCATGCGCTTTACCGGCGCGTTGTTCTGGGAAACGCGGTGGTGGACCTGCTCGAGCAGGTCGCCGGAGCGCTGGTCGAACTGGCCGAGGAGGTAGAAGTCGGGATTGAGGAAGTCGCGGATGACGGAGCCGAGGGCGATAAACTCGGGGTTGTAGCAGAGGCCGAAGTCGGGACCGCACTTCTTGCCGGACTCCTGCTCGAGGATGGGGAGGAGGCCGTGGCGGGTGGCGCCGGGCAGCACGGTGCTGGTCAGCACGATGACGTGGTAGCCATTTTTTTTCTTCAGCGCCTGGCCGAGGGACTTGAAGGCGAACTTGGCGTATTGGAGGGTGAAGGCGCCGCGCTCGTCGCTCGGGGTGGGCACGATGACGAAGCTGATATCGGAACCGAGCACAGCCTCCTCGGTGCTCAGGGTGGCGCGGATTCGTTCACGGTTGGCGGCGATCATCTCGCCGAGGCCGGTCTCCTGGACCGGCGCCTGGCCGGCGTTGACGGCGTCGACCGCGTGACGGTTGACGTCCACGCCGATGACATGAAGGCCGCGCGAGGCCATGCCGGCGGCCATGCTGCCGCCGAGTTTGCCGAGACCGATGACGGAGACGTTCTGGATCATGACGGAACGGGTCAGCGCTTGAGCTTGGCGGTGATCAGGGTGTGCCAGCCCAAGGCGCGTTCGAGCGAACGGAACATCTCGGGTGGCATGGCCTTGAACCACGGCTGCAGCTCGTATTCGTATTTGACGTATTTCTCGATGACGTAGGGGAAGATGTGCTCCTGACGGATTTCGGTCACATCATAGCCCTGCATCAGGGTGCGCACCTCGTCGTGGGTGTAGGTGAAGGCGATGGGGCAGCCCGACTGAGCCTCGGGCTGGTCGAAGCCGGCCTCGATCAGGATATTTTTCCAGGAGTTCTTGGCGTAAAGCATCAAGCGAAACTCGGATCGCGGGCCCATGAACTTGCGAACCTCGGCGACGATTTTCTCCGGATGAGGGGCGTGGTGAATGACGCCGAAGGAATAGACGAGGTCGTAGGTCTCCACCGGCACGACATTGGACAGTTCCTCGGCGTTGCCGGAGAAAAAGCGGCCCTTCAGGCCGTAGACCTCGAAGCGCTGCTTCGCGAGCTTGAGCGACTCGTCAGAGAGCTCGACGGCGGTGTAGTCGGCGCCGGCGCGGGCGAAGGACACCGCGGCGGTGCCGAGGCCGCAGCCGATCTCGAGGACTTTCCTGCCCTTCCATTTCTCGAATTCGGAAAAACCCGGGATGTGGGGCTCGACCATGTATTTCCGGGCCTCGACCTGGTCGAAGTATTCCCGGGTGCCCATGGGGGCGGTGCCGTGCCGGACGTTGCAGGGACGGCGGTTCCAGTAGTCGCGGACGGCGTCGAGGGAGGCGGGGGCGGTCATGGGGCTCAGCTCTGGTTGACGACGGAGTCCTTGGAGAGCCCGGACTTCATCTGATCATAAATCCAGGCGAAGGTTTTTTCCATGCCGGTGCGGAGGGGGATGGAGGGCTCCCAGCCGAGCGCTTTCCGGATGATGGTGTTCTCGGAGTTGCGCCCGTTGACACCCTTCGGGGCGGAGAGGTTGTAGTGGCGCTTGAGCTTCATGCCGGCGATGGATTCGACGAGGTCCACGAGCTGGTTAATCGAGACCTTCTCCTCGGAGCCGAGGTTGATCGGATAGGTGATGTCGGCGCTGCGCATGATGGCCTGGATGCCGTGCAGGCAGTCGTCGATATACATGAAGCTGCGCGTCTGGTGGCCGTCGCCCCAGATCTCGATCTCGTGCCGGCCACTCATCTGGGCGGCGATGACCTTGCGGCAGATGGCGGCGGGGGCCTTCTCGCGGCCGCCGTCGAAGGTGCCGTGCGGGCCGTAGACGTTGTGGAAGCGGGCGACGCGGGTCACGAGGCCGAAGTCCTCGGTGAAGTGGCGGCACATGCGCTCCGAGAAGAGCTTCTCCCAGCCGTAACCGTCCTCGGGCATGGCGGGGTAGGCGTCGGCCTCCTTCAGGCCGGTGACGTTGGGGTCGGTCTGCTTGTCGTGCGCGTAAACACAGGCGGAGGAGGCGTAGAAGAGACGCTGCACGCCGTGCTCGCGGGCGGCCTTGAGCAGGTGGGTGTTGATGAGCACCGTGAGCATGCACAGCGCCTTGTTCTTCTCAATGAAGCCCATGCCGCCCATGTCCGCGGCCAGATTGTAGACCCAAAACGCGTCCTTGGTGGCCTGGCGGCAGGCCGGCAGCTCCTGCAGGTCGAGCGAGAGGTTCTCGACGCCGTCAAAACGCTGATACCAGCGGTCGAGAGGCTTCAGGTCCACGGCGCGGATGCGCGTGTGCCCCTGCTTGAGCAGGTCGGCAACCAAGTGACCGCCGATGAATCCACCGGCCCCGCAAACGACGATGAGCTTGTCCTTCATAAAGGGGCGAAAAAGCGAAAGCGGCAGGGGAAAGTCAACGCCGCTTTGCCCGGCGGGGCGGAGCCCTCAGGGCGGCGACTTCGGCCAGCCAGCCGGAGGCGGAAGCGTCGCTGGGCATGCGCCAGTCGCCGCGGGGCGAGAGGGCGACGGAGCCGACCTTGGGGCCGTCGGGCATGGCGGAGCGCTTGAACTGCTGCTGGAAGAACCGGCGAAGGAAGACCTCGAGCCAGCGGAGGATGACGGCGCGCGGGTATTTGGCACCGAAGGCCTGTTCCGCGAGATAGAGAACCTTGGCCGGACGGGCACCATGACGGACGACGTGGTAGAGGAAGTAGTCGTGCAGCTCGTAGGGCCCGACGACGTCCTCGGTCTGCTGGTGCTGCTTGCCGTCGGCGGTCGTGGGCAGTAGTTCGGGGCTGATGGGTGTGGCGGCGATGTCGTGGAGGATCTTGCCGGTGGCGCCGGAGAACTCGCTGTCGGCGCACCAGTCGATGAGGTAGCGCACGAGGGTCTTGGGGATGCCGGCATTGACGTGATACATCGACATGTGGTCGCCGTTGAACGTGCACCAGCCGAGGGCCGCCTCGGAGAGGTCGCCGGTGCCGACGACGAAGCCACCCAGCTGGTTGGCGAGATCCATCAGGATCTGGGTGCGCTCGCGGGCCTGGGCGTTTTCGTAGGTGACGTCATGCACGCGCTCGTCGTGGCCGATGTCGCGGAAATGCTGCTTGAGGGCGTCGTGGATCGGGATGACGCGCAGGGTGGCGCCGATCTCCCCGACGAGCTTCTCGGCATTGCCGCGGGTGCGCTTGGTCGTGCCGAAGCCCGGCAGGGTGGGGGCAAGGATGCCCTTGCGGTCCAGACCGAGCAGATCGAAGGCGTGGGCGGTGACCAGCAGCGCGAGGGTGGAATCGAGGCCGCCGGAGATGCCGATGACCACCTTGCGCGCGCCGGTATGCCTGAGGCGCTTGGCCAGGCCGGTGGATTGGATGGCGAAGATCTCGCGGCAGGTGTCGGCCCGTGCGCGCGGGTCGGAGGGGACGAAGGGCAGGGTGGGGTTGGGGCGCAGCGCGCCCAGGGGCGGGCGGGTGGCCGGGATGGCGAGCGAGACCGGGATGCGGCGGAACTCGCGCGCGGGCGCAGCGGCGGAGAAGCTGCTGTTGCAGATCCGCTCGTGCCGCAGGCGGTCGAGATCGAGGTCGGCGCAAACCTGCTGCGAGTCGAAACGGAAGCGCTCGGACTCGGCGAGGAGGGTGCCGTTCTCGGCGAGGAGGCAGTGGCCGGAGAACACGACATCGGTGGACGACTCGCCCGGGCCGGCGGCGGCATAGGCGTAGGCGGCGAGGCAGCGGGCCGACTGCTGGCGCACGAGGTCGCGGCGGTAGGCGGCCTTGCCGAGGAGTTCGTTGCTGGCGGAGGGGTTCAGGATGAGGTTGGCCCCGGCGAGGCACAGGTCGCCGCTGGGCGGATGCACGGCCCAGAGATCCTCGCACACCTCCACGCCGAAGGTGCAGCCGGAGGCCCCGTCGGTGAACAGGAGGTGGGTGGCCAGCGGTGCGGCATGGGTGCCAAAGTCGATCTCGACGGGTGCCAGCCCGGCGGCGGAGGTGAACCAGCGTTCCTCGTAGTATTCGCCGGTGGTGGGGAGGAACTGTTTCGGCACGAGGCCGAGCACGCGGCCGCCGCCGAGCACGGCGGCGCAGTTGTAGAGTCGGCCCCGGCAGGCGAGGGGAAGCCCCACGACAAGGTGCACGCCGAGGGGGGACGTGGCCGCGGCCAGCTCGAGCAGCGCCGCGCGGGCGTGATCCTGCAGCAGCTGTTGGGCGAAGAGATCGCCGCAGCTGTAGCCGGTGAGGCTCAGCTCGGGGAAGAGCACGAGGGCGGCGCCGGCGCGGGCGGCGCGGGCGGCCTCGCGGCGGATGACACCGGTGTTGAAGGCGACGTCGGCGATGCGCAGCTCGGGGGCGGCGGTGGCAACGCGGAGGAAGGCACGGCGGGCGTCGGCGGGGTTCATATTTTCAGGCCAAGGAGGATGTGGCTGGGGTTGATCCAGGCGAGGGTGGAAAAGCCGGTCCGGAGTTCGGGCAGGAGCGTGGTGATGGCGGAGGTCACGCCCTGCACCGCCGGCGAGCCCGCGATGACCTCGGGGTGGGGACAGTAGTCGTGCCAGAGCATCAGCCCGCCGGAGCGGAGGAGCGGGAGCGCCTTGCGCGTATCGCTGAGCACGACTTCGGCTTGATGGCCGCCGTCGATCATGACGCTGTCGAAAAAGCCGGCGGGGTAGGCGGAGGTATCCCAGGCGCGGCTGTCACAGTAGATCTGGCAGACGCGGTGCCCCAGGCCTTTTTCGCGATAGAGCCGACCGATGTAAGACGCGGCATCCGTGCGGTGGTAGGTGCGGGGCCCGTCGGCGTCCGCACCGAAGTTCACGCTGACCGCGCCAGGTGGAGTGCTGCCCTCGTCCGACACCCGATGCCCATAGGCCCAGCTGCCATCGGGCTTGTTCTCGCCGTCGGGCAGGTTGATGGTCCAGACGGTGGCCGCGCAGGCCTCAAGGCACTGGCAGGTGCCAAAACCCTGCCAGGTGCCGAACTCAAGGTGCCGGCGCGGGGCGAAAACACCGTAGAGATACTGGAGGGTCGGACCGTCATCCTTCTCGCCATTCCACTGGGTCAGGGTGGCGTGGGAAGGTCGGGGCGGCGCGGGCCAGCCGCGTTCGCGGCCGAGATCGTGAAGGGAGAGGACGGGAAGGTCAGGCTGGTTCATGCGGGGGGGCAAAGTGCAATGTCATGGCCTTGCCCGTGGCGAAGCTCTCCGGCGGCGCGGAGCGGCGGGCGACGAAGTTGTCGTGATCCAGTATCTGGCAGTGCCGGTAGCCGTGATCCAGCAGCCATTCGGCGGCGGCGAGATTGGAATAACCACGCACGCCCAGGGCATGGTTCAACTCGACCACCAACCAGGGGTCGTATTTGGCCAGAGTCTGCTCGGCCCCCATCAGCACCTCGAAATCGAACGAATCCACGTCAATCTTGATGCAGTCCAGGCGGGTTGGCGCGAGTCGGGCGACGAGGGTGTCGATGGTCTCGAAGTCATATTCCATCTCCTCGGGCGGTCCGCCCCACAGCCGGAAAATCTTCTCGGTGCGACGCCCGGCGTAACGCCCCACCGCCTGCTGGTGCACGGTCACATTCCCCAGGCGGTGGTGTGCCAGGTTGGTGCGCAGCATGTCGGCGGTCGCGGTTGGCTCGACCGCATGGATGTGCCCGTGGGGGGAAAGCTGCGCGAAGAGGATGGAGTAGTAGCCGATGTTGGCCCCGCAATCGAGGTAGACCCAGTCCGGCCGGGCCTGCTGCACGAACCAGCGTTTGGTCTGCGGCTCGCAGTTGGGGTAATACCACGCGAAGCTGTCGTAGTAGGCGACAAGCTCGATGGGAGGGCGTCCGGGGACGTGTGTCTGAATCGATGCCATGAGGGGACTAGGTTTGGCGGGAGGGCAGGTGACTCAACAGCAGTTTGGCATGGGAGTGAACCGGCCCGCAGAGGGGCATGGTCGGGTGCTCGGCGATGTCGATGACACACCCATCCTCGATGATATCCCACAATACCGCGCGGGTGTAATCATAGCGCTGGTCGAGCCGCGAGGTGCCGTCCGCGAACCCGAATATGCCGGTCTTGATGATGAAGCGACCGTGGGTCAGCGGGAGGCGGAAGGCCGTCACGGCATGAAATTCGCTGCCGGTCGGCGCGGTCAACCGGTGTTGCGTGGAGATGTCCTGCACGGAATAGAGGAAGTTGCCCTGGGGATCCTTGATGCGGATGCCCAGCACCACGTCGGAATCGATCGCCGCGTGGGTGCGGATCAGGTAGTGCAGGTAGATCGCTTCGTTGAACTCGAACCGGGCCGCCGGCTCACCCGCTGCGTTGGTGCTCAACAGGCTTTCGATGGTGACGACCTGGGTGCCGTAGCGCTCGCCAGCCGGCCGGCTGCGGTCCATCAGGGCGGCGGGTGCAGCCGGCTGCACCGGAAGCGGCACGGTGAATTCGCCCGAGGCATCCGCCCCGATGGTATCCTGGCGGGCGGCGGCGGGCTTGATTTCCGACGGTTCGGTCGGTTCGGCCGGAGCGGCGGCCTGAGTCATGACGACGCCCTGCTCTGTCCAGCAGAACTTCTCGTATTCCTTGGCGACGGGCTTGGCCTCGCCCCACATCTCGGGGCGGCCGTTTTTCAGCCAGAGGGCGCGGGAACAGATGGAGCGCACGGTGCCGATATCGTGGGAGACGAACAGCAGGCTGACGCCCTGGTCGATCAGCTGGCGCAGGCGGCGGAAGCACTTGGACTGGAAGGGGGCGTCGCCGACGCTCAGGGCCTCGTCCACGATGAGCACTTCCGGGTCCACGCAGGTGTTCACCGCGAAGGCCAGGCGCATCATCATGCCGCTGGAGTAGGTCTTCACGGGCTGCTCAATGAACTCGCCGATGTCGGCAAAGGCGGCGACCTCGTCGAAGCGTGCCTCCATCTCGGCGTGGCCGAGGCCGAGCACGGCCCCGCTGAGCATGACGTTTTCCCGGCCGGTGAAGTCGGGATTGAAGCCGGCGCCCAGCTCGAGCAGCGCGGCGACCCGGCCATGGACCTCGATTGATCCGGCGGAGGGTTGCAGGGTGCCGGCGATAATCTGCAGCAGGGTGCTCTTGCCCGCGCCGTTGCGGCCGATGATGCCCACGGCCTCGCCTCGCTTCACCTCGAAGCTCACGTCGGTCAGGGCGAAGAAGTCCCGGTAGCCCCCGGTGGCGCGCTGCTGTAGCGCCCGCCCCAGGCCGCCAGGCAGCCACCGCCCCGTTTCCGCCAGCAGCGGGCTGATCAGGCGCTGGGACGGATCGGTCCAGATGCGGTAGGCCTTGGATAGGTGGCGTGCGGTGATGGCGTTTTCAGCAGGCATGCGGGTTCAGATCACGTCGGCGAAGGCGGGTTTCATGCGCCGGAAGGCGTAGTGGCCGAGGGCGCAGGCGAGCAGGCCGACGGCGTAGAGATAGAGCAGATGATGCGGATTGATCGGCTGCCCCCACAGGCCGGTGTTGCGCGCGAGCTCGATCGCGAGCAGCAGGGGGTTGAAGCGCAGGAAGGTCCAGAACTCGGGCGGGATTTTTGCGGCCGAGAAGAACACGGCGCTGGCATACATCAGGGCCAGGGAGAGGAATTGCATGACCTGGCCGATGTCGCGAAAGAAGACGCCGACGGCGGAGAAGAACCACGCGATCCCCAGGCCGAGCAGGAGCAGCGGGGCGATGATCACCGGCAGCCAAAGCAGCTCCGGGTGGATGCTCCGGCCGAACAGGGCCAGGCTGACGAGCGCGAGCGCCAGGCTGATCAGAAGGTGGAAGGCCGCCGCGCCGACCTGGGCCACGGGCAGGATTTCCAGCGGAAACACCACCTTCTTCACGAAATTCGGATTGGAAACCACAATGAGGGGGGCAACGCCCATCACCTCCCCGACAAACTGAAAGAGCGTGAGGCCGAAAAAGATGCCCAGGGCATACTCCGCCCGGGTTTCGTCGGGCAGCACGCCGAAGCTGCCGCCAAAAATGTAGCCGAACACCAGCACGTAGAGGCCCAGCATCAACAGGGGGTTCAACACCGACCAGATGAGCCCGAGGTGGCTGCCTTTGTGGCGCAGTTCCACGTTGCGCAGCGTGAACTGCCAGAGCAGCTCGCGGTGCGTCCAGAGATCGGTGGCAAAGGGCAGGACTCGGGACAGCGTCATGGACTGAGCGGAGATGGTTAAAGTGTTGGGTAACTACGCAAGCAAAGGCTAGTAGTAAATGCGGGCGCACGGTCCGCACCGGCGGCGGCGGGGAATTTCCTGATTGCCATGGCACCCCCTTTGCGGCGGCCTGTCCGTTCCCTACACTCACCATGAAGATTATCCGCTGGTCCCTCACTTGGACATTCCTGATGCTTGGCCTGCGGGCTGCCGACGTGGAGGCCAATGTGGAGAAGCTGGTGCTGCCGGAGGAGTTGTATCCGCAGTTGCAGACGATCCTCGCGACGGCGGTGCAGCAGTCACCGCGCATGCTCAACCGCGCGCTGGACCTGGAGATAGCGGAGGCCGGCCGGATCCAGGCCCGCTCCAATCTCCTCCCCACCGTGGGGGGCTACGCCAACTACTACGAGGCCCGGGACACGCGGGCCGACCTGCCGGGTCGCCTGAACGTGACCAAGATCGCCTACAACTTCTCGATCAACCAGCCGCTGTTCTTCTGGGGGGAAAGGTCCAACTACGCCAAGATCGGCCAGATCCAGGAAAGCATCGCCCGGGGCCAGTATCGCGACGGTTACCGGCTGCTGGCCCAGACCCTCCGCGGCGACTACCTGCGGCTAGTCATCCAGAAGCTCGTCGTGCAGCGCGCCGCCTTTTACCTGGAGCACACCCGCAAGCAGCTCGCGCAGGAGGAGGAGCGGTTGGCCAAGAAGGTGATTTCCGAATACCAGATCTCCGTGTTCCGGCTGGCGGCGGAGCAGGCCCAGATCAGCAGCGAGCGGGCCCAGTTCGACCTGGAGATGGCGAAGGCCTCGTTCGCCCGGCTGTCGGGCAGCCCCTTGCTGGCCACCGAGGCCATCCCGGACGCCATCCCCGTGGCCACCTACCACGCGGAGGCCGTGGGGCTGCTGCTGGCCGACTACCTCGGCCAGCGGGAACTGCCCACGATCGAGGCCGTCACCATGCGCAAGCAGATGGAAACCGAGCGGCTGAGCTACAACAGCATCAAGACGCGCCTGCGCCCCAAGTTCAGCCTCGTGGCCGGGCTCAGCCAGGATGAGCAGAGCTACACCATCAATGCGGCGCAGAAATACCGCGTGAACTCGCAATACGGCGGCTTCTCCGTCAACTGGGCCATCTTTGACAGTTTCGCCGCCCAATCCGCCGTGCGGGTGGCGCTGGCCCGCCGCCGGCAGATGGACAATGACTACAAGGACATGACCGAGCGCTTGCTCCAGACCGCCCAGATCCAGGCCAAGCAGCTGGATTTTTCCGCCCGGACCATGGCGCTCTCGGACCGCGCGCTGGTCGCCAGCGAGAACAACCTGGCGGCCAAGCAGGATGAGTTCAAACGCGGCCTCATGTCGGAGGCCGACGTCAGCCTGGCGCAAGTGGCCCTCTACGACGCCCGGCTCAACGCCTTCAACGGCCGCGCCGATTTCCTGGCCCGGAACGGCGAATTTCTCGCCACGCTCGCGCAGGACCCGGTGACCGCCAACCTGCCTCAGACCAAATGAGCAAGCCCCCGTCCTCCTCCCCCAACTGGCTGCGGCGACTGGCCGTGGCGGCGGTGGTCTTGGCCGCGCTGGGCTGGGGCGTCTCCTACACCCTGCGCCCGGTCGTCCTGGTGGCCACCGCCGTCCTCGCCGAGGCTGTGAAGACGGTGCCGGGCACCGTGGAGGTGAAGGCCGAGTTTGCCGGCGAGCTGAAAAGCGAGGTCGGCGGCCGCGTCAGCGCCAGCACGCTGGATGTCGGCCAGCGCGTGTTCCAAGGCGATGTCCTGGTGCAGATCGACACCGGCGACATCGACCTGGAAATCGAACGCATCAAGAACGAGATCACCGCCGCCAAGCGCAAGGTCGAGCTGGGCTCGCTGCTCCGCGCCGAGGAGCTGAACGCCAAGGACACGCTCACCAATCTCGAGCGCCAGACCAAGCTCGGCGCCTATCCCGAGGCCGAACTCGAGAAGCAAAGGCGGCTGTTCCAGCAGCTGGTCCAGCGCCGCGAGCTGGACGAGGTCAACACCCGCCTGTCCTTGGAGAACAACGAGAACAGCCTCCGCTCCAAGGAACGGGAAAGAAGCAAGATGATCATCGTCGCGCCGTCCGACGGCATCGTCACGTCGGTCGCCGCCCGGGTGGGCGACCTCATCGGGAGCAATTCGCCCATCGCCACCATCATCTCCGTCGGCCGCATCGTCGAGGCCAAGATCAGCGAGGAGAAATTTGCCGACATCAAGCTGGGCCAGAAGGCCTCGGTGCGGTTCCTCACCTTCGGCGCCAACCAATACAACGCGGTCATCTCCAAGATCCTGCCCTCGGCCGATGCCGCCACCCAGCGCTACACGGTGTTCCTGGACATCTCCCTCCCCGAGGACCGGGAACTCAAGCCGGGCCTGACCGGCGAGGTCAGCATCATCATCGCCAAGCGGGCCAACGCCGTCGTCGTGCCCCGCCGCGCGCTGGTGGGCGAATATCTCTACGTGGTCGAGGGCGGCCGGCTCGCGCTGCGCAAGGTCGTCAAGGGCTACGAGGGCCTGAACGAAGTCGAGATCGTCAGCGGCCTGCAGGCGGGCGAGCAGGTGGTCGTCGAGCAGCAGGACCGCTTCCGCGAGGGCGAGCGGGTGCGCACCCAGGTGCTGCCGAACTAATCGCCGGGCCTGCGCGCCGTGTCCACCAACCTCCGCATCGCCCTCCGTTTCCTGACGGCCCGCAAGCGCTCCATGCTGATGAGCCTGGCCGGCATCATTTTCGGCGTGGGCTTCTTCATCGTCACCCAGGCGCAGACGAGCGGCTTTGAGCAGTTCTTCATCCGGACCATCCTCGGCACCAACGGCGCCATCCGCATCGAGGACAAGATCCAGGACACCATCTTCGCCATGGCGGCCGCCGGGCACGATGCCGGGGCCAGCAAGTTCGAGGTCCGCGTCGACCGCTCGGCCCGCAAATACATCGAGGGCGTGGAGGATCCCGCCCTGCTGGCCGAGGCGCTGCGCAAGTTCCGCAATGTCGCCGGCGTCTCCACGGTCGTGGAGGGCTCGGTGATCGCGGACAGCTCCTTCAAGAACGACTCCGCCAAGGTTTATGGCATCAACCTGGACGACCACCTTGTCGTCTCCGACCTGGCCGCCCAGGTGCAGCGCGGCAGCGGCAGCCTCGAGGATTTCCGCAGCACGCCGCAGGGTGTCCTGCTGGGCAAGGTGCTGGCCGACCGCCTGCAACTGGTGGTGGGCGACTCGTTCACGCTGCAGGCCGGCACCGAGCAGCGCCGCTATCGCGTCTCGGCCATCTACAGCACCGGCGTGAGCGACATCGACAAGGTGCGCATCTACCTGCACCTCGGCGAGGCGCGCTCCCTGTTGAAGAAGACCGCCGGCGCCTCCTTCATCCAGGTCGCGCTGTTCGACCGCGATCGCGCCCCGCAGGACGCCGTGCAGATGGAGGAAGTGCTCCGCCACAGCACCAAGAGCTGGCAGGAGCGCGAGGAGAGCTGGCTCCAGGCCTTCAAGGCCCTGCAAATCTCCGCCGCCCTCACCGTCTCCACCATCATCCTCATCTCCGGCCTGGGCATGTTCAACACGCTCGCGATGATCGTCATCGAGAAGACCAAGGAGATCGCGATTCTCCGCTCCATGGGCTACACGCGGCGCGATATCTCGCGCATCTTCATCTGGCTCGGTGCCATCGTGCTCGTCATCGGCACCATCGGCGGCTGGGGGCTCGGCGCGGGCGTGACCTACGGCGTGTCGAAGATGCCCATCCGCATCCGCGGCATCTTCTCCGCCGACAGCTTTCAGGTCTCCTGGAACATCTGGCACTATGTGGTGGCCACGGTCACCGCTGCGGTGGTGGTCATGACCGCCGCCGTCATCCCCGCCCGCCGCGCCGCCCGGCTGGAGCCGGGCGACATCATCCGGGGGACGTCGCAATGAGTGCGCCAATCCAAGCCGGGGCCAAGGTCGCCCTCCGCTGCGAGGGCCTGCACCGCTATCTCGGACAGGGCGAGGGCCGGGTGCATGTGCTGCGCGGCGTTTCCTTCGAGGCCCGCAGCGGCCAGGTGACCGCCATCGTCGGCCCCTCCGGCTGCGGCAAGAGCACCACGCTCTACCTCCTCGGCCTGCTCGATCAGCCCGACGGCGGCTCCATCTGGATCCGCGACCAGCTCATGTCCAACAGCAGCGATCTCGACCGCACGGCGGCGCGCTGCGAGCACATCGGCTTCGTTTTCCAGTTTCATTTCCTGATGCAGGAGTTCTCCGCGCTCGACAACGTCATGATGCCCATGCGCAAGCTCGGCCGCCTCACCGAGGAGGCGATGGTGGCGCGCGCCCAGTCCCTGCTCAAGGATGTCGGGCTGGGGGAGAAGGGCCACCGGCTCGCCACCCAGCTCTCCGGCGGCGAGCAACAGCGCGTCGCCGTCGCCCGCGCCCTGGCCAACCAGCCGGCCATCATCCTCGCCGACGAGCCCACCGGCAACCTCGACGTGAAGAACTCCGGCCTCGTGTTCGACCTCCTCACCCGGCTGGCCAAGGAAAACGGCCAGGCCGTGGTGCTCGTGACGCACAACCCCGACATCGCCAACCGCTGCGACGAGATCCGGCCGATGCGCGACGGGGAGTTCGTCAAATAGGGCGGGACCCCAGGGACCTGGCCCGTTCGGCGTCTGATTGGGGCAGGGGTGACAGCCAGCAAGGGATTGCCGGACGAGTGCGGTCTTCAGTCGCCCGGACCACGGCGTCGCGCGGGGTAACCTCGGCAACAGCCGCCCGGCCATGACCGGGGCGCTTGGGGAGCCAAGGATTTCTCAGTGGCCGTTCTTGCCGTGCTTGGCGCGGAAGCGGGCGAGTTCGGGATACGCTTTGCCCGGATCGCCGTAGGTGTTGCCGCCGAGGTCACGGCCGCGGGCGAGGTAGATGTGGTGATAGCTGCCGACCATGGCCTGGTTCAGCTTCACCCGGCTGCTCATGTAGCGCATGGTGTAGCCGCAGCGGCGGAGGTTGCTGGTGTTGGGTTCGCTGCCGTGGATGATGCGCCCGTCGTGCAAGCTGCATTGCCCGGCCTCCAGTTCGATCGCGATGGCCCGCTCGGCGTGGCGCTGGGCGGGTTTGATTTCGTCGGCGAAGACGGCCTCGCCGGGTTTGAGATCGTCGTATTCAGAGAAGCCTTGTTTGCCGGTGTTGTGCGTGAGCGGCACGACGTTCATGCAGCCGTTGGCCTTGAGGGAGGGGTCGATGGCGAGCCACACGGTGACGACTTCCATCGGCGTGATCATCTTCTGCCAGTAGTGCGAATCCTCGTGCCAGGGCACACGCTTGCCGTTGCCCTTGGGCTTGCAGATGAAGTGGCTGGAGAAAAGGGCGATGTCGGGGCCGATGATCGGCTCCACGAGGTCGAGCACCTCGTCGGCGAAGAGCCATTCGAAGAGCCGGGGATGCTGGAAGTGCGGCACGTCCATCGATTCGGGCCGCACATCGGTGTCGAGGTTGGCGAGGATGTCCTCGAAGCTGTGCTTCAGGCCGGTGAACTTGGCCTGGGGGAACAATTGCCCGCGAAAGACGTGGTAGCCTTCGCGGTTGTAGGTTTCCACCTCGGCCGGGGTGAGCCGGTGGCGGGGATTGGCAGTCAGGGAGGGAGCGACCATGGCTTGTGTTATATCAGCTCCACCTGGGCAAATCTTGCCATAAAGCGGCAATATTTTGTGTTATATTGCCATGAAGACATCTCCGCGGCGGTTCCGGCTCCGGGATTTTGTGCGTCCCGGCGAAGCGTATCATTACGCGTGCACCGATTTGACGCTGGGCCAGAGCGCGCGCTACCACGACCACGATTACCACGAGGTGTTTTGGGTGCTGCGCGGGGAGGGCGCGCACCTGCTGAATGGGCAGACGCAGGCATTGCGCGCGGGTGCGCTGCATCTGATCCGCCCGTCGGACTGCCACCGGGTGATGGGCTCGGATCAGGCGCCGATGCGCATTGTCAATGTGGCTTTCCGCAGCGCGGCCTGGCGGCGGATCCGGGCCCGCTATTTCGCGGCGGAGCCGGATTGGTTCGAACTCGCGGCGGCGAAGCGCGTGTGGCCGGTGGATGCCCGCGCCGCAGCCCGGCTGGACCATTGGAGTGAGCGGCTCGCGGCGGGGCATCGCCCGGCGGTGGACCTCGACGGCTTTTTGATGGATTTGCCGCAATTGCGCCCAGCCGGCGCGCAGGCGCCGGCCGGACCGCTGCCGGACTGGCTGGCGCGGATGCAACGCCAATTGGCGCGCCCCGAAGTGTTCGCGGGAGGCACGCCCGCGCTGGCGCGGGCGGCGGGACGCAGTCCATCGCACCTCGCGCGCGCCGTGCGGCATTGGTTCGGGCGCACGCCGACGGATTTGCTGAACGAAGCGCGCCTGGATTACAGCGCGCGCCAGCTGACGGAGACCAGTCGGCCGATTATCGACATCATGCTCGACTGCGGGCTCAACAATCTCTCGCACTTCTACGCGCTGTTCCGCCACCGCCACGGCATGAGTCCGCGCCGCTATCGGTTGCAGGCGCGCCCAACGGTTTGGGGCTGAGCGGCGCGCGACGGGCATTATCGGCTCAGAGCGGGGCCAGGCGCGAGGCGTCCACCCACTCGTTGTGCTCGGTGTCGAAGGCGTCGAACTTGATGAGGTAGTTTCCCGCCTTGATCGCGAGAATGGTGCCGGCGTGCCACTGTTTCAGGTGGGGCGTGCGCAGCACGTTGAGGTGGTCGCCGATTTTCCAGCGGCCGCCCGTGTCGTCGGCGCTGGCATTGTCCGGCAGCGGGGCCAGGCGCGAAGCGTCCACCCACTCGTTGTGCTCGGCGCCGAAGGCGTCGAACTTAATGAGGTAGAGCCCGGCCTTGGCCGCGATGATGGTGCCGGCGTGCCACTGTTTCAGGTGGGGCGTGCGCAGCACGTTGAGGTGGTCACCGACTTTCCATTCGCCGTTGGCATCCGCCGTGTCGTCCGTGTTGTTGGCGGGAGTGGCGGGTGCCGCCGGGGGGACTGCGATTGCGCCGTTGGGACGGGGCGCGCGGCCCGGCGCGGTCACGACGACTTGCAGGAGACATTTCTCCACGCCGCTGGTGTTGAGCAAGGTGGCCTCGCCTGATTTCGGCGCAAAGCGGATGGGCGCGCTGGCGGCCAGCGGGGTGCGCTGGGCCCCGGCGAGGCCTTCGCGCGACGAGACCAGCAGCGGCGCGGTGGTGTTGCCGGTGGTGAGCGAGACCTGGGCTTCGTAGGTGGCCAGCGGCACATCGAGGAGGACGCGGCTCGACCGTGACCACGCGAGCGGGCGGGTGGAACGGACCGGCGCGGCGGGCGTGCCGTCGAGGCGGGAGCTGCGCGGAGTCAGGGTGACGGTGAGTTGCGCGTTGGGGGGCAGGTCGGTCGCGGTGGTGCCGTCGCTGTTGATGAACTCGAGTTCCACGGTGCCGCCGAACCAGGCGTTCTCGTCGGTGTCGGCCTTGCGCGCGACGATTTTGCCCGCCATGCGCAGGGTCAGGCGGGCGGTGGCGCCCTCGGTGGAGTCGAAGTCGTCCTGCTCCTCGCCTTCGAGGTAGAGGGGCAGCCGGTATTCGCGGCCTTCATGCATCACGCGCCAGATGGCCTCGCGCAGGCTGAAATTTCCCGCCGGCAGGCGCAGGGCGAAACTGCCGTCGGCCTTGCTGCGGGTGTTGAGGCTGGAGCGCTGGCCCGCGTCGGTGGTGCCAAAGACGCGGAGCCGCACGTCGGCGAGCGGCGCGCCGGCGGCGTTGCGGGCCTGACCGGTCAGATAACCGGGGCGCAGGGCGTTTTGGGCGGAGACGGGGCCGGCCAAAAGCGCGAGGAGGAAGAGCAGGGAGCGGAGGAATTGCAGCGATGGCATGCGGAGGCCGGAAAACTGCGAAACCGATGCGGAGTGGCAAGCCCAGCTTCTCGCCGCACCGCGCGACCGTGCAGAGGAGGGTGGAGCGGTGGGCGCGGCCGTGCGATAAGCCGCAGAATTTCCGGCCGCGACGTTGCTAATAAGCATTCGGTCGCGGAGTTGGGTGGAAATTTTGTTTTACATTGGATGCGGGGCTTCTTCTCCTAGCGGGGATTTTGAATCGCACACACACCGTGAGTTCGCCTTGTTCGCGTAAATCATTCTTCGCCAAACTGGGAGGCACCATCGCCGCCCTCGGTCTGGTTCCGGCGCTGTTCAGCCGCTCAGCGGCGAACGCAAAAACCGCTCCCGTGGCCGTGCGGCCGGAAGCCCGCGCCGTGCCGCGCCAGTCCGGCACCTGCTAACCCACCGGCCCCGCGCTCACCCCCGCCATGTCGAAGATATTCCCGAAGTCTGCCAACGCCCTGCCCCTGCAGCTCATCATTTTCCTGGGTGTGCTGGGCGGCGTCGCGGCGGCCGGCATCACCTACTACGCCACGCCCGCCTATCTGCGCGTCGGCTACCAGCCGGTGCAGCCCGTCCCGTTTGACCACAGCCTGCACGCCGGCCAGCTGGGCATCGACTGCCGCTATTGCCACGCTTCCGTCGAGAAGTCCGCCACCTCAAGCGTTCCCGCCGCGCAGACCTGCATGAACTGCCACAGCATCATCAAGTCGGCGAGCCCGCTGCTGGAGGTGGTGCGGCAGAGTTACGCGACCGGCGAGCCGGTGCCGTGGGTCAAGATCCACAAGAATCCCGACTACGTCTATTTCAACCACTCGGTCCACGTGAACCGCGGGGTCAGCTGCGTCGAGTGCCATGGGAAGGTCAACGAGATGCCGACCGTCCATCAGGACCAGTCGCACAGCATGAGCTGGTGCCTGGACTGCCATCGCAACCCCGCCGCGCGCATCCGCGAGCCGAAGGATGTCTATAACCTGGACTCGGCGCGTCTCGCCGACCAGGGCCCCGAGGGTCTCAAGCAGGCCCAGAAATACATTCATGACTGGAAGGTCATGCCGCCCCAGAGCTGCTCCGGCTGTCACCGCTGATGAAACGCAAATTTGACCACTCCGCCCCTGCGGGCCTTCCCACCGGCCCGAAATACTGGCGCAGCCTCGACGAGCTGGCGGATACGCCGGGCTTCCGCGAGCACATGGCGCGCGAGTTTCCCGAGGGCGCGTCCACCCTCGAGGGTGTGGATCGCCGGCAGTTCATGAAGCTGATGGCGGCCTCGTTCGCGCTCGGCGGTCTCGGTCTGGCCGGGTGCCGCCGCCCCGAGGCGCACATCCTGCCCTACGGCAAGTCGGTCGAATACACCGTCCCCGGCCTGCCCCTCTATTTCGCCACGGCGATGCCGCTGCGCAAGTCGGCCATCCCGCTGCTCGCGGAGACCCACGCCGGCCGCCCGACCAAGCTGGAGGGCAACCCGAGCTACCTGCCGCACGGCGGCGCCAGCTCGCTCCTCGCCCAGGCCTCCGTCCTCGACCTCTACGATCCCGAGCGCGCCACCGCGCACACCCGGAAGGGCGACACGCTCTCGACCACCCAGGTCAACGACCTGCTCGCGGGCATCAACAAGACCTATGCCGGCCACGGCGAGGGCCTGGCGTTCCTTGCCGACGAATCCGCCTCGCCGACGCGCGCCCGCCTCGTGGCGAAGCTGAAGCAGCAGTTCCCGAAGGCCATCTGGGCGGAATACGAGCCCGTGCAGGACGAACCGCCGGTCGCCGCCGCGCAGGCCGCGTTCGGCCGCAACGTCAAGCCGCTCTACCGCTTCGCCGCCGCGAAGCGCATCCTTTCGCTCGACGCCGACTTCTTCCACTCCGAGGCGGGGTCGCTTTACTACACCCGCGAGTTCTCCAAGGGCCGTCGCGTCACCAAGGCGACCGACGCGATGAACCGCCTTTATGTGGCGGAGAGCGGCTTCTCGCTCACCGGCAGCATGGCCGACCATCGCCTGCGCCTCGCGAGCTCCCACATGCTCGCCCTCGCCGCCGCCCTGGCCGGGCGGGTGACCGGCACGAACCCGCTCGGGACCCTGACCCCGGGAGCCGAAGTCAACGCGCAGTGGATTGACGAATGCGCGAAGGACCTGCTGGCTCATCCGGGTGAGTCGCTGGTCGTCGCCGGTGCGCACCTGCCTGTGGCGGTGCATTGCCTCGCCTACGCGATGAACGCGAAGCTCGGCAACCTCGGCAAAACGATTGATTTCGCCGAGGTCGAGCCCTCCGGGGCCTCGACGATCCCGGCCTTGGCCACCGCCATGAAGGCCGGCGCGGTCAAGACGCTCTTCATCCTCAACGGCAACCCCGCCTACAACGCCCCCGCCGATCTCGATTTCGGCGCGCTGCTGAAGTCGGTGCCGGAGGTCATCCGCTACGGATATTATAACGACGAGACGTCCGCGCTGGCCGGCACGCACCTCGCCGCGACGCATTATCTCGAGTCGTGGGGCGACGCCCGCACGGTCGACGGCACCATCGTGCCGGTGCAGCCGATGATCATGCCGCTCTTCAACGGCCTGATGGAGGTCGAGCTGATCGCCCGTCTGGCCGGCGAAAGCAGCCCCGAGGCCTACGAGCAGGTTTACACCACCCGCGGCGGCGACAAGAAGGCGTTTGAGAAATTCCTGCACGACGGCCTGGTCGCGGGCTCGGCCTATCCGGTCGCACGCGTCGCCTTCGACATGGGCCGCGTCTCCGCCGTCCTGGCGAAGTTCCCGGCGCCGGCCGTCCTCTCGAAGGGCCACCTTGAGGTGCGTTTCACGACCGACCACAAGATGGACGACGGTCGTTTCGCCAACAACGGCTGGCTGCAGGAGTGCCCGGATCCCATGACGAAGATCTCGTGGGACAACGCCATCCTCGTCAGCCCGAAGCTCGCCCAGGAACTCGGCATCGTGCCGGCCGGCAACATGCTGCAGGTCGCGCGCAAGGAGGAGGCCGATTTCCAGCAGGGCAAGGAGAACGCCCGCATCTTCGAGGTCGCGCTGAACGGCCGCATGCTGCGCGGGCCGGTGCACATCCAGCCCGGCCTGGCCAATTACACCATCGTGCTCCCGCTCGGCTACGGTCGCACGCAAGCGGGCCATGTCGGCACGGGCACGGGCTTCAGCGCCTACCCGCTCCGCACGACGGATGGCATGGCCTACGCCACCGGGGCCACGCTCCGCGACACCGGCGAGCGCATGAAGCTCGCCAACACCCAGGAGCACTGGTCCATGGAAGGCCGCGACATCGTGCGCGAGGCCAACCTCGAGGGCGAGCAGGGCTACGCGGCGAACGCCAACTTCGTGCGCGAAAACACGATTGATTCGCACTCGCCGCCGGTGCTCGGCGCCGATGCCGGCAAGGATCCGGTCTTCATCGCCACCACCACACCGCGCGGGAACTCACTCTACGAGTTGCCGGACTTCACCGGCACGCACCAGTGGGGCATGTCGATCGACCTGAACACCTGCATCGGCTGCAACGCCTGCGTGGTGGCCTGCCAGGCGGAGAATAACATCCCGATCGTCGGCAAGGAGCAGGTGTTGCGCGGCCGCGAGATGCACTGGATCCGCCTCGACCGCTACTACTCCGACGGCCAGGCCGACGCCGCGGCCTTCGGCGCCGAGGGCAACAAGATCCTCCCGGAGGATCCCCAGGTTTCCATGCAGCCCATGACCTGCCAGCACTGCGAGCTCGCCCCCTGCGAGACGGTGTGCCCGGTCAACGCCACCGTCCACGACGAGGAAGGCATCAACGTGATGGCCTACAACCGCTGCATCGGCACGCGCTACTGCGCGAACAACTGCCCTTACAAGGTCCGCCGCTTCAATTTCTTCGACTTCAACAAGCGCGCCACCGACGCCCTCTACATGGGGCCGCTCGGCCACCAGGGCGACATGCCCGAGCTGGTCAAGATGGTGAAGAACCCCGATGTCACCGTGCGCATGCGCGGCGTCATGGAAAAGTGCACCTATTGCGTCCAGCGCGTGCAGTCGGCCAAGATCGCGCAGAAGCGCAAGGCCGGCGCCAGCGGCGACGTCCATATCCCCGACGGCACGATCCAGACCGCCTGCCAGCAGGTGTGCCCGGCCGAGGCCATCGTCTTCGGCGACATCAAGGATCCGGCCAGCGCCGTCTCCCGCCTCAAGGCGCAGGATCGGGACTACGCCGTCCTCGGCTATCTCAACATCCGGCCGCGCACGACCTACCTCGGCAAGCTTCGCAATCCGAACCCGCACATGCCCGATTACTCCGCACTCCCGCTCAGCCGGGTCGAGTATAACCAAAAGAACCATCCGGCGCACGACACCGGCCATGGCCACGGCGCCGAGACCAAGCACGGAGGGCACGAGTAATGGGTGCGCACGCCTCTGATCATCCGGTTCCCGCCATCCTCGCCGAGGTCAAGCCGGCGGTGATGCCGCGCCCGGTCCTGGTCGCGAACAACCGCGACTTCCACTGGATCACGGAAAAGATCTGCGGCCTGGTGGAGGGCAAGACGCCGGTGTGGTGGTGGTGGTGCTTTGGCGCCGCCGCCTTTGTCGCCTCGTTTACCATCGCCGGCCTGATCTATCTGGTGGCCACCGGCGTCGGTGTCTGGGGTCACGCCAACCCGGTCAACTGGGCCTGGGACATCGTCAACTTCGTCTTCTGGATCGGTATCGGCCACGCCGGCACGCTCATCTCGGCGATCCTGTGCCTGCTGCGCCAGAAATGGCGCACCTCCATCAACCGCCCGGCCGAGGCCATGACGATCTTTGCGGTCGTTTGCGCCGCCATCTTCCCGGTCTTCCACGTCGGCCGCATCTGGTTCGCCGTCACCCCGGGCTGGCTGTTCCCGTTCCCCAATTCGAACGGCATCTGGCAGAATTTCCGCTCCCCGCTGGAGTGGGACGTGTTCGCCGTCTCCACCTACGGCACGGTGTCCGTGCTCTTCTGGTATGTCGGCCTCATCCCTGACCTGGGCACGCTGCGCGACCGCTTCACGGCGGCCGGGAACGTGCTCAAGGCGCGCATCTACGGCTTCTTCGCCATGGGCTGGCGCGGCTCGAACCGCCAGTGGAGCAACTACGAGATGGCCTACCTCATCCTGGCCGGCATCTCGACCCCGCTCGTGCTCTCGGTGCACACGATCGTGTCGTTCGACTTCGCCGTCTCGCTGATCCCGGGCTGGCACACGACGATCTTCCCGCCGTATTTCGTGGCGGGCGCCATCTTCTCCGGCTTCGGCATGGTGCTCACGCTCATGCTGCCGCTGCGCGCCGTCTATCGCCTGGATGACCTCATCACGCAGTATCACATCGACTGCATGTGTAAGATCATTTTGGCGACGGGCACCATGGTGGGCTACGCCTACTCGATGGAGTTCTTCATCGCCTGGTATGGCGCGAACCCCTACGAGGGCTTCGCGTTCATCAACCGCGCCTTCGGCCACTACGCGTGGGCCTACTGGATCATGATCTCCTGCAACGTGATCACGCCGCAGTTCTTCTGGTTCAAGGCCGTGCGCAACAACACCACGCTGGTCTGGATCCTCTGCCTCTTCGTCAATGTCGGCATGTGGTTTGAGCGCTTCGTGATCATCGTCACCTCGCTGGCCCGCGACTTCCTGCCGTCGAGCTGGGGCTACTATTCGCCGTCGATCGTCGAGATCTTCACCTTTTTCGGCACCTTCGGCGTGTTCTCGGTCCTCTTCCTCCTCTTCATCCGGTTTCTCCCCATCATGCCGATGTCGGAGATCAAGATGGTCATCCCCGCGGCCGATCCCCACGGATCGACGAAACACTAAGGAGCCGCCGCCATGAACAAGACCTACGGAATCATCGCCGCCTTCGACACCACGCCCGAGATCTATCAGGCCTGCGAAAAGGTGCGCGACGCCGGCTACACCCAGTGGGACGCCCTCACGCCGTTCCCCGTGCACGGGCTCGACTACGCCATGGGCCTGCGCCGCTCCAAGGTGCCGCGCTTCTCCCTCGCCGGCGGCATCACCGGCTTCACCGTCGGCATGGGCTTCATCGCCTGGCTGGGGCTGTCGGAATACCCGCTGGTCGTGGGCGGCAAACCCATGTTCAGCCCGATGTTCGCCTTCCCGGTGTCGTATGAGCTGACCATCCTCTTCACGGCCTTTGCGACCATCGGCGGCATGTTCTTCCTGAACCGCCTGCCGATGCACTACCACCCGGTGATGAAGGCCCCGCAGTTCGTGCGGGCCATGGACGACCGGTTCTACATTGTGATCGAGACCAACGACCCGAAATTCAACGCCACCGCCACGCGCGACCTGCTCGTGAAAATCGGCGGCAAGGACATCGCGGAGCTGGAGGCCTGAACCCATGCGCTTCGCCTACTACACGCTCGCCTTCGTGGTCGTCCTCCTGCTCTCCGTCATGGGCTATCGCGGCATGATCTCCACCCGCCCGCCCATCGAGATGTTCCCGGACATGGACCATCAGGCCAAATACAAGCCGCAGGCCGAATCCAAGTTCTTCGCCGACGGCCGCGCCGACCGGCCGCTGCCCGCCGGCACCGTGCCCTTCGGCCGCGATGCCCTCCGGGCCGACCCCGCCTTCCTCAAGGCCGACGACTTCCACTACGACGGCAAGCTGCCCGACGGCACCTTCGGCCGCGGCTTCCCGGCCGGCCTCGCGATCACCGGCGCGTTCATCGAGCGCGGCCAGGGCCGCTACCAAATTTATTGTGCCCCCTGTCACGGCGCGCTGGGTGACGGCAACGGCATCACCAAATCCTACGGGATGCTGACGACCCCGACCTATCACGACGACCGCCTCCGCGGCATGGCCGAGGGCGAGATCTTCAACACCATCACCCACGGCAAGAACACCATGCTCTCCTACGCCGACAAACTTTCGCCCGACGACCGCTGGGCCGTGGTCGCCTATGTCCGCGCGCTCCAGCGCGCCGCGCATGGCACGATCCAGGACGTTCCCGCGGAGCTCCAAGGAGGGCTGAAGTAACATGAGCGCGCCTGCCTCCACCGCCTCTTTGGCGAACAAGTTCCTCGGTGCCGGCCTCGCCGGCCTCGCGCTCACGGCCGTCGGCCTCTTCGTTTCCGACCCGCACGGGGTCGCGCTGTCCTACCTCATCGGCATTTCCTACTGGTGCGCCATCGCCATCGGCATGCTGCTGCTGATCATCATCCACCATCTGACCGATTCCGGCTGGTCCACGGTCATCCGCCGCCAATACGAGCATGGCGTCTCCGCCTTCACCTGGCTGGCGGTGCTGTTCGTGCCGCTGCTCCTCTCCGCGTGGCTGAAGCCCGGCTTCATCTGGCCGTGGATGGATCTCGCCCACCCGCTGCATGGCGGCCACGGCACCGTCGGGCAGGATGTGCTTTACGTCAAGAAGGCCGGCTTCCTCAACCAGGGGATGTTCACGGGCATGACGATCGGCTTCTTTGTGATCTGGATCGGTCTGTCCGCCCTCTTCCGCAAGGCCTCCTTCACCCAAGATCGCGACGGCGACCCGAAATGGACCTCCCTGAGCCGGCGCACCGCCGCGGCCGGCGTCGTGCTCACCGCCCTGTCGCTGACCTTCGCCTCGATCTACTGGATGAAGAGCCTCGAGTATCACTGGTTCTCGACGATGTATGGCGTGTGGTTCTTCGCCAACTGCGTGCGCGGCGCGCTCGCGTTCGCCGTGTTCATCACCGTCTGGCTCTACGCCCGCGGCGACTACAAGGGCATCTACAACACCAACCAGTTTCACACGCTCGTCGCGCTGGCCTTCGCCTTTGTGGTGTTCTGGGCCTACGTCACGTTCTCCCAGTATTTCCTGATCTGGAACGCCAACGTCCCCGAGGAGACCTTCTGGTATAACATCCGTGAGCACGGCGACTGGCTCTGGGTCGGGATGCTGCTGCTTTTCGGCCACTTCTTCGTGCCGTTCCTGGCCTGGCTCGTCTACCGCTGGAAGGCCGAGCGCCGTCCCGCCTTCATCATCAGCGCCTGGGTCGCGGTCATCATCCTGGTGGATATCTGCTACAACGTGCTGCCGGCGCTCAAGGATGCCCACGATGAGCCGCTGCCCTTCCTCTCGATCAACCTGCTTTGGGTGCTGACCTCCGTCGTCGGCGTCGGCGGCATCTGTGTCTGGTCCTACCTGCGCAGCCTGGCCACCACGAAGCTCATCCCGATCCGCGACCCCCGCATCGTCGAGTCCCTCACGCACCACGAGGCGGCCGCGCCCGAGCCGGGCCAGGTCGTCGAAGGAGCCCACTAAGCCATGAGCGATTCCGCCAATTTCTCCTTCCCGCATCGCACCCCGGTGTTCACCACGGTCATCGTGCTGGGGTGTTTCGCCCTCTTCGGCTGGCTGGTCCGGAAAGCCTATATCCCAACGGCCGGCGCCGTGGATCCCGTGGCCGGCGTGAAGACGCCGGTGGAGCGCAAGGCCCTGCTCACGGAGCACCTCGCCCAGGAGCACGTCGCCGCGACCACCTACGCCTGGATCGACCGGTCGGCCGGCACGGTCCGCCTGCCCATCGCCCGGGCGATCGAACTCACCGTCCGTGACCACGCCAAGAAGTAAGCCCTGTGATGAATCCCTCCGCCCCTAACGCCCGCACGGAGCAAATCGAGATCGACGCCTCGGCCCGGTGGCCGGTGCTCGCCTTCTTCGGGTCGGCGCTGCTGTGGCTGCTGCTCGGCGGCGTCATGCAGCTGGCCGCCGCGATGCAGTTGCACCTGCCGGATTTTCTGGCCGACTGCGCCTGGTTCACCCACGGCCGGCTCGCGCCCGCCGCGCAAAACGCCCTGGTCTATGGCTGGGGCATGAATGCCGCCTTCGCCTTCGGCCTGTGGCTGATGGCCCGGCTTTCCGCCACGACCCTCCGCCACGGCGGCTGGCTGTTCGTCGCCGCCAAGTTTTGGAACCTCGGCGTCACCCTCGGCGTCGGCGGCATCCTCGCCGGCTGGTCCACCTCCTTTGAGCTGCTGGAGATGCCGCGCTTCGTGGGCCTGCTGCTGCTCGCCGCCTACGCGATGATCGGCGTCTGGGCCGTGACCACCTTCAGCATCCGCAACACGGAAAATGTCTTCGCCTCGCAATGGTATCTCTTCGGCGCGGCGTTCTGGTTCCCCTGGCTCTACGCCGTCGCGCAGGTGATGCTGGTCCGCACGCCGGTGCGCGGGGTGATCCAGCCCGTCGTCAATGCCTGGTATGTCCACGGCCTCTACGCCCTCTGGTTCGTGCCGGTGGCCCTGGCGGCGGCCTATTATTTCATCCCCAAGATTCTCGGGAAGCCGGTTTCCAACTACTACCTCGCCTCGCTGGGCTTCTGGTGGCTGGCCGTCTCTTCCGCCTTCGCCGGTGGCAGCCGCCTGATCGGCGCGCCGGTGCCGGTCTGGATTCCCACCCTGGGCATCGTGGCCAACATGCTGGTTGTCGTCGGCGTGGTCATCGTGGCCCTCAACCTCCTCGGCACCCTGTCCGGCCGCTACGCCGCGGCCCGGGCCAGCCTGACGCTGCGCTTCATCCTCCTCAGTGTGGCGGGCTTCCTCCTCGCCGCCGTCATGAACCTGGCGCTCTCGATGCGGGGCTTCGCCGCCATCGTCCAGTTCACCCTGCTCGATGGGCTGCGGGACTGGCTGACCTTCTACGTCTGCTTCTCGACCGCGATGTTTGGCGCCGCTTATTTCATGCTGCCCCGCCTCACGGGTCGCGAGTGGCGCTTCGCGGGGCTGATCAAGCTGCACTTCGGCGCCACCGCCCTGGGCGTGGTGCTGATGATCGTGGGGCTGGCCGCCGCCGGCTGGACGCAGGGTCGCCTGCTCAATGATGCCGCGGTGCCATTTGCGGATATCACGAAGGCCCTGTCCTTCTGGTTCGCCTACCGCACCGTCGCGCTGGCCGTGCTGCTGCTCGGCCACCTCGCCTTTCTGATCAACTTCGTGGGGATGGCCTGCCCGTTTAACTCCCACGGCAACGCCCCGGCCACCTTCCGCACGCCTCCGGAACTCGGCTTGGTGAAGGGGGAGGGCCACGCATGAAAAACGGTCTCACTCTCTTCCTCGGTGCCTTCGTCACCCTCGCGCTGTCGTGGGGCGGCCTGCTTCTGACCGCCCAGCGGCAGATCGGCTCGCTCAGCCAATTCAAGGACGCCGCCGACGAGCAGCTTTATCCGCAGCCGCTCTCCGGTCTCGCCGATCAGGGCCGCCTCGTTTACCAGGACCTCGGTTGCGTCACCTGCCATACCCAGCAGGTCCGGCACGAGGGCTTTGGCTCCGACCTCGCCCGCAAGTGGGGCGAGCGGGGCAGCTACGCCCGCGACTACATCCGCGACCAGTCCGTCCTCCTTGGCCAGAACCGCCTCGGCCCGGATCTCCGCAATGTCGGCTCCCGCCTCGGCGACGCCAAGCCGGCGGAGTATGCCGAGTGGTTCTACCGCCTGCTCTATGCGCCGCAGTCGGTCGCCAAGGGCACGAACATGCCGGCGCACCCCTTCCTCTTCGATGTGCATCCGGTCGCCGGCCGCCAACCCTCGGCCCACGCCCTGGCGTTGCCCTCCAAGTTTGCCCCGGGCCCCGGCCTGGAGGTCGTGCCGACCAGCCGGGCGGTCGCCCTCGTCGCCTACCTGCAGAGCTTGAAGGACACCTACGACTATCCCATCGAGCGCAGCCGCAACACGCCGGCGCCCAAGAAGGGAGGCCATTAAGATGAGTTCGAACGACTCCCAACTCCGTGCCGAGCAGTCCGGTGCCAGCGACGACAGCATCCAGCAGGTCCACGCCGGGCTGCAGAAGCAGAAGCCCGAGAAGGCGGACGGCTACTCGATGCTCCCGCTGGTGCTGCTCGGCCTGATGTGCTGCGCCGTCTTCTTCGGCTCCATCTACATGGCGCACTACTCGCTGCGCTTCGATCCGCTGGTTTACAACGAGCACGCCAACCGCGCCAAGCCTGGTGCCACGGCGGTCGTGGCGCTCACCCGCGCGCAGCTGGGCAAGAAGGTTTACGACACGACTTGCATCGCCTGCCACCAGGCCAACGGCATGGGCGTCCCCGGACAGTATCCCCCGCTGGTCGCCTCCGAATGGGCCACCGGCAGCGAGGAGCGCATCATCCGCATCGTGCTGCACGGCCTCAACGGCCCGATCACGGTCGAGGGCAAGGATTACAACAACGTCATGGCCCCGCTCGGCGGCGCCCTGAAGGACGAGCAGATCGCCAACGCGCTCTCCTACGTCCGCGCTTCCTGGGGCAACAATGCGCCGGAAGTGACGCCCGAGACCGTCGCCAAGGTCCGCGCCGACACCGCCGGCCGCACCGCCTTCTGGACTTCCGCCGAGCTGTTGAAGCTGCCCTGACGGCACCCGTGTCCCCACTCACAATAAAGGCCGGGCATCGCGCCCGGCCTTTTTGTTTTTGGAGGAAAGAGGGCTCTTGTTGAGCCTCGCAAATAGTCTGACGGGTAGTGTGCACCGGCCCGGTGCGCCGCGGCGGAGCGAGCCGCTCCGCCCTGCATCGCGGCGTCAGACAATTGCGCGGGCCTTCAGTTGCCGCCGAGGCCTTTGAGCATGCCGCCGAGATTGGGCATCTCGAATTTCTGGTAACCCGCAGGCGGGCTGAAGTGCGAGTCGGGCAGGGCACCGGGCTCGATCTTCGTGGCTTCCATTTTGAAAGTATCCTTGCCCTTGGCGTCGCGGGTGATCACGCGCAGCGGGAAGCCGCCCTTGCCCTTGAGCGCCTCCTCCCACTTGGCGGCGTTGGCCGACTTGCGGCCGCCCATCATGCCGCCACCCATGGGGCCGCCGCCGCCCAGGCCCATGAACATGCCCAGGCCCTCGGCGACCCACATCTCCGTGACCGTGCCCTTGTCCTTCACGAGGATCTGGCTGCACTTGTAGCCGAGGATGGTGTCGGTCTTGCCCGTGACCTCGATGTCGGCGGTGCTCTCGCCCTGCTTGGCCATGGCCTGCTCGACCGGCTGCTTGATCGGCATGACCATATACATCTGCTGGTCGGGCATCAGCATCAGCATTTCCAGCTTGGCCATGTCCATGATGGACGCGACCTGGTTGCCCTCGGCCTGCATGTCCATGCGGACCTTCTGGCCCTTGAGGGAATAATCCAGGTTCATGGGGCGGCCCTTGTTGGCCGTGATGGCGAGGGAGACCTTGCCCTCAAAGGTGCCGGCAGCGAAGGTTTGGACAGCGGTGAGCAAAGCGCCCACGGCGAGAAGACGGGTGAGAAGTTTCATGGGCCCGCAGCTTGCGCGGAGAAAAACAACGAGGCAAGCCGGGCTTGAACGTCCTTGCGCAAGGGTGCCGCACATTCGCGGCGCAGCCCTGAACTGAAACGGGTTGCCATAGCCGGCCCGTCAGGAATCCTGCCGTCATGCCCTCGGAGTTCAGCCACACGCGGCAGGTCGAGTTTCACGAGACCGACATGGCCGGCATCGTGCATTTCGCCAATTTCTTCCGCTGGATGGAGTCGTGCGAGACGGCTTTCTACCGCTCGCTGGGGGTGCCGCTGATCTCCTTTGTGCCGGGGCAGGTCGTCGGCTGGCCGCGGGTGAACGTCAGTTGCGCCTACCGCGAGCCGCTGCGGTTCAACGACACGTTTGTCGTGAGGCTGCTCGTGAAGAAACTCACCACGCGCTCGGTGACCTATGTTTTCCAGTTCCGGAAGGACGGCACGCTGTGCGCCACGGGCGAGGTGACGGCGGTGTGCGTGACGGCGGATGCCCAGGGGGCCATGGTCGCACGGCCCATCCCGGCGGACATTCGCGCCCTGCTGCAAGAGGCGCCCGAATCGGCGTATTTGTAGGCCGGGTTCAGGCCCGAGCTGCGTCGCTACGGCAGGTAAGGCGGCGTGGATTCGCCCTTGGCCGTGAGGGCGAAAATCCTGACGGCCTTGGCCTTGCCCTTCACCTGCACCTCGCCGAGTTCGCGGGCCGGCGGGCGGGCCGGCAGCGCGGACAGCGTGGCTTCGCTGACGATGATCGGCGTGCCGTAGGCCGGGTCCTTGGTCAGGCTTTCCAACCGGGAGGCAAGGTTCACGCCGTCGCCAATGACCGTGTAGTTGAGGCGCGTCCTGGAACCCATGTTGCCGGCGACCACCCGGGCGGTGTTGATGCCGATGCCGAAGGCGAGGCCGGGCTTGCCTTCGGCCGCCAACTCGCGGTTGAGGACGTCGAGGGCGTGCGCCATGTCGCGGGCGGCGGCGATGGCGCGAGCCGGCGCGTCGGCCGCGGCCACGGGCGCGCCGAAGAGGGCCATGATCGCGTCGCCGATGTATTTGTCGATCACGCCGCCGTGTTGCTCGATGATGGTGCTCATCCGGTCGAGGTAGCGGTTGAGCAAGGCGAGCACTTCCGTGGGGGCGAGTCGTTCGCTGAAGGTGGTGAAGTCCCGCAGGTCGCAGAACAGGATGGTGACCTCGCGCTCCTCGCCGCCGAGCTGCAGGTCGGATTGCAGCAGCTGGGTGGCGATCTCCGGTGACACGACCTTGCCGAGGAGGTCGCGCACGCGGTCCCGCTCGGCGAGGCCGGCGGTCATGTGGTTGAAGGCGCTGGCCAGCTGCCCGAGCTCGTCCTCGCGCGGCAGGTCGAGGCGGCGGCTGTAGTCGCCGGCGGCCACGAGCTTGGTGTGCGCGGCCAGTTGCTGCACCGGCTGGCTCACGCCGCGGGCGATCCACAGGGCGGCGAGGGTGGCGGCGGCGAGGGCCGTGAGCGAGATGAGCAGCACGACGTTTTCCAGCTCGCGGGCCGGCGCGAGCTCGGCGGTCAACGAGCGTTGGAGGGCGATGCGCGCGGGATCGTCGCCAAGCAGGGGCAGGGGCAGGAAAAGCGTGACGTAGGGCTCGCCCCCGAGGGTGACGGTCCGGATGTCCTGGGCCGATGTCGTCCTGGCGGCCCCGTAGCCGGCGATCATGCCGGCCATGTCCGGGTTGAGGGTGCTGGCGAGCACGCGGGGCCGGGCACCGTCCTCGGTCGAGGAGAAGGTGACGTCGAGCTGGGTGATTTCCTTGAGCGTGCCGGCGAACTTCGCATCGATGGGGTAGGCGAGGCCGAACCAGGCCGCGATATTCGGATAGGGGGCGAACAGCGGAACGACGACCAGCAGGTGGAGCTGGCCGTTGAGGTAGGCAAAGTCGCTGGCCTGCTCCATGTCCTGCTCCCCGGCTTTGTGGATGAGGTAGCGAAAGGGGCCGACGTTCTCGGTGCCGAGCAGGTAGTCGGTCAGGGCCAGGGGTTCGCCTTCGGGGGAGAAGATGGTGATGACGGGGACGTTCACCCGCTTGAGGTAGCTGTTGAGATTCGACTTCAGCGTGATGCGGTCGAGCGGCTCCTGCATCAACAGCTGGCGGGTCGCATAGTCGTTGCTCATCAGCTTGGCGCTGCCGGCCAGCGTGGCGATCTGCTCCCGGATGGTGCTCTGGAAAATGCGGGCGCCGACCTGCAGGTTTTGCCCGATGTGTTCCCGGGCGTTGCGCTGGTTGGCCCGGGTGACGAGCAGGTAAACCGACACCTGCACCACGGCGATGAGGCCGGCCAGCAGGAGCAACAACTGCCGGCTGAAGTGGCGGAAGCGGAAGAGCCGGAAAGCCACGGGATCAGCGGTAGCCGCCGGACTTGGTCGCGCCGCCGCGGCGGATGCGCCGGTCGGGCTTCAGGGTGAGGGCGAAATCGCGCTGGTCGGTCGTCGCCGTCGTGAGGGTGATTTCCTGGGTGAGGGCCGCCGACAGGCGGGGGTGCCAGAGCTCCAGCCGGTAGCGGCCGGCGGGCGCGGTCACGGTGGCGAGGCCTTGCGCGTCGGTCTTGGCAAACCACGGCGTCGGCACCACCACCAGGTAGGCCAGCATCCAGTCGTGGATGTTGCAGCCGAGGGTCACGAGGCCCGGCGTGTCGAACACGATGGATTCGTTCTGACCGGGATTGTAGAGCGGCAGCTCGAACTTCTTGGCCTTGGACAGCGAGTAAACGTGGTGCTGGACCGTGTCCTTGTTCGGGAAAACCACGCGCGTGCCGGCCTGCACGACCGTCACGTAGGAGGTGAACTCCTGGTTCTGCTGGGCGACCTCGCCGGCGGCGGCCGGCGGGGGAACGGCGGCGCCATCCAGCGGATGGAGCGACACGACGGCGTCGGCCACGGGTTCGCCCTTGGGACTGCGGGCGTGGATCGTGAGCGTCGCGGGGCCGGGAGCGGCGGCCAGCGTGGCGGCCGCGAGGACGAACAGGATGGGAAGGCGGCGGATGTTCATGCGGGAATCAGAACCGGTGCACCACGCTCAGCCCCCATGAATCGGTCGGGTAGCGGACGCCGATTTTATTGACCACAAACGCGCTGCTGTGGCGGAGCTCGGCGGTGGTGCGGTCGGAAATCGTGTAGCTGGCCGCCAGCGACCAGAGATCGACGTCGGCCTCGACGTTGTAGGAGACCCAGCCGGGGCCGTAGATGTCCGTGACGGACCACGGGCGGGAATTGTAGTAGCCCGACACCACCGGCCCGAAGCCACCGCTGATGGCCTGGGCCCAGACCGGCCACGCGGCGTTGGCCACGATGTCACCGCTGAGCCGGCCCACGCTGCCGCTGAGGCTCCACCGCTCGGAGACATCCCAGGTGGCATCCATCGAGAAGGAGTGCTGCTGGATGTCGAACACGGCGCTGCGCGCGTCGTGCTGCAGCCACTGGGCGGAGACGCCGGCCTTGAGGGCGGGCGTGAACCGCTTGGCCAGCCGCAGGCTGGCCTCCGCGGTCCAGCCGCGGTCATGGGCCAAGCGGGCGGACTTGGAGGTGAGCGCGGTGTCGAGTTGGAGCACCGGGGCGAGCGGCCCGAGGCCGAACTTGCGCTGCACGCCGAGCCGCAGGCCGAGCTTGAGCTGGTTCGCGAGGGTGTAGTCGGGGACGTTGAACAGGGTGGCGTCCGCACCGGCGTGCAGCAGCCATGCGGGGGCGAGTTGCTGGTGCCGGCTGGCAGCGAGGCTCAGCTCATAGGTGGCGGCGTCTTTGCGGGTGGGTGCCGCGGAGGCGCGGCTGAGGTTTTCCACCCAGCTGGCGGTGCCGGCGGCGGTCACGGCCAGGTTGCCGAGCCAGCCGGCGGCGGGGGCCCGATCCTGGGCGGAGGCTCCGCCCGCAAGAATCGCGGCGAGGAGCGTCAGCTTGGCGGCGGTGTTCATCCGGAACGATGCAGTAGGTTCCCCTTCAGCCACAGATAACCAGATGTCTGAAAATAGGAGCCCTCCTGCAGTGCCATCGAGGTTCCGTTCACCTTTCAGTGCCTGACAGTGGGAGCGAGCTTGCTCGCGACCTCGCCCAAAAAGTCGCGAGCAAGCTCGCTCCCACATTTTTTCCCAACTGCATCGTTCCGGGTTCATAGCAGCGGCTGCAAGGCCCGCCAGACAGTCTCGGCGACGATCTTGTGGCCCTCGGCGGTGGGGTGGATGCCGTCGGGCAGGTTCAGCTCGGGCACGCCGCCGACGCCTTCCAGCAGGAAGGGGATGAGGACGACGGAGGTGCGCTGGGCGACGGCGGGATACATGGCGGCGAACTGGCTGGTGTAGGCGGGGCCCATGTTGGTGGGCATCTGCATCCCCGACAAAACAATCTTTACGGACGGATACTTCTCGCGGACGCGCCGGATCATGGCCTCGAGGTTGGAGCGCGAGGTCTCCGGATCTATTCCGCGCAGCCCGTCATTCCCGCCCAGCTCGATGACAAAGATGTCCACCGGCTGCCGGAGTATCCAGTCGAGCCGCCGCAGGCCACCGGCCGTGGTTTCGCCGCTGAGGCCGGCATTCACCACCCGCCAGGCCCGGCCGCTGGCATCGAGCTTGCGCTGGATCAGCGCCGGGTAGGCCTCATCCGGATCCAAGCCGTAGCCGGCGGTGAGGCTGTCGCCAAAAAAGAGCAGGATCCTGGTCTCCGCTGCCGGCAGGCCTGCGGCCAGCCAGACGCAAAGAAGGAGCATCCGCCATGTTTGGCTTTTGCCCTTTGTCGGAAATGCACTTTGGTTGCCGCCCATTTGCCGCATCCATGAGTGTCCAATCCATCCTGAAAGTCGAGCACCTGACCAAGACCTATGCCACGGCGGCGGGGCCCCTGACCGTCCTGCATGAGGTGTCGTTTGCGATCCCGACCGGCGGCACCTGTGCCATCGTGGGCCCCTCGGGCAGCGGCAAGACCACGTTGCTCGGCCTCTGCGCGGGGCTGGACCAGCCTTCCACCGGCAGTGTCCGGCTGGATGGGCGCGAGATCGGCGGCCTCTCCGAGGACCAGCGCGCGCTCGTCCGCAACCAGTGCGTCGGCTTCGTCTTCCAGAACTTCCAGCTGATTCCGACCCTGACGGCGGCGGAGAACGTGCTCGTGCCGCTCGAGCTCCGCGGCAACGGCGCCAGCGAAAGCGCGGCCGCCGAGTTGCTGGCGCGGGTCGGCTTGGGCGACCGGCTCGACCACTATCCCTCGCAGCTCTCCGGCGGCGAACAGCAGCGCGTGGCCCTGGCCCGGGCCTTCATCAACCGCCCGCGCATCCTTTTTTGCGACGAGCCGACCGGCAACCTCGACGGCGACACGGCGCACGCGATGGTGGACCTCATCTTCGGCCTCAACCGGGAACGCGGCACCACGCTCGTGCTCGTGACCCACGACCTCGAGCTCGCCCGCCGCACCCAGCGCATCCTCCGCCTGCGCTCCGGCCACGTGATCTCCGACGAAGCCACGGCTCACTGATCCTTTTGGCCCCACGAAACACACCAAACACACTAAAGGACCAATACATGACTGAAATAATCCATCGCGAAGAATCCTACAGAATCATGGGCGCCTGCTTTGAGGTTTATAAAGAGAAAGGCTGCGGTTTTCTTGAGGCCGTCTATCAAGAGTGCTTGGAGTTGGAGTTGGCCGAGCAAGCGATCCCATTTCGAGCACAGCAAAAGCTGCAGCTCAGCTACAAGGGTCGTCCCCTGAAGCAGACCTATGAACCGGATTTCGTCTGTCACGATAAGATCATCCTGGAGATCAAGGCGGTCTCCGTGCTGACGGACGAACACCGGGCGCAGGTGCAGAATTATTTACGGGCCACGGGACATCGGCTCGGACTGCTCGTTAATTTCGGACATTACCCCAAGGTAGAGTCCGAGCGCATCGTCCTCTGACCCCATGCCTTTCGTGTGTTTGGTGTATTTCGTGGTGACCACCCGATGAACTTCATCCTGAAAATGGCCTGGCGGGACACCCGGGCCACACGCCGCCGGTTGCTGCTCTTCTCGCTGGCCATCGTCCTCGGCGTGGCCGCGCTCGTCGCCGTCGGCTCGGTGCGCGACAACCTGCGGCTCGCCATCGAGGAGCAGACCAAGACGCTGCTGGGGGCCGACCTGACGCTCACCTCCCGGGCCAGGTTTGATGCCGAGACGGAGAAGCTGATCCGCAGCCTCGGTGGCGAGCAGGCGCGCGAAATCTCCTTCAACTCCATGCTGGTGGTGCCGGCCGGCGGGCGCACTCGGCTGGTGCAGGTGCGGGCCATCGAGCCCGGGTTTCCGTTCTACGGCAGCTTCGACACGCAACCGGCCGGACTCCGGTCGCGCCTGCAAGATGGGCAGGATCTGATCATGGAGGAGAGCCTGCGGGTGCAGTTTGGGCTCCAGCCCGGCGATCACGTGAAGCTCGGCGCGGCGGAATTTGCAGTGGCGGGCGGCCTGCTGGCGGTGCCGGGAGAAACGGCGGTCGTGGCCACGATGGCGCCGCGCGTGTTCGTGCCCTACGCGGCGGCGGGTGGCACCGGGTTGCTGCAGGCGGGGAGCCTGGCGCGGCACCGGGTGTATATTAAGTTTGCCCCGGGCTTTGACGTGGAGGCCCTGGTGAGCGCGCAGCGCGACCGTTTCCGGGAATTGCGGCTGGGCGTGGACACGGTGGCCGAGCGCAAGCGCGAACTCGGCCAGTCCATTCGCAACGTGAACGCCTTTCTCAGCCTCGTCGGCTTCGCTTCCCTCTTTCTCGGGGCGATTGGCGTCGCCAGCGCGATCCATGCGCACATCCGGCAGAAGGTGCCGACGGTGGCCATCCTGCGCTGTCTGGGCGCGTCGGCGCGCACCGCCTTTTCCATCTATCTCCTGCAGGGCCTCGGGCTGGGCTTCGTGGGCGCCGGGCTCGGTGCCGTGCTCGGCATCGGCGTGCAGCTCGCGCTGCCGGGGCTGCTACGGGACTTCCTGCCCTTTGCCTTCGAGTTCTCGGTTTCGTGGGCCGCGCTGGGGCAGGGGCTGGTCGCGGGGCTGGTCGTGAGCGTGCTCTTTGCGCTTCTGCCGCTGCTGGAGGTGCGGCGGGTGTCGCCGCTGCTCACGCTGCGCTCCGCGCTTGCCGACACCAAGGGCCGCCGGCGCGACGGCTGGCAGGTGACGCTGCTGGGTTTGATCGTGGTTCTGATTTTCGCCTTTGCGTTCTGGCAGACCGGCCGCTGGCAATGGGGCGCCGGCTTTGCGGGCGCCTTGCTCGTGAGCTTCGGCCTGCTGGCGGGGCTGGCCCGGATGGTATCGTGGCTGGCCAAGGCCTTCACGCCGCGCGCGCTGCCTTACGCCTGGCGCCAGGGCGTGGCCAATCTCCACCGCCCCAACAATCGCACCCTGCTGCTGCTGGTGTCGCTCGGGTTGGGCACCTTCCTGATGATGACGCTCTATCTGTCGCGTGACACGCTGCTCGGGCAGTTGCGCATGGTCGGGGGCGACGACCGGCCGAACCTGATGCTGTTTGACATCCAGGACGACCAGGTCGATCCGCTGAAGCAGCTGCTCGCCGCCCACGGTGCTCCCGCCCGCCAGCATGCCGTCATCGTGACGATGCGACTCGCCTCCGTGAAGGGCCGGGCCGTGGCCGACCTCCTGAAGGCGGGGCAGTCGAGCGTGCCCGGCTGGACCTTGCGCCGCGAATACCGGTCCACCTACCGCTCCGCGCTGAGCGACACGGAGCAGGTCACCAGCGGGACCTTCACCGGCCGGGTCGAGCCCGGGACGGAGCCGGCGCCCATCTCCGTCGAGGAAAGTCTGGCGCGCGACCTGCAGGTGGGGCTCGGCGACGAGCTGGTCTTCGACGTGCAGGGCGTGCCGGTCAAGACCGTGGTCGGCAGCCTGCGGGCCGTGGACTGGCGGCGGATGCAGCCGAACTTCTTCATCGTGTTTCCCGAGGGCGTGCTCGAAAGCGCCCCGAAGTTCCATGTCATGGCCCTGCGCGTCGCCGACGCGGAGCAGTCGGCGGCGGTCCAGCAGGCCGTCGTGGGCGCGCACCCGAACGTGTCGGCCCTCGACCTCGCGATCATCATGCAGACGATTGACCAGGTTTATTCCAAGGCGTCCTTCGTCGTCGAGTTCCTCGCGGTGTTCACGGTGGTCACCGGTGCCATCGTGCTGGCGGGCGCGGTGCTGATCGGCCGGTCGCAGCGCGTGCGCGAGAGCGTGCTGTTGCGCACGCTCGGCGCGACCAAGGCGCAGGTGAACCGCATCATGTTCGCCGAATACCTCGCCCTCGGCTCCCTGGGGGCGGCCGTGGGCGCCGTGCTCGCCATCGGCGCGAACTGGGCGCTGGCGTATTTTGTCTTCGAGGTGAAATGGGCGATGCCTTCCGGCGCGGTGCTGCTGGGCGGCTGGGCCGCCGTCAGCGCGCTGACGGTGACGACCGGCTGGCTGTCGAACCGCGGGATCTGTGACCACCCGCCGCTCGCCGTCCTGCGCGAGGAGACCTGACCGGCCGCCGGGGGCGGCCAAACACAAACGCCAAGGCTCCAAGGAGAAAAATGACGCCCGATGCCGGCGCCGTGTTGGGTTTGAGTTTTTGCACCGCGGGGTTCTTTGGCGTTTGGCATTTTGAGGTTTGGCGTTTCGCTTCGGCCCATGACCACCCGCCTGCTGAGCTTCCATTATACGCTGCGCGATGCGGCCGGCCGGGTGCTGGACACGTCCCGGGGCGGCGAGCCCACCTCGTTTCTGGAGGGATCCGGCCAGATCATCGATGGTTTGGCGGAAGCGCTGGGCCTGATGGCGGTGGGCGAGCGACGCACTGTCGTGGTGCCGCCGGCCCGCGGTTACGGGCAACGCGAGGCGGAACTGGTGCAGAAGGTGCCCAGGGCCCGGCTGCCTGTGGCCGACCTCAAGGCGGGCGACCAGTTCCAGACCGGGCCGGACCGGCAGGACCCGGTGGTGACGGTCGTGGCCATCGAGGGCGACGAGGTGCTGCTCGATGCCAACCACCCGCTGGCGGGGCAGGAGCTGCATTTTGAGGTGGAGTTGATCACAGCGGGCGCCGCCGCGCCAGCGGGGTTGCCACGTGCGAAAAATCCGCTCTAGGCTGCGCGACCATGAAAGTCCTTGGCATTGATATCGGCGGGTCGGCCTTCAAGGGCGCGCCCGTGGACACCCAAACCGGAAAGCTGCTCGCCGAGCGGCACCGCGTCGAAGTCGATGCGCCGTGCCCGACCGCGCAGGGGCTGGCGGCGGCCCGGGAGATTGCCCGGCATTTCAACTGGAAGGGTCCGGTCGGCATCGGCTTTCCGGGTGTCGTCCAAGGCAGCCGGATTGGCGCGGTCGGCAACCTGGGGCGCAATTGGGAGGGACAGGACGGCGGCAAACTGTTCGGCCGGGCGACGGGTTGCCCGGTGGCGCTGTTCAACGACGCCGACGCCGCCGGGCTGGCCGAGATGAAATTCGGCGCGGGCCGCAGGCACCAGGGCTCGGCGCTGATGCTCACGATGGGCACGGGCATCGGCTCGGCACTCTTCCACCAAGGGCGGCTGATGCCGAACATCGAGTTCGGCCACATCCCGTGGAAGGGGAAGCCCATCGAGCGTTTCGCCTCGGCTGCCGTGAGAAAACGGCGCGACTTGGGCTGGCGGGAGTGGGCGCTGCGGGTGAATGTCTTCCTCGCGGTGGCGGAGCGCATCAGCTCGCCGGAGTTGATCATCATCGGCGGCGGCGTGAGCCGGAAGTCCGAGAAGTGGTTCAAATACCTCAAGGCCTCGGCCCGCATCGTGCCCGCCCGTTTGCACAACGACGCCGGCATCGTCGGCGCAGCCCTGGCCTGGGAGCATACCGGCCGCTAGCCGGGCCTCACGGCTTTGGCGTGCGCCCGTAAATTTCAGCTGCTCGGATCAGAGGGCCTTATTGCGGGTTACCGAAAGATGTGCGTGGCGATGGGCAGAGCGGTATGATCCGGGGACATAGGTAACAGATTGTCCGGGGACATGGGTTACACTTTCAGGCTATGGCCTGGAACCAAGTAACCCTCATGGAACAGAAGCAACAGTTCGTCAGTCTCGCGGTCAGTGGCCGCTTTACGCGCACC
>JAEUGW010000031.1 GCA_016795565.1 Opitutaceae bacterium | reverse complement strand
GGGAGAGCCCCAGTCCAACCTCTCGGCCGGGCCGACGCAATCCCGCCCGAAGCGGGTTCCTCCGACGAGCTGTGACGCCCATTCTCGGAACCCGCTTCGGGCTGTTTTCCTCGCCTTCTCGCATCGGTGCAGACATACAAGGGATTTTCGATTTTAGATTCCCGATTTTCGATTTCCGGGCAAGAGCCGTTTCGTTCGCGCAATTCGTAAATCGTAAACCGTCCTTCGTAAATCAGAGGATCTCCCCCAACCGCAAAACTAGCCCGCCACCCCGAGCGATTCGCCCATGCGCGCATAAACCTCGAGGCCCCCGGCGCTGTGCTGCACCAGGTCGGCATCGAGCTTGATCCGGCCGGCCTGGAAAATGGTCACGACGCAGGAGCCGCCGAACTTGAACAGACCCTTCTCCTCGCCCTTCGGCACCGCCCGGCCCGGCACATAAATCTGCCGGATGGTGCCGACCATCGTCGCGCCGATCTCGCAGACCGCGACCTTCCCGAAGACCGGCGACTCGACGAGCGTCACCACGCGCTTGTTCTCCCACAGGTAGGCGAGATTCTGCCGCAGCGCGACGGGCGACACGGAATACAGGAATCCGTTGATGAGCCGCGGCTCGCCCGGCGTGCCGGTCACCGGAAAGTGAAAGCGATGATAGTCCACCGGGCACAGCCGCGAGATGAGCAGCGAGCCGCCCGCGAACTCCCGGCCCAGCTCCTCGCTGCCGAGGAACGACTTCAGGTCGAACCGCTGGCCCTTCGCGTAAAACCCCTCGGCCGCGTCCACGTTCTGGAATGCCAGATGCCGGCCATCCGCCGGCAGCACCGCCACATGGTCGCCCGCAGCGATGGGCCGCGCGCCGGGCCTGAGGGCGCGATAGAAGAACTCGTTGAAACTCTTGAAGGCATACGGCTTCTTCGCGAACTCATCCACGTCGAGTCCGTAATCCACGATGAACGGCAGCACGCGGTGGGCGCTGCCCCGCTGCGACATCTTCCAGCCGTAATAGCGCGAGACGACGGCGCGTTTCACCAGCGTGTTGAGCGCGAACCGCCCGAGCCCGGTCCCGTAGGTCCAGCGCAGCCAGTCGCCCCCATAGACCTGCTCGGTCTCGACGACCTGCTTCGTGCGGTGAAAATAGCGGATGGGCTCGGCGGACATGCGCGCTGAATCTCACGCAAAGCCGCCGAGACGCAAAGAAAGAATACGGGCGGTCGCCGTGCCGCCGGTGAGAGTTGATGCCCGCCCCCGGCTTCACTTGAAGGACTCGCCGGGCTGCCCGGTGCGATGGCCATACCGATAAACGCGTCGGACCGGCGCCCGGCATGGCCGCGCGGCCTGTTCCTGCCGCTTCGCCCCGGGCTTTCCGCTAGACTGGCCTGCGCGACGGCAGTAATGACCTCCATGCAACGAATCCGCCGTCGGCCGACGCTCGCCCTGGCGCTTGCGGTTATCTTCTGCCTGGGATGGATTGGCTGCGCCCAGATGTTTCGCTTGCCTCCCCTCGAAGGCCGCAGCCCCTCTTCCCGTCTGTCCGCCACGGCCGACACCGCGTTGGGCCGCGCCGTGGCTCCGCAGGTGGCCGCCCACCCTGGCCAGTCCGGGATTTTCCCCCTCGCCGACGGCCACGATGCGTTTGCCGCCCGCCTGCTCCTTGTCCGCGCCGCCGAACGCACGCTCGACGTTCAATACTACATCTGGCACCGCGATCTCTCCGGCACCCTGCTCTTCGCCGCCCTCTACCAGGCCGCCGAACGCGGCGTCCGCGTGCGCCTGCTCCTCGACGACAACAACACCGCCGGCCTTGACGACACGCTGGCGGCCCTCGACGTCCACCCGAACATCGAGGTGCGGCTCTTCAACCCCTTTGTCGTCCGCCGCTGGCGCGCACTGGCCTACCTCACCGATTTTCCCCGGCTCAACCGCCGGATGCACAACAAGTCCCTCACCGCCGACAACCAGCTCACCATTGTCGGCGGACGCAACATCGGCGACGAATACTTCGGCACCGGCGACCACGCGCTGTTTGTCGACCTCGATGCCCTCGCCGTCGGCCCCGTGGCGCACGACGTCTCCCGCGATTTTGCCCGTTACTGGGCGAGCGAGTCGGCTTATCCGGTTGACCGCCTGCTGCGCCCGGTCGGGCCCGCTGCGGGTGCCGAGCTGCTTCGCGCTGCGGAAACCGTCTCTCGCCAGGCCGACGCCATCCCCTACCTTGATGCTGTCGCCCAGCGCCCCTTGGTTCGCGAGTTGATCGAGCACCGGCTCGCACTCATCTGGGCCCCCACCCGCCTGATCAGTGATGACCCCGCCAAGGGCCTGGGCCGGGCCACCGAGGACAACCTGATCGGCGTCCGGCTGAAGGAGGCGCTCGGGGCGCCGCAGACGGAACTCACTCTGGTTTCCCCCTATTTCGTGCCGACCCGGACCGGCGTCGCAACCCTCGGCGCGCTCGCCCGCCAGGGGGTCAAGGTCCGCGTGCTCACGAACTCCCTCGCCGCCACCGATGTCGCCATCGTGCATGCCGGCTACGCCAAGCACCGCGCCGCCCTGCTCGCCGCCGGCATCGAACTGCGCGAGTTGAAACCCGGGTTTGGCAGCTTTGGCGGCCGTGACCACGGCCTCACCGGCAGTTCCGGTTCCAGCCTGCACGCCAAGACCTTCGCCGTCGACCAGGCCCGCGCATTCATCGGCTCCTTCAATTTCGATCCGCGCTCCGCCCGGCTCAACACCGAGTCAGGCCTCGTGATCGAGAGTCCCGCCTTGGCCGGCGCCATTGCCGACGCCATTGCCGCCGACCCGACCGGTCACGCCTATCGGCTGCGCCTCGATGATCGCGGCCGCATCCTATGGCTCGAGCAGTCCGGGGGGCGCGAGATCGTCCACCAGGCCGAGCCCGGCGCCGGCTTTTGGCGCCGCGCCTCCATCCGCTTCTACTCCTGGCTGCCCATCGAATGGCTGCTGTGAGGACGCGCTACGTCCCGGACGCGCGCCATCCCCGCCCGCGCCGAACTCACCCCAGCACCAATTCGTCGCCCTTCACCTTGAAGGTGACGGTCGAGTCCTCGGCGACCTCGCCGGCGATGAGAGCGCGGGCGAGCCGGGTCTCGAGGTGCCGCTGGAGAAAGCGCTTGAGCGGACGGGCACCGAAGACCGGGTCGTAGCCCTTCTCGGCAACCCAGGCCTGCGCCTTCGCGTCGAGCACAACCGTGACACGCTTGTCGGCGAGCCGGCGGTTGATGTCGGCCACGAGCAGGGTGACGATGCGCTCGATCTCCTCGAGCGCGAGCGGCTTGAAGAGCACGGTCTCGTCCACGCGGTTGAGGAACTCGGGCCGGAACGACGCGCGCAGGTCGGCCATGACCGCTTCGCGCGTGCTCTCCGGGATCTCGTCGCCCTTCACCCCTTCGAGCAGGTGGCGGCTGCCGATGTTCGAGGTCATGATGATGACGGTGTTCTTGAAATCCACGGTGCGGCCCTGCGAGTCGGTGATGCGGCCGTCGTCGAGCACCTGGAGCAGGACGTTGAACACGTCCGGGTGAGCCTTCTCGATCTCGTCGAAGAGCACGACGGAATACGGCTTGCGCCGCACGGCCTCGGTGAGCTGCCCGCCCTCGTCGTAGCCGACGTAGCCGGGAGGCGCGCCGATCATGCGGGCGACGCTGTGTTTCTCCATGTATTCGGACATGTCGAGGCGGATGAGGTTGGCCTCGGAATCGAAGAGCTGCTCGGCGAGCGTCTTGGCGAGCTCAGTCTTGCCGACGCCGGTCGGTCCGAGGAACAAGAAGCTGCCGATGGGACGGCGCGGATCCTTGATGCCGGCGCGGGCGCGCAGGATGGCTTCGCTGACGAGGCGCACGCCCTCGTCCTGGCCGATGACACGGGTGTGCAGCTCATCCTCGAGCTTCAGGAGCTTCTCCTTCTCGCCCTGCAGGAGCTTGGACAGCGGGATGTGGGTCCACTTCGAGATGATCTCCGCGATCTCCTCGGACGAGACCTCCTCCTTTACGAGCGTGGTCTTGGCGGTCCCGGATTTCTCGGCCTTGGCCAGTTCCTTCTCGAGCTGGGGGATGCGGCCGTGCTTGAGCTCGGCGATCCGGTTGAGGTCGTAGGCGCGCTCGGCCTTGGCCATCTCGAGGCGCGCGGCCTCGAGTTCCTCGCGGACTTTCTGCACGCGGCCGAGGGACTCCTTCTCCTTGGACCAGACGGCGCGGAGGGCGGTGGCCTGCTCCTTGGCGTCGGCGAGTTCCTTGCGGAGCACCTCGAGCCGGCGCTTGGACGGATCGTCCTTCTCCTGCTTCAACGCGGTCTCCTCGATCTCGAGCTGCATGACGCGGCGCTGGAGCTCGTCGAGCTCCGTGGGCAGCGAGTCGATCTCGGTGCGGATCATGGCGCAGGCCTCGTCCACGAGGTCGATGGCCTTGTCGGGCAGGAACCGGTCGGAAATGTAGCGGTGCGAGAGCACGGCGGCGGACACCAGCGCGTTGTCCTGAATGCGCACGCCGTGGTGCAGTTCATAGCGCTCGCGCAGGCCGCGCAGGATGGAGATGGCGTCCTCGACGGAAGGCTCCTCGACGACCACGGGCTGGAAGCGGCGCTCGAGGGCCGGGTCCTTCTCGATGTGCTGGCGGTATTCGTCAAGCGTGGTGGCGCCGATGCAGTGCAGCTCGCCGCGAGCGAGCATGGGCTTGAGCAGGTTGCCGGCATCCATCGCGCCGTCGGTCTTGCCGGCACCGACGATGGTGTGGAGCTCGTCGATGAAGAGGATGATGCGGCCCTCGGCCGCCTTGACCTCGTTGAGCACGGACTTGAGGCGCTCCTCGAACTCGCCGCGATATTTCGCGCCGGCGACCAGCGCGCCCATGTCGAGGGCGAACACGGTCTTGTCCTTCAGGCCCTCGGGCACGTCGCCGCGCAGGATGCGCTGGGCGAGTCCCTCGACAATGGCGGTCTTGCCGACGCCGGGCTCGCCGATGAGCACGGGGTTGTTCTTCGTCTTGCGGGAAAGAATGCGAATGGCCCGGCGGATCTCGGCGTCGCGGCCGATGACGGGATCGATTTTGCCCTTGCGCGCCTGCGCGACGAGGTCGATGCCGTATTTCTCAAGGGCATTGTAGGTCGTCTCGGGATTGTCCGTGGTCACGCGCTGGCTGCCGCGCATGGCCTGGAGCTGCGTGAGCACCTTGGCCCGGTCGAGGCCGAAGCTCGCGAAGTATTTTTTCAGGGTGTCCGGCTTGCCGACGGCGATGAGCGCGAGGAACAGGTGCTCGACGCTCAGGAACTCGTCCTTGAGTGCCGCCGCCTCGGCTTCCGCCTTGGTCAGCACCTCGTTCAGGGCCTGGGTGACGTAGATCTTTGAGACGTCAACCGCCCCGCTCACCTTCGGCAGGCGCTCGAGCTCGCGGTTCGCGGCGAGCTGCAACGCGCTGACGGTCAGTCCGAGTTTCTCGGCCAGCGACGGCACGATGCCGCCCTCCTGGGCGAGGAGCGCGACGAGCAGGTGCCAGGTGTCCACCTCGTTGTGTGAGCGGCGGCGCGCCTCGTTCTGCGCCTCCGCCACGGCCTGGCGCGACATGACGGTCATTTTTTCGGGATTCATATGGGAAGGGCACCTTGCACGATGCGTTCCAAGCCGGGCCCCGCTTTTCCCGTTGGCGGCAGCGGATTTAAGCTCACCGCGCCGCGCCAGACCGGACGAGTTGGCACAGCGACGGCGTCATTCTGTCCGCTGCCGTGACACGGCAAAGCGTCTTGGGGTGGAGCCCGGCCTCAAAAAAAATGCCCGCGGGAGCAGCCACGGAAAAAGCGAGTTACATCCCCTATGCTTCTGCAACTTTTCCAACGTGACCACCCTCGCGGGCAAAGCGGGGTAGATGAAAATTCACCGAGCCAACGGCAATACTTTGCAGTGTGCGTCCCGCGGTGTCCAGTCCACAACCCGCCGTGTGTGTCATGCGCGGCGGAGGCTGCGCGCGGGGTTCGTTTGACTAGCCTTGGGCCGCGGCTACTGAGTGGTGCCCATGTCCAATTTCCTCGATCCGAAGAAGCCCACCACCCGCGCCCTCCTGGTCGGAGTGCAGACCCCGGACATGAAACCGGGCGAAGGAGCGGAGCTGCTCACCGAGCTCGTCGAGCTCGTGGAAAACATCGGGCTCGCGATCACCCACTCCATCCTGATCAACCTCCGCGACCGCCAGCAGCCGAAATTCCTCATCGGCACCGGCAAGGCCGCCGAGCTCATTGCGCAGGCCAAGGCCGAGGGGGCCGACGTGATCGTCATCGACGAGGAACTCTCGCCCGCCCAGCAGCGCAACTGGGAGACCGAATCCGGCCTCGCCGTCATTGACCGGCAGGAGGTCATCCTCGAGATCTTCGCCGACCGGGCGCAGACCCGCGAGGCCGTGCTGCAAGTGGCCCTGGCCCGCATGGAATATTCCCTGCCGCGCCTGACGCGCGCCTGGTCCCACTTGTCCCGCCAGCGCAGCTCGGGCGGCATGGGCGGCGAGGGCGAGACCCAGCTGGAACAGGACCGCCGCCTCGTCCGCAACCGCATCACCAAGCTCAAGGCCGAGCTCGCGCAGGTCACCTCGCAGCGCGCCACCCAGCGCCGCCGCCGCCAGCGCACGCCGGTGCCCACGGCCGCCATCGTCGGCTACACCAACGCCGGCAAGTCCACCCTCCTCAACAAGCTCACCGGCGCCCAGGTCCTCGCCGCCGACAAGCTCTTCGCCACCCTCGATCCCACCACCCGCCAGCTCACCCTGCCGGACGGCCGCACGCTGCTGCTGACCGACACCGTCGGCTTCATCCGCCGCCTGCCCCACCGCCTCGTCGAAGCCTTCAAGGCCACGCTCGAGGAGGTCGTCGTCGCCGACTTCCTCATCCACCTGCTCGACGCCTCAAACCCGAACGTGGACCAACACCACGCCACCACAATGGCCGTGCTCGGCGAGCTCGGCGCTGCGGACCGCCCCACCCTCACCGTCTTCAACAAGACCGACCTCCTCGACGCCCACGCCCTCGCCCGCCTCCGCGCCCAGCACCCCGAGGCGCTCTTCATCAGTGTCCACACCGGTGCCGGCCTCGCCGACCTGCTCCGCGAGTGCGAGGCCCTCGCCACCGACGACACCGTCGCGGCCGACTTGCTCATCCCGCACCACCGCTACGATGTCGTGGCGAAGCTCCACCACGTCGGCCATGTGCGCCAGCAGGAGTCGCTCGACGACGGCACGCGCCTCACCGGCCGCTTCCCGCGCAAGTTCGCGCCGCTCTACGAACCCTTCGTCGTCACCCCGCCGGCCAAACCCGCGAGGAAGGGAAAGTCCGCCAAGGGGAGGAAAGCGCCGCTGCGCTCTTGAGACCGCGGCCATGGTCCGTTCACCGGAACAGCCGGTAGAACAGCCGTCCATAACACTCGCGCAGCGCCGTCTGGGTCTGCTGCCAGGCCTCGCCGCGCGGCAGGAAGTCAATCGCGATCACCGCGCGCGCCGGATCGTGACGGAAATCCACGGGGAAAAGCGTGCAGTCCACGCCCGCTTTCTGGAACTGGTGGGCCGCGCGCGCCATGTGCCAGCCGGAAGTGACGAGGATGACGCGCCTCCAGCCATGGGATTTCATCAGCTCAGCCACCGCCGCCGCCTCGTCCGCGGTGTTTCCGACCTGGCGCGTGACCAGGATTCTCTCCGCTGGCACGCCGCGCGTCTCCGCGATGCGCTTCAGTTCGTCGCCTTCGGTCGCCGCCGTGTCCCGCCAGGACATCCGAGCGCCGGTGAAGACCAGCGTGCGGGCCTTGCCGGCCTGCAGCAGGATCACGCCCGCATCGAACCGCTCCGAGGTGTCCAGGAAATTGGGCACCGTGCCCCCCTCAACCCGCGGCCCCAGGACTCCGCCCAGCACCACGACGACATCGGCCGGCTCGACCTGCGCCACGGGCACAGGCGGGTTCCGGGATTCCACCCAGCCGATCAGCCGGCTGCCGACCAGCGGGATGCTGCTCAGGTATAGGACGGCCAGCGCCGCCACCAGCGGCCAGCGCTTCTTTTTCCACATCGCGAACAGGATCAACAGTGCGACCCAACCGACGGGCAGCACGAAGACGGGCAGAAGTTTGTTGAGGAAAAGCATGGGCGGATCAGCGCGGTCGCTTGACGACCAGTTTGCCCCGGATGAGCGCCTGTTTCTGCGGACGCGTCAATTGCTTCAATTGATACTCGCGCTGCAGCGCGCGGGTCAGGCTCATGGGACCCTCCTGCCAGACGACGCGCACGGGTAGCCGCGGCCGGGTGTATTTGGCGCCCTTGCCGCGGTTGTGCATCGCCAGCCGCGCCTTCACGTCCTTCGCCGTGCCGATGTAGAAGGTGCGGTCGGCGCACCGCACGATGTAGACGAAAGCACGCTTGGCCTGCATGTTAGCGAGCCTTCGGGAATCCCGCCGGACCGACAAGCAATTCATGTGATTTCGGCCCTTGACCCCCATCGGAGCGGGGGCTTCTTTCGCGCCTCATCACTGCCTGGTGGTGTAATGGTAGCACAGGCGACTTTGACTCGCCTAGTCATGGTTCGAATCCATGCCGGGCAGCCACTTCGAGAAAAATCCGAACCGATTACCAGATCGGTCAAAGAATCACCGAAGTGCCTGAGAGAGTGATGGAAATCGAACGAACGGTTTTGACCGCTCTGTGCACGAGTTCGCGGTTCTATTCGGAGACCCGACCATTTTCGGTCACCTTGCTTCTGCTCACGAAAAGATAGGTCAAAAGATTTTCAGCAAATCGGGGGCGAGGCGGATCTCGGCTTTCATCAGTTCGCGTTTGGATGGGTCGAGTTCGTTGCCGGTAGTCGTGGTGCGAGCGCCGCGAGCGGCGCTGGTGAGTTCTTGGGTTCCGTTGTTCATGGTGAATGCCGCTTGTCCGGTATATGGACCCGTGCCCGCTGGATAAGCGGGGCGCTTGACTCGCATCCATACATTCAACAAAAGCGTTGAATGATAATATGAGCGCACCCGGGATCAAACGACAGCTCTATGCGCAGTTCGCCAAGGTCGCGAAGACGCTCGCGAGCGCTCCGCGACTGGAGATTCTGGAGCTGCTCGCCCAGAGGGAGCGTAGCGTTGAAGATCTCGTTGCGGCCATCGGCCTGCCGGTGGCCAACGTTTCCCAACATCTCCAGCACCTACGCGGGAGCGGGCTCACCGCCAACCGCCGTGAAGGGAAATACATCCGCTATCGTTTGGCCGATCCGGCCGTGGTTACCCTCATCGGATCACTCCAGGAGCTGGCGGAGCGGAACCACGTTGAGACCGCGCGCACGATCAACCGCTACTTCAAGAAGCGGGACTCGCTTGAGCCCGTGTCGCGCGCCGAGCTCCTCCGACGCAAGAAGGCTGGCGCGGTCTTCGTCATCGACGTGCGTCCGCTCGACGAATTTTCCGAAGGCCACATTCCCGGGGCAGTGCATCTGCCGCTGGCGGAACTGGAGCGGCATCTGTCGGAGTTGCCCCGGGATCAGGAGATCGTGGCCTACTGCCGCGGCCCCTATTGCGTGATGGCGTTTGAAGCCGTGGCCCGGTTGCGCGCCCGCGGATTTCAGGCCCGGCGACTCCAGGACGGTTTCCCGGAATGGAAACTGGCCCGCCTGCCTGTGGCGGTGCCGGCATAATGCTCTTCCCCTTATGAAGCTCGGCATCATCCTGTCTCAAACCGATCCCGAAACCGTCTTCAACGGACTGCGACTGGCTAATTTCGGCCTTAAGCAGGGCGACACCGTCAAGGTGTTCCTGCTCGGCAAGGGCGTGGAACTCGACCGGATCGATGACTCGAAATTCAACGTGCGCGAGCAGGCGGAGGCCGTGCTTGCGGCAGGTGGGAAAGTGCTCGCTTGTGGCACCTGCCTGAAGCTCCGGAATTCCGAAGGGTCAGAGCTTTGCCCGCTGTCCACGATGAAGGACCTCTACGAAATCGTCCGTGACTCCGACCGCCTGGTCACACTTTGAACCATGAAGCTCCGGGAAAGCGGCATGCCGGCACAGGATTATTGGGAAACGCTCCTTGATGTGACGGGCATCCTGGATGCCTTTGGATTTGGTCCGGCGACGGGAGATGTCGCGGAACTGGGCTGCGGCTATGGCACTTTCACGTTGCCGCTGGCCCGACGGATTGGCGGCAACGTGCATACTTTCGACATCGATCAGGAGATGGTCGTTACGACCGTCCGCCGTGCTCGCGAGGCCGGGATTCCGAACGTGCAGGCGGAACTCCGGGATGTGCTTGCGAACGGCTTCGGTCTGTCACGCGGTGCGTGCGACGCGGCATTGCTCTTCAATATCCTTCACGCGGAGGAGCCGGTGGCTCTGTTGCGAGCGGCCCGCGACGTGGTGAAGCCCGGGGGATTCGTCGCTGTCATCCATTGGCGGAGCGACATCGTTACGCCGCGGGGACCGTCGCTCGATATTCGTCCGCGGGCCGATCAGATTCAACAGTGGGCGGAAGCCGCCGGCCTCGGAGCCGACAGCCCAGCGATTTTGTTACCGCCCTGGCACTTCGGCATTTCGCTGCGGGTCCGGCACTGAAGCGACAACCGGCTAGAGCGAAAAGCGCGCGGACCTCAGGCCGCTCCCCGTTGTCGGGCTCATGACACGGTTGCCGTCAACAACCAATGAAGCCCTGATCGAGCGACTGAGGACCGTTTGAGTGATCCGACGCACATCGATTCACCCAATAAACAGACTACCACCCCCTTTGCTAGGCGGAGGTGAACCGACCACGCTTACCGCATTCGCCCAGGTAACCTCTGGAAGAACGGGCAGATCTTCGCATCGCCGGTGGCGGTGCCGGTCGTGACCAAGACTCGGGAAAGCCACCAGCGACAACTGCCCACAGACGATGGTGCTCACGGCCCAAGCGGTGGATGCAACCGGGACAATGCGTCAGCCTTCCTGATGGGCAAAGGCGCGTGTCCAGTCGTCTTCAGGTTCAGACGTCTTTCCAGTTCGTCGATCATTGGCGTGATCGCACTTTCTGGAAACGGCGAGACGCAGCTCGCATTGATTTCGCACAAAAGAAACTCCGACCCCGGAGGATCGCCCAAAAAGAAGTCGGCATCCCAAAGGAGCGGCAATCGCTCGGCACTCACGGTGAGTTCTTTCACAAGCGCAGGAATCCACTCGGTCTCCAATCGCTCCCGCAGGCTTCGGAAGAGAAAACAATGCTGAGTGTAATAGTGCCGGCGGCTGGGTTGCTGACGCGTGAAGTCTTCGTTGGCGGTCGTTGGATGAAGCGCGACAATCTCTTGGTAGCCGAATCCTACCACCCTCGTTCCGCACATATACGCGCGGACCATGCCGCGATCCATGGTGGCGACCCAACGATGTTCT
>JAEUGW010000040.1 GCA_016795565.1 Opitutaceae bacterium | reverse complement strand
TCCAGTCGCGCCTTGGAGACATCCAGGCCGACGTAATGCACAGGTTCGGACAACTCTGTCTTGTGATGCGAGTTCATGACTCAGTCAGCGGTTCGAGTTTGACCAGGCACAAGACCGCGGCCCGGCTTCGCTGCGAGCTCGAGGCTCTGGGATCCAGTGGCCTGTCGGTCTTGCCGCCGGGAACGCGGCCAGCGTCCCCGGCGCCCTGGCGGGAGAGCCCCAGTCCAACCACTCGGCCGGGCCGACGCAATCCCGCCCGAACCGGGTTCCTCCGACGAGCTGTGACGCCCATTCTCGGAACCCGGTCCGGGCTGTTTTCCTCGCCTTCTCGCATCGGTGCAGACATACAAGGATCCATCGGCACGACCGCTCGCGGTCATCGTGCTGGATTCTGCGCTGCGCTCAGAATGACGCATCCGAGTATATTGCGTCTTTTGTGCCTTCTGTGGCCATCGACTTCCGTGTTTTCCGTGATTAATAACTGCTTTCATCCCTCGTCCCCATGACACCGTCCCCCCTCGCCCGCGCGCTGCCCTACATTCTCGGAGCCGGCCTCCTCGCCGCCCTCGCCTACGGCCTGCGCCCCAAGCCCGCCCCGGTCGAGACCGCCCTCGCCGCCACCGGCCCCCTGCGCGCCACGGTCAGCGAGGAGGGCAAAACGCGCATCCGGCAGCGCTACGTCGTCTCCTCCCCCGTCAGCGGGCAACTGCGCCGCGTGCCCTTCAAGCCCGGCGCCACCGTCGCCGCCGGCGATGTCGTCGCCGTCATCGAGCCGATGGCCGCGTCGCCGCTCGACAACCGCAGCCGCGCCCTCGCGGAGGCGCGCCGCGACTCCGCCGCCGCCACGCTGGAGAAAACCCGCGCCGCCCACGCCCTCGCGGCCAATGAGCTCAACCGCATGGCGCGGATGCTGACCGAGAAGACCGTGTCGCCGCAGGACTTCGAGAGCGTCCAGATGCGCGAGACGGCCGCCGCCCGCGAGGTCGTCGCCGCCGAGGGCGCGCTGCGGGCCGCCGTCGCCGAGCTGGCCGTCGTCGGCCCGGACACCGTGCCCGCCCAACTCGAGGTGCGCTCCCCCGTCGCCGGCCGCGTGCTGCACGTCTTTCAGGAAAGCGAGCGCCCCGTCACGGCCGGCACGGCGCTGCTCGACGTTGGCGACCCGGCTGATCTCGAGGTCGTCGTCGAGCTGCTGTCCCGCGACGGCGCCGCGCTCGCGCCCGGGGCCCGCGTCGAGCTGGAGCAATGGGGCGGCCCGCAGCCGCTCGCGGCCCGCGTGCGGCTGGTCGAGCCCGCCGCCTTCACCAAAATTTCCGCCCTCGGCGTCGAGGAGCAGCGCGTCAACGTCGTGGCCGACATCCTCACGCCCGTCGCCGAGCGCGCCTCCCTGGGCGACAACTTCCGCGTCGAGGCCCGCGTGGTCGTCTGGGAAACCGAGAACACCCTGAAGGTGCCCGTCTCCGCCCTGTTCCGCCGCGGCAGCGAGTCGGCCGCCTACGTCGTCCGCGGCGGCAGGGCCGTGCTCGTGCCCGTCGAGGCCGGCCGCTCCAGCGGCCGCGAGGTGCAGGTGCTCCGGGGCCTCAGCGCAGGCGACGAGGTCATCCTCTACCCCGGCGACCGCGTGACCGACGGCCAGCGCGTCAAGCCGGTGAAGATTTGACGGCTCCAGAATTGGGTTGGCCACGAAAAGGCCCAAAAAAATATCCGCCGGGCGGGCAATATTTTCCGTGCGCCTATAGGTCTTTGAGAGTCTCACATGTCGTCGGATTTTTGCACCTTTATGTGCCAAGCTCTGCCTTGGTGACTTATTGCCTTTCATCCACCCCACACCACATGGCCCTTGAATTGACCAAAGAGGAAACCACCGAGATCATCCCTTCCCTGCAGAAATATTTCCGCGAGGAATTCGACCAAGAACTCAGTGAGATGAAAGCCCGGTTCCTGATGGAGTATTTCCAGCAGGAGATCGCCCCGCTCGCCTACAACAAGGGCGTGAAGGACGCAGAGCTGTATTTCAGGAATAAGACCGAAGACCTTCCCGGCATCTGCTACGAACAGCCGCTGGCCTACTGGACTAGAAAGAAAAAGTAGCGGTTACTTTTCTTGGTTGGCTGGGGCTCCCGGAGGCTTATGACACGGCCATGACCCGCGTTACATCCCCCCTCCGCGGTGCCGCCGTTGCGGCGCTGCTTGCGGCCTCCGTCACGTTCGCCGCCGATGCCAACCCCACGCAGGAACGCGCCGACCGCTTCCTGCTCCTCGTCAACTCCGCCTACAAGTCCCTCGTGACCCTCGAGGGCAACGCCCAGTGGAAGGCCCTCACCGATGTCTCGCCCCTCCACGACGCCGGCTCCGAGACCGCCAGCAAGGCCCGCGCCGCGTTCACCGGCGACCCCGTCCTCATCAACGAGGCCAAGGCCCTGCTCCTCCAGCGCCATGAGCTGAATGAGCTCACCATCCGCGAGCTCCAGCAGCTGCTCCTCCTCGCCGCCGAGGGCCCGATGACCAACCCCAAGCTCGTCGCCGACCGCATCGACGCCGAGGTGGCGCAGGCCTCCACGCTCAACGGCTTCGAGTTCAAGCTGGCTGGAAAGCCGATCACGGTGAACGAAATAGACAACCTCCTCAACGCGAGCACCGACCTGAAGGAGCGCCAGGCCGTGTGGGAGGCCTCCAAGGAATCCGGCAAGGCCCTCAAGCCCGGCCTCGTGAAGCTCCGCGACCTCCGCAACGGCGTCGCGAAGGAGCTCGATTACCCCGACTACTTCGCGCTGCAAGTCGCCGGCTACGGCATGACGACCGACGAGATGATCAAGCTGCAGGACGAGTTCATGCGCGAGCTGCGTCCGCTCTACCTGCAGCTCCACACCTGGGTGAAATACAAGCTCGCCGAGAAATACCAGCAGCCCGTGCCGAAGCGCATTCCCGCCCACTGGATCAACAACCGCTGGTCGCAGGAATGGGGCGGCCTCTCCGAGGGCGCCGACCTCACGCCGTTCTTCAAGGACAAGACCCCCGAGTGGGTCGCGCGCTCCTCCGAGCAGTTCTACGTCGGCCTCGGCTTCCCGAAGCTGCCGCAGTCCTTCTGGGAAAAATCCGACCTCTATCCCGTGCCCGCCGGCGACAAGCGCAAGAAGAACACCCACGCCTCCGCCTGGCACGTGGACCTCGAGAACGACCTCCGCTCGCTCCAGAGCATCGAGGCCAACCCGTGGTGGTTCTCGACCAACCACCATGAGTTCGGCCACATCTATTATTTCATGGGCTACACCCGCCCCGAGGTGCCGGCCCTGCTCCGCACCGGCGCGAACCCGGCCTTCCACGAGGGCTTCGGCGAGCTGACCGCGCTGGCCTCCGGCATGGCTCCTTACCTGAAGCAGCTCGGCATCCTGCCCGCCGATTTCAAGGTCGATGAAAACGCCTTCCTCCTCAACAACGCCCTCGTCCCGGGCGTGCCGTTTATCTTCTGGGCCTCCGGCGTCATGGCGCACTGGGAAGCCGACGTCTATGCCAAGGGCCTGCCCGCCGACCAGTGGAACGCCCGCTGGTGGCAATACGTCCGCGATTTCCAGGGCGTCGAGCCGCCCGCCGCGCGCGGCGAGGAGTGGTGCGACGCCGCCACGAAGACCCACATCAACGACACGCCGTGCTACTACTACAGCTACGCCATCGCCCAGGTGTTCAAATACCAGCTCAACGACTACATCGCGAAACACATCCTCAAGCAGCCGCCGCAGAGCTGCAATTACGCCAACAACAAGGAAGTCGGCGACTTCCTCCGCAAGATCATGGAGAAGGGCAAGACCGAGGACTGGCGCAAGGTCCTCAAGGAAGCCACCGGCGAGGAGCTCAGCACCCGCGCCATGGTCGCCTACTACGCCCCGCTCATGCAGTGGCTGCAGGAACAGAACAAGGGCCGGCCAATCGGCTGGGAGTGAGCGGGCCTGATCCCCACCGCCAAGCCGCGACGCAAGTCGCGGCTTTTCCTTGGATGGGCGCAGACTGATGGTGGAACCCTCGCCCGGTTTTTGTCGTCGCCCGCCGCAGAGCCCCCGTCTTAGCTCTGCCAGCATGTCGAAAGTCTATTTCTACTACTCGGCGATGAACGCCGGCAAATCGACCGTCCTGCTCCAATCGAGCTACAACTACCACGAGCGGGGCATGCGCACCCTGCTCTTCACCCCGGCGATCGACACCCGCGCCGGCACCGGGAAAATCAAGTCCCGCATCGGCCTCGATGCCGAGGCCATGGCCCTGCAGGCCGATGAGGACGTCTTCGCCCATGTGAAGGCCGCCCATGCCGCCCAGCCCGTCGCCTGCGTGCTGATCGACGAGGCGCAGTTCCTCACCCGCCGGCAGGTCGAACAACTCACCGAGATCGCCGACCAGCTCCGCATCCCGGTGTTGTGCTACGGCCTGCGCACCGATTTCCAGGCCCAGCTTTTCCCGGGCAGCGCCGCGCTCCTGGCCCTGGCCGACAACCTCATCGAGCTGAAAACCATCTGCCACTGCGGCCGCAAGGCCACGATGAACCTCCGCGTCGGCCCCGACGGCCGCGGCGTGAAGGAAGGTGCCCAGGTCGAGATCGGCGGCAACGACCGCTACGTCGCCATGTGCCGCCGCCACTACAAGGAAGCGCTGGCGTGATCCTCTTCCATCGTTCTCGTTCTCATTCTCTTACTCGTTCTCCTTCGCAACCCGGGAGAAAGAGAAAGAGTAAGAGAACGAGAACGATTTAGCTCATGCTACCTCGCCGCCTCCTCCCCCTCGTTTTCACCCTCACCTCCGCCATGTCCGCCGCCAGCCAGCTCATGTTCATCGGCACCTACACCAAGGAAGGCAGCCAGGGCATCTACGCCGTGCGGCTCGACCCCGCCACCGGTGCCCTCGGCACCCCCGCGCTCGCCGCCGCCACGCCCAACCCGACCTTCCTCGCCTGGCATCCGTCGCAGCCCGTGCTCTACGCCCTCGGCGAAGGCCCCGGCCCGGACGGCAAGATCAGCGGCGGCGCGGCGGCCTTCGCCTACGATGCGGCCACCGGCAAGCTCTCGCCGCTGAACTCCCGCGGCGCCGGCGGCGGCAACACCACTCACCTCGCGGCCGACGCCAGCGGCCGGATGCTCGTCACCGTCAGCTACGGCGGCGGCCAGGTCGTCTCCTATCCGCTCGCGGCGGATGGTCGCATCGGCGAACGCGCTTCGTTCATCGTCCACCAAGGCGACCTCGGCCCCAACCGGGCGCGGCAGGACAAGCCGCACCCGCACTCGGTGACCATCTCGCCGGACAACCGCTTCGCCTTTGTCGCCGACCTCGGGCTCGACCGCGTGCTGGCCTACCAGCTCGACCCCGCCGCCGGCACGCTCGCCCCGCACGCGGCGGGCACCATCGCCACCCCGCCCGGTTCCGGCCCGCGCCACACCAAGTTTTCCCGCGACGGGAAGTTTTTCTACATCCTGAACGAGATCGACGGCTCGATCAGCGCCTGCTCCTACGATGCCTCCGGCGGCACCGCCAAGCCAGTCCAGCACATCTCGACGCTGCCGGCCGGATTCAAGGTCACGGATCCCGATCGCGCAGCCGAGATCCGCGTCCACCCCAACGGCAAATTCGTTTACGCCTCCAACCGCGGCCATGAGAGCATCGCGGTGTTCGCCGTGCAGGCCGATGGCCTGCTGCAACTCGTCGAGCTCACGCCCTGCGGCGGCAAGCACCCGCGGAATTTCAACCTCACGCCCGACGGTCGCTGGCTCGTCTGCGCCAACATGAACAGCGACAACCTCGTCTCCTTCCAGGTCGATCCGGCCACCGGTCGTCTGACTGCCACCGGCAGCACCGTCACCGTGCCGCAGGCCGTTTGCGTGCTGTTCGCACCCTGAACGGCCTCCATCGTGCCTGACCTCCCGCCCGCTCCCGTTCAAAAACGCCGCATCGGCTGGTGGATCCTGCTCGGCGGCTTGGGCGGCGCCGCGCTCACCGTCCTCATCCTGCTGCTCCCGCCGGTGCAATCCTGGCTGCTGCGCCGGGTTCTGGCGGGTGAAGCCGGCCCCGCCGTCGATTTCAGCCGCGTCGCCGTCGGCCCGGGCGGAGCCGAGGCCGCCGATGTGCGCCTGCGCCTGCCCAACCTGACCGTCGAGGCGCGCGCCCTGCGGCTCGCCATTTCCCCGTGGCAACTGCTCTCGCGCCGCCGCCTGGCCATCGCGGACCTGCAGGCGCGCCAACTTTCCATCCGGGCGTCGGCCGCATCACCGGCCGCCCCGGCCGCACCCTTTACCGGAATGCTGGATGGCCTGCAGGCGCCGCTGGCCTGGGCCTGCTCCAAGGCCGAAGCCGACGGCACCCTGACGCTCGAGCAACCCGGCGCGGAGCCCATCGTGGCCACCTTCTCCATCAAGGGAGCCGACCTCGACATCACCAAGCCCGGCCGCGTGCAGTTCGAATTCACCACGCCCGGCGCCCTCGTCGCGGGATTCACGGGCATGTGGAAATTCGCCGGCACGCTCGATTTCACCGCGACACCGGACGAGCACATCGATCGCATCGTCATCGCTGGCCGCCTGAGCCCGGCGGCCAGTCCCAGCTACCGCCTGCCCGCCGTGCACCTGCGGCTCACGGCCGCCCGCACGCCGCAAGGCGAGTCCTACGAGCTGAATCTGTCACCCGAGTTGGGCGACCCCGCCGTCGAATTTACCGGCCAGGCCGCCTTCAACCGCGCCGATGGTAGGATCAACGGCACCTGGCAGGCGCGGGGAGGCTCGGCGCTGGCCGCCCATGTCTTGCAACGCTCCGACCTGCCGGAGGTGCGCACCACCACGCAGGGCACGCTCGCGCTCGACACGCGCACCGGTGCGGCCGAGGCCACCGCCGACGGCGACTTCAGCGGCACCGAGTGGCAGCGATTCATGCCGGAGCTCGCCGCCATCGGCCGGCTGCACGGCCGGCACACCGTCGGCCTGGCCCGGCGCGGCGGCCAATGGCGTCTTGAAAAGCTGGAGGCCGATGCCTCCAGTGATGGCTCCAACGCCGCCCTGCGACTCCGCTTGGAGCGGCCGGTCGCCTTGCCCCCGGGTGGCGATGGCGACACCGCCCCGTGGGGCCGCCTCAGCCTGCGGCAGGTGCCGATGGGCTGGCTCACGCCTGTCATGGAGATCGGCCAGATCACCGGCGGCGAGATGGACGGCGAGTGGGCCCTGTCTTCCCCCGATTCCAGCCGTCTGCGCTTTGCGCCCGTCGGGCACCTCCAAAGCGCCGCATTTTCCGTTGCCAGCCCCGACTTGCCGGCCCTGCCGCCTCTCACGCTCGAGGCCGACGCACGCCTGGAACTCACGCCGGAGCACGCCTTGGTCGAGGTCAGCCGCGCCGTATTTTCCTCGGCCAAGGGCGACCGCCTGGAGGCCCGCCTCGAGTCCAAGGCCGACCTCAACACCCTGGTCGCCGACACCTCGGCCCAATGGAACGCGCGCCTGCCCACCTGGCTGGGCGCACAAGGCCCGGTGCTGCGCGGCGCCCTCACGGCCGATGTCACCGAAAATTTCGCCACCGTGCGCACGTTTGGCGTCACGGCCGCACATGACGACAGCGCCGGGGCCGCGGCCTTCCAGGTGGAGGCGCTCCAGCCGTTCAAGGTCGATTACGCGGGTGAGACCACGCGGGTCGAGGCGCCCGAGGGCAACCTCCTCTGTCTCACCGCCCGCAACCTCCGCCTCGATTGGGCCTCCGCCTTGTTGCCCGGCCTTTCCCTGTCCGGTGCCGTGACCGGGGGCGAAGCCCTCCTGCGCCGCGAAGGCCGCGGCTTCACCATGGCGCCCAACCAGCCTTGGACACTGGAAAACCTGGAGCTCGTGCAGGGTGGTCTGCCGCTTCTGCGCGCACCCCGCTTCACCCTGGCCGCCGAGGGGCGGGTTGAACTCGACGCGGATTGGGTGCCGACCGATTTCGCCGGCACCCTCCGGCTCGGCGGCAGCCTCGCGGAGGTTTTCCGCCTGCGCGACCCGGCCGGCCCGCTGGCCGCCGCCGGCACCGCCAGCCTCACGCGCCTGCACGGCCGGCTCGAGCTCCGCCACTTCGACTTCGCCGTCCAGCGCGCCGACGGCACGCCGCTGCTTGGCCTCGAGACGCTGCATCCGGTCGTGCTCGGAAAAACCGCGAAAAACAATGACATCGACCAGGCGGCCGATGTCGTCCGCCTGCGCACCGCCGCCGTGCCGCTGGCCTGGCTGGAACCGCTGCTGCCCCCGGGCTCGCGACTCGCCGGCACGCTCCAACCCGCCGAGTTTGCGGCCAAGATCGACCTGCCCAATGCCTTCCTCACGCCGGCCAAGCCGGTGGCCCTGGACATCGAGCGCTGGGACAACACCGCAGGCGCCATGCTCCGCGATGTCCGCCTCGAAATCTCGCCGGGCTTGATCCTGATGGGGAAGCTGATCGCGCTCACCGGCGACCACGGCCGCCTCTGGCTGGGCGGCGTCGAGGCCGGCAGCGCGGCCTTCACCTCGCTCTTCTTCACCAACAACCTCCAGATCCCCATTTCCGCCTCGGCTGACATCGGGGCCGAGTTGGGCCGCTTGCGCCAGCAACCGGCCGCCTCCTCCTGGCCGCTGCCGGCCACCGGCCGGGCCCGGTTCCTGTTCTCGCACGACCTCACGGCCGGCAAGGAGCCGACCGCCACCTTCCTGCTGGACGAGGTGCAGGCCCCCGACGGCCGCGGCACCCTGCCCCGCCTCGGGGCGCGCGTCACGATGATCGACAAGGACAAGAGCGGCCTCTCCGACCGGCTGCGCGTTGACTTCCAATACCAGACCGCCCCCGTCTGGAGCGCCTTCACGACCGAGTTCGACTATGCCATGGATCGCGGCCGCGCCGTGATCAACACGACCCTGAAGGGCGATTTTTTCGATGTCTCCCGTTTCATGGAGCTGCTCAATGCCTGCACGCCCGTCCAGGCCACCCCGACACCCGCCGCCGCCGCGTCCGGGCCCAAGACACCCGCCGCGGACGCTCCTCCCCTTCCCCCCGGCCCGCCCTGGCAGACGCTGGCCGGCAGCATCCATTTGGATTTCGGCGCGATCACCTACGATCGCTACCGCGTGGACAAGCTGACGGGACGGTTTGAGATCACGGATGAGGCCATGCATCTGCGCGAACTGGCCGGCCGGATGTTCGACGGAAGCTGGAGCGGCCAACTGCGCTTCAGCTACGACGCCAAGCGGGCGGCCGGGCCATTCGAGCTGACCGGCGGCTTCGACATCAGGGATTTCTCCGCCCAGAATGTCGTGCAGGCCGCCTATCCGACCGAAGCGGGTTCCTTCACCGGGCGGCTGAACTTCGCCTCCCGCCTGCACAGCACCGGCACCGGGATGCAGACCCTGCTGGCCGGCGCGACGGCGGATTTCGACTTCCACGGCAGCGGCGGCCGCCTGCAGTTGAAGGTGCCCCACGCCAACCTCGCCTCGGCCGCCCTCCTCGTCGGCGGAGCCATCACCTTCTCGCCGGAACTGCGCGCCATCGGCCGACTGGTGAAGCAGTTCTCCGACCTGCCGGTGGATGAACTCTCCGCCCGCGGCCGGCGCCTGCCCGGCGGGGCCATCGTCCTCGATGACCTGCGGCTCCAGACCCCCCAACTCCGGCTGAGCGCCCGCGGCGAAGTGCCGCCGCAACCAGGCACGGACCTCGCCGCCCGGCGTTTCTCGCTGCCAGTCACCCTCGCCGTGCGCGATGAGATGGCGGTGATCCTGAAGGGCATGAAGCTGATCGGGAAGCGGGCCGACGCGGACGGATATTTCGCCATGACGCGCCAGCCCGCCCTCACCGGCACCCTGGGCGCGCCGGACACGACGCAGCTCTACGATGTCTTTGCCCAGGCGGTGTCGGGCTCCTCCGGCACCTTCGGTTTCCTGATGAGAAAGGTGCAGCAGGAAGTGGAGAGGAGCCGCCGCGCACCGGCGGCCCGCTGACCTCAGAACTTGCCGCCGCCTTCCGGCACCGGCGCGGGCGGGCGCAGCATCAGCACCAGATAACAGGCCCCGGCGGCCAGACCGGCGCACACCAGCAGGAACCAGTCACCGTTCTGCGCATAATAGCTCTGCCGGCCCACCCAGCGCTGGTCGCGCGACACATTCAGCGTCTGCGCGCCGCGGAAATAGACGCTGCCCGCTTCGTTCCGCAGCGTCGCGCGCACGTTGCCAAACTCGTCGATCCAGCCGCTCCAGCCGCCGTTGCCGACGCGGATGACGGGCCGGCGGGTCTCGATCGCGCGCAACACTGAGTGCGCCGCATGCTGGTAGGCCGCCCCGCCCTCGCCAAACCAGGCGTTGTTCGTCAGCACGGCGAGCACCTCGGCCCCCTCCAAGGCGCTCTCCCGCGCCAGCGCGGGAAAAATATCCTCAAAGCAGATCAGCACCCCGACCGGCACGCGCCGTGAACCGGCCGGCACGAGCAGCGGCGCGGCATCCGTGCCGCGCTGGAAATCGCCGCCGATGGGCGCAAACTTCTCGATCCAGCCGAGCACAGGCCGCAACGGGATGAATTCCCCGAAAGGCACGAGCTTGCGCTTCGCATAGCCGGGCTGCGCCAGTCCCGTGGCCGGGCTGACCACGAACGCGCCGTTATACCACTCCTCCGCTTCACCCGCTCCCTGCGTGTAAACGGTGCCGAGGAGCAGAGGCGTGCCGGTGCGCCCCGCCACCGACTCCAGCCACTCCCGGACGTTGGGGTCGCGATACAGCGCCCAGGGCGTCACGGCCTCGGGCCAGATGATGAGTTCGGGTGCGCCCCGGCGGCTGGCATCGTAGGTCACCTGCTCAATCGTGCGCAGCACGTCGGAAGCACGCGCGGCGTCCCACTTCTCGTTCTGCGGGATGTAAGGTTGCACCAGGGCGGCCCGCACCAGCGGGCGGCGCTGCTGGTTGAGGGTGTCGGCGAGAAAGGGAAACGCGCCGCCCATCAGCACGAGCAAGGCGATGGAGAATTCCGGCGTGCGCTTCTTGAAGCCCGTCACGCCCTCAAAAAAGGCGCGGTGCACGTAGGCCGCCGCCCCGAGGTTGAACAGCACCAGGATGAAGGACGTCGCGCCGGACCCGGCGTAGGCCGCCACCTGCAGGAGGAGCGGGCGCTGCCATTGGCTCGCTGCCAGCGGCAGCCACGGGAAGCCGCCAAAGATGATGCCGCGGAACCACTCGAGCACGACCCACAGCGCCGCCAGCCCGAGCAGGCCGGAAATGCGCACCAGCACCTTGTGGCCCTTGAGGCGGGGGATGGCCCACCAGGCCGCGAGAAACCACGAGCCGACCAGCAGGCCGACGAAGGGCCCGAGCAGGAACAAGCCGACCCAGGTGACGTTGTGCAGCCAGCCGAGCAACGCGGTCCACGCGACCACCTGCGCGCCGAGCACGGTCCACGCAAACAGCCGGAACTTCGGCTGGCGGTGCGCCCACAGGATGGCGGGCAGCGCCAGCACATAGGCCGCCTCGCCCGTGCTGACCGGAGGAAAGGCCACATAGGTCAGGAAGACCGTGGCGCCGAACACGGCCAGCACCCACCCGAGGTTGGGCCGCCGCTGCCACAGCGTGGGGCGCGGCTCGTAGGGATCATCGATGACGGAGGCAGGCATTCGCCCACAACTCCGCAAAACAATCCCGCCGGGGCAAGGTGGAACGCGGCCTCCGGCCGCGTTTTCAGGCTGCGGGCATGGGAAAGCGCGTCCGGAGGCCGCGCTCCACCTCAGAGGACGGGCAGGAGCGGCGGCAGTTCCCCCAGGGTCACCACCTGCCGGAAGCGCGGCTGGTCATGCGGCACCTGCTCGACGTGCTCATGTTGCCAGGTGAGGTGATAGGGCACGTGCACGCCGGCGCCGCCAAGCGCGAGCACGGGCAGGATGTCGGACTTGAGCGAGTTGCCGACCATGGCAAACTCGTCGGGGGCGATGCCATGGCGCCGCAGCACGCGCTCGTAGGTGGCGCCGTCCTTCTCGCTCAGGATCTCGACCGCGTGAAAATGCGCCCCGAGGCCCGACTCCGCCACCTTGCGCTCCTGATGATGCAGGTCGCCCTTGGTGATGAGGAGCAGCCGGTAATCACGGGCCAGCACCGGCACGATCTCGGCCACACCGGGCAGCAGCTCGACCGGATGGGCCAGCATCTCCTGGCCCAGCGCGAAGATCTCGCGGATTTCCTGCGCGCTGATGGCCCCGTTGGTCAGCTCGATGGCCGTCTCGGAGGCGCTGAGCACGAAACCCTTCACGCCGTAGCCGTAGAGCGGCAGGTTGCGCATCTCCGTCCGGAAGAGCACGCGGTCCACCTCGGCGGCCGGGTGGTATTTCGCCAGCAGCGCGCGGTAACGCTGCTGGGCGCGGTCGAAGATGCTCTCGTTGTGCCAGAGCGTGTCGTCGGCATCGAAACCGATGATGCGAATCATAATTCTCGAAGAAAAAGGGCCAACCATCAACCCGTCATCCTGAACGCAGTGAAGGATCCATCAGCCAGGCCGCAACCGTTCATCATGATGGATGCTTCGCTTTGCTCAGAATGACAGGACAGGGACATGACAGGGATTCGACGCCCGCGGGCACCGGCGAGTGGCACCCCTACATCAGGAAGCCCCATGGCAGTTCTTGTATTTCTTGCCGGAGCCGCAGGGGCACGGGTCGTTGCGGCCGACCTTCGGGGCCTCGCGGCGGATGGTGACGGACGGGAGCTTGATCTCCTCGGCGGGGGCGTCTGACTCGCGGGGTGAGGGCACCCCGCCCACATCGGCCTGGGCGGCGGCACCGAGCGCCGTGGGCGCGGCGGCCGGCCCCTGCAGGCGGGCGGAGCGGGAGAGGATGGCGAAGAGATTCTCGAAGGCGTCGCGGTTCGTCGCCGAGCGGAAGAGGCTCGTGCAGATCTGCAGGCGCACGTTGTTCATCAGCTCCTCGAAGAAGCGGAAGGCCTCGCTCTTGTATTCGGAGAGCGGGTCCTTCTGGCCGTAGCTGCGCAGGCCGATGGAGCGGCGGAGCTCCTCCATCTCGGTCAGGTGCTCCTGCCAGTGGTGGTCGATGGCGTTGATCACGATGTAGCGCTCGAGGCCGCCCAGCGCGGCCTGGTCCTCGACCGACTCCTTCAGCGCGTAGGCCTGCCGGATGCGCGCCACGAGCTCCTTGAGCAGGGTGTCGAAGTCGCGGCGGCCGGAGAATTCGTCGATCTTGGCGCTGACGGGGAAGTGGGCGTTGAGCCAGCCGACGAGGCTTTCGATGTTGGCTGATTCCGCGCCGCCTTTCTCGTCGAAGCCGGCGGACTCGAGGCGGGAGGCAACCTCCTCCTCGATCATCTCGAAGATGATGTCCTTCGGGCGCTCGCTGTGCAGGGCGCCGTTGCGGATGCCGTAGATGACCTCGCGCTGCTTGTTGAGCACGTCGTCATACTGGAGCAGGCGCTTGCGGATGGAGAAATTCTGCTGCTCGACCTTCTTCTGGGCCGACTCGATGGAGTAGTTGAGCCACTTGTGCTCCAGCTCCTCGCCCTCCTTCATCGAGCCCTCCATGATCTTGGAGGCCAGGTTGCCCTGGAGGAAGAGGCGCATCAGGTCGTCCTCGAGCGAGAGGAAGAACTTGGTCGCGCCCGGATCTCCCTGGCGGGAGCAGCGGCCGCGCAACTGGCGGTCGATGCGGCGGGATTCGTGGCGCTCGGTGCCGACGACCAGCAGGCCGCCGAGCTCGCGGACGCCCTCGCCCAGCTTGATGTCGGTGCCGCGACCGGCCATGTTGGTGGCGATGGTGACGGAGCCGCGGTGGCCGGCGCGCGTGACGATCTCGGCCTCCTGCTGGTGGAACTTGGCGTTGAGGACGGTGTGGATGACGCCCGCGCGCTTGAGCATGCGGCTCAACACCTCGGACTGCTCGACGGTCACGGTGCCCACGAGCACGGGCTGGCCGCGCTGCTGGGCCTCCTGGATCTGCTTCACCACCGCGTTGTATTTGTCGCGGCGGGTCTTGAAGATGGAGTCGTTCCGGTCGATGCGGATGCAGGGCTTGTTCGTCGGGATCTGGGTGACGGCGAGCCGGTAGATCTCGTGGAACTCGGTGGCCTCGGTCTCGGCGGTGCCGGTCATGCCCGCGAGCTTCTCATACATGCGGAAATAGTTCTGGATCGTGACCGTCGCGTAGGTGCGCGTCTCGCGCTCGATGGTGACGCCCTCCTTGGCCTCGACGGCCTGGTGCAGGCCGTCGGACCAGCGGCGACCGGACATGATGCGCCCGGTGTTCTCGTCCACGATGACGACCTTGCCGTCCTGCACGACGTATTCGACGTCGCGTTCGTAGAGGGAGTAGGCGCGGAGCAGCTGGGAGAGGGCGTGGATGTCCTCGGAGACGACCTCGTAGCGCGACTGGGCCTCGCGCTTGGCGGCCTCTTTCTCCTCGGGGGTCTTGCTCTCTTTCTCGATGTCGATGAAGGCGGACGCGAGGTCCGGCAGCACGAAGGCGTCGGGATCGTCGGGGCGGAGCTTGCGGCGGCCCGGCTCGGTGAGGTCGGCCTGGTGGTTCTTCTCGTCGATGACGAAGAAGAGCTCCTCCTTCCACTTGTAGAGCTCCTCCTTGTTGAAGTCGGAGTGCATCTCGACGTCGGTCTTGTCGAGGAGCTTGCGCCACTCCGGGTTCTCCATGAGGCGGAGGAGCTGCTTGTTCTTCGGCATGCCCAGCTTGACCTGGAGCATCTTCATCGCGGCGGTGTGCTTTTCCTCGGCGGTGGCGGCGGGCTTCTCGAGCAGGTCGGAGGCGTCCTTGACGAGCCGGTTGATGAGGCGGAGCTGGGCGTCCACCAGGGCGGAGACTCCGGGCTTGAGGCGGGTGAAGGGCTGCTCGCGCTCGATGGGGGCGGGGCCGGAGATGATCAGCGGGGTGCGCGCCTCGTCCACGAGGATGGAGTCGATCTCGTCCACGATGCAGAACCAGTGGTCGCGCTGGACCTGGTCCTCCTTGCGCGTGGCCATGCCGTTGTCGCGGAGATAGTCGAAGCCGAACTCGGAGGCGGTGCCGTAGGTGATGTCGCGGCCATACATCTCGCGGCGGACCTCGGAGTGCATCTGCTGCTGGATGCAGCCGACGGTGAGGCCGAGGAAATTGTAGAGGTGCCCCATCCACTCGGAGTCGCGGCGGGCGAGGTAGTCGTTGACCGTGACGAGCTGCGTGTTCCTGCCGGTGAGGGCGTTCAGGTAGAGCGGGAGCGTGGCGACGAGGGTCTTGCCCTCGCCGGTCGCCATCTCGGCGATGCGGCCCTCGTGCAGAGTGATGCCGCCGATGAGCTGCACGTCGAAATGCACCATGTCCCAGGTCAGCTCGTGGTCGCACACCACGGCCTTGGTGCCAACGAGGCGGCGGGCTGCGTTTTTGACGGCGGCGAAAGCCTCGGGCAGGATGGCATCGAGCTTCTCGCCCTGCGCGACGCGGGCGCGGAATTCAACGGTCTTGGCGCGGAGCTGGTCGTCGGTCAGCGCTTGGTAGGACTGCTCGAATTCGTTGATGCGCGCCACGATGGGGCGGCATTTCTCGACGTATTTGCGGTGGTGCCGGCCGGCGAATTTCTGGAGGAGGAAGCTGAACATTGAAGGGGTGGAATGAAAACTACGCCCGGGGGCTTGGCAAATGGCAAAATCTCTCCCGGAAGGGCCCCCGCAACCCGCTGGGCACCAAGGCGCCGGAAAACTTCGGCCGCTAGGCACGCGATCAATCTACGGCAGGCCTGCGCCAGACCAAAACCAGGGCGCCGGGGCGCCGGGGCGCCGCATGGCAAAACCTCAAACCTTCGTCTTGAAGTAGGCTATTGTCTTCTTGAGGCCTTCGGCCAGCGGGACTTTGGGTTCCCACTTGAGGTATTTCTTGGCGAGCGTGATGTCGGGGCGGCGCTGCTTCGGGTCGTCGGCGGGCAGCGGCTTGTGGACGATCTTCGACTTGCTCTTGGTCAGCTTGAGCACCTGCTCCGCGAGCTCGAGCATGGTGAACTCGCCGGGGTTGCCGATGTTCACCGGCCCGACCGTGGCGTCCTGATTCATCAGGCGCACAAAACCTTCGAGTAGGTCGTCCACGTAGCAGAACGAGCGGGTCTGCGTGCCGTCGCCATAGACGGTGATGTTTTCGCCCTTGAGGGCCTGGACGATGAAGTTCGAGACGACGCGGCCGTCATTCGGATGCATGCGCGGGCCGTAGGTGTTGAAGATGCGGACGATGCGGATATCGACCTTGTTCTCACGGTGGTAGTCGAAGAAGAGCGTCTCGGCGACGCGCTTGCCCTCGTCGTAGCACGAGCGGCGGCCGATGGGGTTGACGTTGCCCCAGTAGCTTTCGGGCTGCGGGTGGACGGAGGGATCGCCGTAAACCTCCGACGTGCTCGCCTGGAAGACGCGAGCCTTCACGCGCTTGGCGAGGCCGAGGCAGTTGATCGCGCCCATCACCGAGGTCTTCGTGGTCTTGATGGGATTGTATTGGTAGTGCGGCGGCGAGGCCGGGCAGGCGAGGTTGTAGATCTGGTCCACCTCGTATTTGAACGGGTCTATGACATCGTGGCGAACGAACTCGAAATGCGGGTTGCCGAGCAGGTGGGCGATGTTGGCCTTGCTGCCGGTGAAGAGGTTGTCGAGGCACACAATCTCGTGGCCCTGGGCGAGAAGCTTGTCGCAAAGATGGCTGCCGAGGAACCCGGCTCCGCCGGTGATGAGGATTCTCATGATTTTCGATTTTGGATTCTCGATTTTCGATTGGTCAGAGTGCTTGAAGAAAGTTCGTGGAGGGAAAGTGGGGCATCGGGAAACGAAAATCGAGAGTCGAAAATCCAAAAATCACTTCACGGCCTCACCCGTCTCGTAGCGCTCGATCCAGGCGCGGTGCCATGGGCCGTAGTCGCCGGCCTCGATATGCGCCCGGGCCTGGGCCACGAGGTCGAGGTAGAAATGGACGTTGTGCAGCGAGACCAGCGTGCTCGCGAGGATTTCGCCCGCCATCACGAGGTGGCGCAGGTAGGCGCGGGAGAAATTCCGGCAGGTGTAGTTGTCGAGGCCCTCGACGAGCGGCTTCGGGTCGGTGCGGTAGCGCTCGTTGCGGAGGTTGATGAGGCCGTCGGGCGTGAAGGCCGCGCCGTTGCGCGCCACGCGCGTCGGATGCACGCAATCGAACATGTCCACACCGAGCGCGATCATCTTCAGGATCTGCGGCGGCGTGCCGAGGCCCATCGTGTAGCGCGGCTTGTGCGCCGGCAGGAAGGGCGTCGTCGCCGCGACCTGCTTGATCATTTCCGGCTCGGGCTCGCCCACGCTGACACCGCCGACGGCGTAGCCCGGGAAATCCAGCGCCGCGAGCGACTCGGCCGCCTCGCGACGCAGGTCGTCGAAGGTCGAGCCCTGCGCGATGGCGAACACATGATGTCCGGAGCCGAGGAACCCGTTGTCGGTGGCGACCTGCTTGCATTGCTGCGCCCAGCGCAGGCTGCGGTCCACCGCGCGCTGGCACTCCTCCTTGGTGCAGGGCCAGGGCGGGCACTCGTCGATGACCATCGCGATGTCCGAGCCGAGGTCGGCCTGGATGCCCATCACTTCGCGCGGGCCGAGGAATACCTTGGCGCCATCGAGGTGCGACGCGAAGGCGATGCCTTCGTCGCGGATGTCGCGCAGCTTCGCCAGGCTGAAGGCCTGGAACCCGCCGCTGTCCGTGAGGATCGGGCCGTCCCAGCCCATGAACTTGTGCAGGCCGCCGAGGTCGCGGATGAGTTCGGATCCGGGGCGCAGGTTCAGGTGGTAGGTGTTGCCGAGGATGATCTGGGCGCCGGTCAGCGCCACCGAGTCCGGGTGCATTGCCTTGACCGTGCCGGCGGTGCCGACCGGCATGAAGGCGGGCGTGTTGATCATCCCGTGCGC
>JAEUGW010000007.1 GCA_016795565.1 Opitutaceae bacterium | reverse complement strand
AGCCTGCACCCAGGCGGCGAACGACGAATAGATGATCCCCTCCCGTCGTGCGAACTCCGCCTGCGTCAATCCGCTGCCCTGCCAGGCCGCCACCAGTTCCGCCCGCCGCCGCCCCGGCGTGATCTTCCGCCCGATCCGGTCGCGCTTCTCCCCCGTCTCCACCAACTCTGTCGTCAACGTCGTATTGGTTACCATTACGCAACTCTACGACAGATCCGTCTTCACGCCTATGAGGCACCCGGCTTTACGCTTACCGAATAACCCATATCCGACGGTCTGGTTTTCTGTAGCGGCGGTCTATGACCGCCGTCGGGCGTGGCGTGCTATCGTTCGGCGGTCATAGACCGCCGCTACAGATCGCCCATCGGTATGGTTATTCGGATAGGCTCCAAGGGATGTTGGTGTCAATTCTGCCAGCCGAGGCCGAGTCTGCCCAACTCGGCCTCGGCCGCGTCGGGATGCAGCAGGTGGATTTCATTCCGCCCGGAGATGACGTAGAGGGTCTGCCCATCGGGAGCCCACGCCCAGTCCTCCCGTTCGGCTCCCCCCGGCAGGGTGAAGGTCATTTGTGTCCGGCCGGTGGCGGCCTCGACAATCTCGACGGTGGAGTTGCCGACGAGCAGGGCCGCGCGGCGGGAGTCGGGGGAAAACAGCATCTGCGTGGCGACCGCCCGGGCGGTTGGCAGCTGCCGGCTCCAGACCGGGCGGCCGGGCTCGGCGAGGGCGCGCACGTCATAGCTCTCGTCATGGGCGATGCCCAGCCAGCGGCCGTCAGGGGAGAAGGCGGGCCAGGCCGGGCGTTGCACCGGGAGGGTGGCGCGCAGTTCGGCGGCGGGCAGCGCATACAGATTGATTTCGGAATGATAGCTGGGCCGGTGCGCCGCCATTCCGCCATCGGCGCTCAGGCGCACATATTGCCTGCCTGGCCGGGCCGGGCCGATTGGCCGCGGGTGCGCGCGGTCGCCCCCGGGCCAGAGCTCAAGCCTGGTCTCCTCCCGGTTGGCGACGAACCAGTGCCGACCGCCTACGTCCACCCCGCGCAAGTGACCGGCATCGGGTGGGCAGATTTCCCGCAGGTCCGTGGTCATGACCGTGCCGTCGCCCTCGCCTGGTGCCAGTCGGAGGCTGCGGATGCCGATGGCGGGTGAACTGTAAAGCACCCGACCGTCGGCGAGGGGGGCGAGGATGATCGGTTCCGCGCCCGGATAGTCCGCCAGTTTCGTGTCACGGTGGGTGCGCATATCCCAAGCAAAGAGGCCGCTGGATTTCTGGGCGAGGAGCCAGCGGCCATCGGCGCTAAGGCCGAGATTGTGCAGGCGGTTGCCGCCGGCGGAGGCCAGCCAGCCCCGGCCGGTGGCCGCGAAGTCGGCAAAGTCAATTATCCCGAGCTGTTGGTAGTCGGTGGCGATGGCGGCCCGCCGGCCGTCGCGGCTGAGGGCGAAGCTATACGGACCGGCCTTGCCCCGCACCAGCTCGCGTCCGGTGGCGAGATCCCACACGTGCAGGATGGAATCGTAATCGAGCGAGAGCACGCGGCGTGCGTCCGGAAACAGCGCGATGCCGATGCTGCGCAGCCGCCCGCCGCGCAGCACCTGCTCGATGTCGCCTTGGTCGCGACCGATGACCACCAGTTCATGGGCGCCGCCGAGGGCCCGGTCGCTGATGAGCTGCCGGCCGTCGGGGGTCCACGCCGGCGGGGCGACGCCGAAGTCGCCCTCCTTCGACCAGAGCAAGGTGCGGTCGGCAGTGCGCCAGAGCTCGAGGTGATCGTCGCGGGCCACGGCCAGCAGCGCCCCATCAGGGGAGGGAGAAAAGGCGAATATCTCTTCGCCGGCTTCGCCGAACAAGGTGTCACGCCCCGTGGCGGCGTCATGCCACGCGGCTTGCTGGCCGGAGGTCACAAACCACCAGCCGCGCGCGCCGGCGGCCAGGACGAGATCACAGGATTCGACGTTGGCGGGGCGGTGGTGCCAACGCGGCTGCACATCACCCGGGCCCCAGACAGCCTGCGTGCAATCGGCATAGTCGGCGAGCACCCAGCCCTCCTCGGGGGCCATGCGCGTGGCCACGAGCCGGCCGGGGAAGGGGGCGGCGAGGCGCCGGATCACCTGTCGGTCGGCGACGCGCAGAATCTCGATCGCGCCGTCGGGGCCGGGGATGGCGGCATGAGCCAGGTCCGGGTCGAAACCGACGAGATGATTGGCCGTGATGCCGGGCAGGCGGTGCTGCCAGGTCCATTGCCAGTCATCGAGGGCGAGGGCGGCCAGGGCCTCGGTCCGGGCCTGGGCGGTGGGCCCGCCGAGTGCGGCGGCCTCGCGGATAAGCCGCAGGGCTTCGTGCCGCTGGCCCAGGCGGCCGCTCTGGCGGACGGCGCGGGCCTGCGCGAGCAGGGAGTCGCGCAGGGCGTGCCGGGCCCCGGCCTCGGCGGCCTCGGAACGGGCGAGGGCGGCGGTGAGGGAGCGGTTGCGCTCGGCGAGGAGCAGGGCGCTTGCCGTGCTGCCCAGGAAGATGACGGCCAGGGCGGCGGCGAGCCCGGGCTTGCGCCGCGCCCAGCGCACGAGCCGGCCAGCCGCCGACACCGGGCGGGCGTGGATCGGATGCCCGGCGAGCAGGCGGTCGAGATCGTCGCGCAACTCGCCGGCCGAGGCGTAGCGCGCGGCGGGGTTCTTTTCGAGGCACTTGAGGATGATGGTCTCGAGGTCGCGGGGCACCGCCGGATTCAACCGGCGCGGGGGCACCGGCTCGTAGGTGGCGATCTGGGCAAGCACGGCGGCGGCGTTGTCGCCCGTGAAGGGCGGCCGGCCGGTGACGCATTCGTAGAGCACGACACCGAGGCCATAGGTGTCCACCGCCGGCGTGGGGGTGGCTCCGGCGGCGAGCATCTCGGGGGCGAGGTAGGAGGGGGAGCCGGCGATCTCGCCGGTGCGCGTCAGTTCGCCGGTGGCACCGGCCAGTGAGGCGCTGAGGCCGAAGTCGGCGAGCTTCGGCTCGCCCGCGCTGGTGAGCAGGATGTTGGAGGGCTTGAGGTCGCGGTGGAGGATGCCGGCGGCGTGGGCGCGGGCGACGGCGTCGGCGAGCTTGCGACCGAGCTCGGCGGCGGCGCGCGGCACAAGGGGGCCGTCGCGCAACCGCTCCCGGAGGTTGCCGCCCTCGCAGTATTCCATGGCAATGAAGGCGCCGGCGGGGCCCTGGCCGACCTCGTGGACGGCGACGACATGCGGATGGGTGATGGCGGCGGCGGCGCGGGCTTCGCGCAGAAGGCGGGCGGCGGCGGGGCCGGTGTCGGCACCTCCGGCAGCGATGACCTTGAGCGCCACGAGGCGATCGAGGCTGCGCTGGCGGGCGAGCGTGACGACACCCATGCCGCCGCGGCCGAGCTCGGCCACGAACTCATAGTCATCCGTCGGCGCGGGTGAAGGCGTGCCGGCGAGAGCGCCGGCCAGCGAGCAGCGCGGGCAGGGGCCGCCGGTGGTGGCGGGATCGTAGGCGGTGCGGCACTGGGGACAGAGGTCGATCATCAGGGCGGGCGTATCCTTTGCTTATTGGATCGGGCGGCCCGGCTTTCAGACTGTTTGCGGCTCAGCCCAGGGCCTGCAGGCAGTGGCGCAGTTCGGCGTCCACGTCGGAGCGCAGGCTGACCGTGGCGGCGACCTCGGCGCGGATGAGTTCCTGGTAGCGCTTGCCGAGGCGGTGGACGAGCACGGGCACGCTGCCGCGGGCGACGCCGAGGCTCGCGGCGAGGCGATCGTAGTCGCCGGGATCGGGCCGGCGGGTCAGGTGGGGGCGCAGGAGCTCGAACTGCCGGCGTTCGTCCGCGGTGCGGTGCTCGGCCTCGAGGCGGGCGAAGGCGTTGCGCAGGAGGGCGAGGGCCCACTGGCGGTCGAAGTCGGCGGCCGGGTCGGCCGGCGTGGCGAACTGGCGCTCGTCCTCGGGCGTGAGCGTTTCCCACGGCACGGCGGAATGGCCGCCGCCGCGCTTTTCCGCGGAGCGCTTCTGCCATTCGTTGCCGAGAAAGAGGCGGCAGCTTTGGCGGAGGTAGCCCCGGAAACGGCCCTGCTCGGGGTCGGCGGAGGCGAAGAAATCCTTCTCCAGCAGGTGGGCGAAGAAGGCCTGGGTGAGGTCCTTGGCCTGTTCGGCGTCGTTGCCGAGGCGGCGGACGAAGGCATAGACCGGCCGCCAGTAGATGCGGCACAACTTCTCGAGCGCCCGGCGCTTGCGGGTGCCGTCGGTGCCGGCGGCGAGGACGATGCTCCAATCGGTGGTCTCGAAGATACCCTGTCCCTGGCCGTTCTTGTTGGGTTCCGCAGGGTTGGGGGCCGGCGCCGACATCGGTGAGGTTTTTCGTAATAACGCCGGGGGGAGTCAATAGCTTGGAGTGAAGGGGCATACCATCCTCCGCCTCCGTGCCCACCTCGTTTACCATGACCGCATCCCTTCGTCGCCATCTTGCCCGGCTGTTTTCCCTTTTGGGCGCATTAACCAGCATGGCGCAGGGACAGATGCTCTACACGGTCACGCAGCTCGGCACGCTCGGCGGCACCAACAGCCGGGCGACGGCGGTGAACAATTCCGGGCAGGTGGTGGGCTACTCCGATATCACGGGCAACGGCAGCTATCAGGCGTTCAGCTACACGAGCGGGGGCGGCATGGTGAATCTCGGCACGCCGGGCGGCGCCTACAGCCGGGCCACCGACATCAATGCTTCCGGCCAGATCGTGGGCTACGGATCCAACGGCGCGGAAACCGGCAACGAGGGCTTCGTGTATGCCGGCGGGACCTTGTCCGTGCTGGCCGGCACCAACAATGCCAATGCGATCAACGATGCCGGCCAGATTGCCGGCGCGGCGGGCAACACGGCGTTCCTGCACAGCGCGGGCAGCCTGACCTTGCTGCCCAAGCATGCCCCTCAGGACAGCACCAGCGGCACCGGCATCAACAACAGCGGGACGGTGGTGGGCGGGGGCCAATATTATGATCCGCCGGGAGTTTTCTCGCCCTACAGCGGCACGCAGTTTGCCGTGATCGGTGGCACGATCTACCACTATCGTCCGACGGGAGACAATTCCGCCTTCGACTTCGTGCGGGTGAATGATGCGGGCCGGATGGCGGGCACGAACGCGCAACCCGGCTTCGGCGCGACCTACGCGGCGGTGATCGGCACGGCCAACGCGAGCGACGGGGGCGCGCTCAGCTACCTCTTCAACTCCTACGTGGGCGGCAGCACGGCCAACGACATCAACAACGGCAATCTCGTCGTGGGCTCCAAGGGATATAGTGCCGATTTCTACACCCCGAGGGCCTACGTCCATGATGCCAACTTCGGCACGGTCCAGGTGCTCGGCGCGGTGGCGGACATCGCCGCCGCCGGCTTCACCGAGCTCAACGAGGCGATGGGCATCTCGGATGCCGGGCACATCGTCGGCTACGGCAAGATTTCCAGCGGTGAGACCCGCGGCTTCCTGCTCACCCCCATCGCCCCCTTCCTCTATTTCGATGCCGGGGCCGCGGCGGGCCTGAACATCAGCAACGCCGACTGGAGCACGAGCGCGGCCGTGTGGGCGGCCGATCCGGCGGGCAACAACCGGGGCAACTGGAGCAACGGCGCCATCGCCCACTTCCTCGCCAGCGGCTTCACGAGCGCGACCGTCACGCTCAAGGACAGCCTGACGCTCGAAGGTGCGATCGTGTCGGACAACACCAGCATTTTCATTGCTCCGCAGGCGGCGGAGTCGCTGACCTTCACCGGCCAGGCCTTCGTGGACACGCGGGGCAGCAGTTCCTATCTTGAGTTGGGCGCGGAAGTCGCGGGCTCGGCCGGCCTCTGGAAAACAGGTGGTGGCACGCTGCGGCTCACCGCCGCCAACACCTACACCGGCCAGACCCTCGTCAGTGCCGGCACGGTGGAGGTCACCCATGCCCAGGCGCTCGGCGCAACCGGCGCGGGCCACGAGACCGTCATCGAGGATGGCCGCGTGCGCATGGCCGCCAGCCTGACCAGCAATGAGAGCTTCATCCTGCGCGGCAGTGCGGCGCGCATCGGGATGCAGTCCGACGCGAACCGCGCGGTGATGCTCAACGGAGGTATCCTCCTCGAGGCCACGGGCAGACTGGAGGGGGCGAACAGCGGCGACAATTCCACGCTGACGGTCAACGGCGTCATCTCTGAAACCGGCGGCGCGCAGAACCTCCTGGTGAACGGGGCGACGCTCACCGGCACCAACACTTTCACCGGCGACCTAGTGGCGCGCGACGAGGGCGTCACGGTGGCCACCCTCAACGACGCCAATGTGGCCGGGCCGCTCGGGGCGGGCCCCCGCCTGGTGCTGGGCTACAACGAGGAAGGCCGACTGCCGGGCAACCTCCGCTACACGGGTGCGACCGCGAGTTCCAATCGCGCCATCCACAGCGAGGGCGGCGGGCAGATCAACATCGTCAACGCCGGGACCTCGCTCACCCTCACGGGGGCCATCACGGGAAACGCTGGCTTCGAGAAAGCCGGCCCCGGCGCGCTGGTCATCACCGGTGCCAACACCTACACCGGCCAGACCACGGTCAGCGCCGGCACCCTGCGTCTGGCCAACCTGAGCGGTTCCGCCCTCGGCACGGGCAATGTCCAGGTCGTGAGCGGGGCGGTGCTCACCGGCCCCGGCAGTTTTGCCGGGAGCCTGTTCCTGGAGGGCGAATACCAGGTGGGCGATCCGGGGGCGACGTCGCTGGTGAGCCTCGGCGGCGACCTCTCGTTGGAGAGTGGCGCGTGGATCGTGTTTTCCCTCGGCGGCCTGGCGCGGGGCACGCAATACGACGCCCTCGATCTCGCGGGCCAGCTTTATGATGGCGCGTTTGGGACCGGTGGCATCCGGGCGACCTTCATCAATGGCTTCACGCCGACCCTCGGGGACTCCTTCAACCTGCTGGACTGGGGCTCGACGACTCTCACCACCCTGAATACCGACCTGCCGGTGCTCGCGGGCGGCTTGGCGTGGGACACCAGCCAGTTGCTCGCTTCCGGCGTCATCAGCGTCTCCGCCATCCCCGAGCCCTCGACCTACGCCATGCTGGCGGGTCTGGCGGCGCTGGCGCTGGCGGCGTGGCGGCGCAGGTGCCGGTCAGCTGGATCATGAACACTCACCCCTCCCTCAACCCATGAACTACTCCATCCCCCGGACATGCGGCATCCTGCTGTTGGCATCGCTGGCGGCGACAGTCGCCGGCGCGCAGGTGACGCTCGAATTGGAGACCACCACCTACGTGCCGGCGGTCGAGAGCGTGGCCAACGACACCGAAAATATCGTGGCGGGCTCGGCGAGTGTCTCCACCGCCTACGGCAGCGGCTCGGCCACCTCCACCTTTGGCCTGATGCATCTGACCAGCACATCCTCGGCGACTTATAATATCGGCCATGGCGATACCTTGAGCACCCAGGGATATGCCCGGGCGAAGTGGGAGGACAGCATCCTGGTGACGGCCGCGGCACCCGAGTTGGCCGGCACGGGTGGGCGCCTGCATGTGCAGTTCACCGTGAGCGGCACGCTGAATGTGCCCCATCCGGTGGCTTCGACCTTCGTCGGCGCGCAACCGGTGTCGGCCGGCTGGCAGATCAGCGTCAACCGGGCCCATCAATTCGGGGGTGAGAACTCGGTCAATGGCGGGCTGAGCATCTACATAGATGCTGGCCCGACCTCCTTGCTGAACGGCAGTCATAATTTTCAAACCTACGACCTCTACATCCCGTTCACTTTCGGCGAATCGTTCGATTTCCGGGTGACGGGTTCGGCCCAGAGTTTCGCGCAGCCGCGTGGGATGGAACTGGGCGACAGTCTGGGCAGTTCTTCCGACATCACGGTCACCTGGCTCGGTCTCGTCGGGGTAACGGACGAGGCGGACAACCCGCTCTCGGGCATCACGGTCGCCTCGACCGGCGACTGGCTCACCACGAGCGCCATCCCCGAGCCCTCGACCTACGCGGCGCTGGCGGGGCTGGCCGCGCTCGGTCTCGCGGCGTGGCGGCGGCGTTTCCGGCTACGCGAGTGAGGGTGATCGCTGATCGTGCCAAGGTGGTCGCCGATTACCCTATCGGCGACCAGGCGTCGGGCTGGAAACCGACGCCCACCCATTGGCTGGATTATTATTGAGTCTTACCCAAAAAAGTTACTCCCACCGGTCATTGCGAGGAGTGAAACGACGAAGCAATCCAGCTGGATCGCCACGGCGCGCTTCGCGCACCTCGCGATGACAAAACCAGTAACTGCTTTGGGTGCGTCTCAAAAAAGTCTCGCGCAAGAGGCTGACGTCGCGCTGCCGGTGGCAGGGCGGAGCGGCCCGCTCCGTCGCGGCGCACCGGGCCGGTGCGCCCTACCCGTCAGATATTAGGCAAGCCGCAATAGTCTCAGGACTTGTCCGGCCAGGCCGGCGGGGGCGGCAGGGTTTTGCCCTTGGTCTTGAGCTCCTGGAGGATGACCTCGATGGCCTTGTCGAGCTGCTGGTCCTCGCCGCGGAATTCGCGGGCGGGGTCGTTGTCCACGACGATGTCGGGATCGACGCCGTGGCCCTCGATGATCCAGGACTTGCCGTCCTTGGCGTAGGGGGCGAACTCGGGCTTGTTGAGCGTGCCGCCGTCGGTGAAGGGCAGGGTGCCGCTGATGCCGACCACGCCGCCCCAGGAGCGCTTGCCGATGAGCTGGCCGAGGCCGGCCTCGCGGAAGCGGTAGGGGAAGAGGTCGCCGTCGGAGGCGGAATACTCGTTGAGTAGCGTGACCTTGGGGCCGTTGAGCAACTGCGCGGGGTTGGTGGAGGGCGTGCCGTTGCGGCGGAGGTTCACCATGGCGAGCTCGCGGCGGAGGCGCTCGATGATCATGGGCGAGACATTGCCGCCACCGTTGCCGCGGACGTCAATGATGAGCGCCTGCTTGCCGAGCTGCGGGTAGTAGCGGCGCACGAACTCGTTGAGCCCCTCGGGGCCCATGTCGGGGATGTGGAGGTAGCCGACCTTGCCGCCGGTCTTGGCGGCGACGTGGTCAATGTTCCCCTGAACGAACTGCTCGTAGTAGAGCGGGGCCTCGTCGGCGATCGGGACGACGGTGACATCGCGCGCGCCCTCGTCGACGGGCTGGGCGTTGACGCGCAGGACGACCTGGCGGCCGGCGGTGCCGATGAGCGCCGAGTAAATGTTGGCGAGGTCGCGGACGGGTGTGCCGTTGACGGCGAGGATGTAATCGCCGGCGGCGACGTTGACGCCCAGCTCGGTGAGGGGGGAGCGGGTCTTGGTCTGCCAGTTCTCACCGTGGAGGATGCGGTCGATGCGGTAGGCGCGGCTGGCGGAGTCGCGGGAGAGCTCGGCGCCGAGGAGGCCGGTCCGGATGCGCGGGGCCTCCACGCGGTCGCCGCCGCCCACGTAGGCGTGGCCGATGTGGAGCTCGGAGATCATTTCGCCGATGAGGTAGGTGAGGTCGTTGCGCGTGGTGACGGCGGGCAGGAGGGCGCCGTATTTGGCGCGCTGGGCGGGCCAGTCCACGCCGTGCATGTTGGGCGCGTAGAAGAAGTCGCGCATCTGGCGCCAGCTCTCGTCGAAGATCTGCGCCCACTCGGCCGGGCGGTCGAGGCGGACCTCGAGGCCGGAGAGGTCGAGCTTGCTGTCGGGCTTCAGCTCGACCCGGGCGGAGGGCAGGTCAATGAGCGAGTAGTCGCGGCCGGCGCGGACGAGGACCTTCTTGCCGTTGGCGGTGATCTCGAAGGAGTCGAAGTTGCCGAGCTCGGTTTCCTTGCGGGCCTTGAGGTCGTAAACGGCGACGACGTTGCGGTTGTCGCGGGTGGCGCCGAAGCCTTCGCCGCCGCCACCGCCGCCGATCGGGCCGCCGGGGACGCGGCGGTAGTAAACCTTGTCGCCGACCATCTGGATGGCGCTGTAGTTGGAGGGCGTGATGGGCAGGCTGATGAGGCGGCCGGCGAGGCCCTCGGCGTCCACCTTCACCACGATTTTTGATTTTTGGTTCTCGGTTTTCGATTTGCCGGCGTCGCCGCTCTTTTTGGCGTCCTCGGCTTTCGCGACCTTGTCGTCAGGTTTGTCGTTTTGGGCGGCGGCCTCCTTCTTGTCGTCGGGTTTCTTTTCCTCGTCCTTGGCGATGGCGACCTCGTCGCTCTTTGGGGCGAAGGGCGAGGCGGTGTCCTTGGACAGGGCGACCATGTAAACACGCTCCATGTCGAGGTAGGCGTGGTTCCACTCGGTGTCGGAGTAGATGGGGCGGAAGTCGCGGGCGGAGGCGAAGAGCAGCCACTTGCCGTCGTCGCTGAAGGCCGGCTGGCTCGGAGCATACCAGCCGTCGTCGACCGTCAGGGTCTGCTTGTCGGCCAGGCCGTGAAGCTTGACCTTGCCAAGCGTGCCGCGCTCCTGGTGGATCCAGGTGACCCACTGCGAATCCGGGGCCCAGTCGTAGGACGCGATGGGGGCGTCGGGATTCTCGGCGATGGTGGTGACGGCCTTGGTCTCGATCTCGACGAAACGCAGGCGCTGCTTGCGGTCGCCCCACATCAGCTTCTTGGAATCGGGCGACCAGACGGGCGTGAAGGGATAGGTGTCGTTGTCCTTGGTCAGCTGCGTGGCGGTGCCGCGGCCGTCCTGCGGGCGGATGTAGAGCTCGAACTCGCCGGTGGCGTCGGAGAGGTAGGCGATCCACTTGCCGTCGGGCGACCAGGTGGCGGCGCGCTCGTGCACGCCCTGCGTCCGGGTGAGGTTGCGGGTCGGGCCGTCCTTGGCGGGCACGGTGAAGACATCACCGCGGGCGACGACGGTCACGCGCTGGCCGTCGGGGGCGGGGGAGACGCTGGCGACGCTGCGGGCGACGTTGACGAGGCCGGGGCGCGCGGCGGCGGCGTCCTCGCGGACGGTGATCGGCACGACGGCGGCCTTGCCGGAGGCGAGATCGAGGCGCCAGATGCGGCCGGCCTGCTCGAAGACGATGGCGTCGCGGCCGAGGGAGGGGAACTTCACGTCGTAGTCGGTGAAGCTCGTCACCTGCACGGTCTTCTTCGAGGCGAAGTCGTAGCTGAAGAGGTTGGCGCGGGGCGTGCGCTCGGAGACGAAATAGATGCGGCCGTTGGCGGCCCACATGGGGAAGATGTCCTGCGCGGGGTTGTCGGTGATGTTCTCGAGCTTTCCGCTCTTCAGGTCGAAGATCCAGATGTCGTCGGCCATGCCGCCGCGATATTGTTTCCAGGTGCGGAATTCGCGGAAGATGCGGTTGTAGGCGATCTTGGTGTCGTCGGGGGAATACGAGACGAAGCCGCCGCGCGGAACCGGGAGCTGGGCGGGGAGGTCGCCGGCCAGGCCGACGGTGTAGAGCTGGCCGATGAAGGGGTTGAAGGAGTGCCAGCGGGAGCGGAAGACGACCTCGGCGGCGGTGTTGCGCCAGCCCATGACGACGTTGTTCGGGCCCATGCGGTCGGCGACATCGTCGCGGTCGAGCGTGGCGGAGACGGTGAGGCGCGAGGGCACGCCGCCTGCGGCGGGCATGACGTAGACCTCGGTGTTGCCGTCGTATTGGGCGGTGAAGGCGAGTTGCTGGCCGTCGGCTGAGTAGCGCGGGAAGATGGCGTAGCCCGGGCCGTCGGTGAGGCGGCGGGCGGTGCCGCCAGCGACGGGCACGGTGTAGAGCTGGCCGCCGTAGGAGAAGGCGATGTCGGTGCCGTTGGTGGCGGGGAAGCGCAGCAGGCGCGTCGCGGAGTCGGCGGCGGGTTGCTGGGCGAGGACGCTGCCGAGGCACAGGGCCGGCAGCACGAGGGTGCGGAATGATTTCAGCATGGGGCCCAACCTTGCAGGCAGGAGGGCCGCCGACAACCCCAAGCTCGCGCCGGGGGATAGGCCGTAGGGATGAAGCGGAAAACGCCGCCCGCGGGTGCGGCCGGTTGCTGGATTACCGCAGCCCCGACGGCCACGGGAAACTCAGCGACCAACGATATCCGCGTCCGCCGCCTGCATATTGAGGGCATATCTCCCGTCCAGACTCGCCCCACCGTCGGCCAGCATGCGCGTCATAACGCGCGTCGGCTTGACGCCGGGGGGGGGGGCTGGCTTCACTGCGTTAGTTCGAGCTACGGGGGGCGGGAAGCCTGCGCCGATTCATCCTTCTTCAACCGTGCTGTGGTATGTGTATGTATCTCAAGCTTGCCCCGCAGTTTATTCCGTCGTTGCTCATATGGGCGGAGCTTTGCCGGGCGTTCCGCCCCATGAAATTTCGAACTGCCTTCCTCGAACGTGCACTGACGCTCTTTCTCTGCTCCTTGGCTGTTTGCCCCACGTTAGGGGCACAGCTAGCAGCAACTCCCCGACCATCGGCGACCAATGGTTTGTCGGATGAGGAGTGGCAGGCGCTGGCTGCGGCGAATCTGGTCATGGGGAATAGTGATCTCGGTCGGCCGGTTGATCGAAAAAGCAAGAAAAACGGGCGGGAACTTTCCGCCGCCCAAGCGAAGCAGGTGGCGGATCTCGCACGGGTATTTTACACGAAGAACCCAAAACACCCGCAAGTGACAGAAGCTCGCAAGATAGAGGTATTCGCGTTGGTGAGCGCGGTTCAACTCGGGGACAAGTCAGTCGAAACGGGTCTCGACAGGTTGGTGGCGGATTTGAGAACCGATGGCTCACTCCCCGGCGAACTGCGCGCGCAGTGCGCCGCCGCGCATGATTTCACGGTCGCGGCGCGCGGAGCCAAAGACCAGTCGGGACGCCTGGTGAATGTGGAGAAAGTGGCGCGCGACCTGATCAAGGAATTCCCCAGGGAGGCCCCGGGCTACGAGGCGCTGATGGCGCTCTGTCGGGCGCGTGAATCGGTGAAGGCCGAGCCACTCGCGCGTGAGCTTTTGGTCTCGGAGGCACCGGAGCATGTGAAGTTCGAAGCAGGATTGCTCATTCAAAGATTGGGTCTGGTCGGCCATTCATTATCCGAGATAGTGGGACAGGATGGGGCGGAACTGTTGGCCGGTCTTCCCGCCGGTGAGCCGGTCGTTGTCTACTCTTGGGCGACCTGGGGTCCGGGAAGTATCGATTTGGGCCAAATGATTCAGGCGCGGAGGTTCGTTGCCATTGGTATCTGCATGGATGCCCAAGTCGAAAAAGCGACCCAGGCGGCGCACCGGGCAGGTCTCGGCGGAAAGCTGACTTACGATAAAAATGGCCTGGATGGAGTGCTGGCCTCGCGGTTGGCTTTCTCAGCGCCTGGTCAAATCTACCTCATTGATGCCAAGGGCGTGATCGCCGATGTGCGCGGCGGGGAAGGCCTGGAGGCGAAACTCAAGGCGTTCGGATTCAAGACCCCGGCCATCGTCCCGACCGCCACGCCCAAAGGTAAAGGGTGATCGCCATGAGAGAGATCATCCTCTGGCTTCTGCTTTGTTCCTCGGCCTGCGCGACCACCCGCATCCTGGAGGTGAGTGCTCCCGGTAGCGTAACTGCCGGGCAGAGCTTCACCGTTTCCACCTGGGCCAGCACCGACGCCGGCGACGGCGAACAAATCGGTTTCTACCACGGGCAGTATTCCACCGATGGCGGGGCCACCTGGGCGTGGTTCACTGCTGATGTAAACCTTGGCACCTCGGCCGCACGCAACGCCTACATTACGGCGGGCGGGGCGGGTTCTACGATCATCGTTTGGGCAAAAATCGCTTTTCGCGATGGTGGCTCCGGCGACGTGGCCTACGACGGATCGGCCATCGATTGGGGAGGCAGTTGGGACGCCAATCTGAGTCCGCCCGCGAAATTTGCCTATATCAGCGTCGTCGCCCCGCCAAACCAACCGCCGATCATCAACTGGATTCAGAATCCGCCCAGCGTGTCCGTAAGTCAGTGGTTTGCGATTCAAGCGCGTGGCAACGATCCCGACGGCAATCTTGCAAATGTATGGGTTTGGAAGGAATGGGTGCCTTTCGCAGTCAATGATGGCGGCAATGGCTACGAGCGCTATTCCGATGCCAACATGACTTATGGCGGATCGCCCGGGTCGATCAATTTCCAGTCTCAATCGTTCGATGTGGCTGGCGCGAGTTCCGCCGTGATTTTCCACACCGTTTCCGTTTACACGCCAAATAGCCCGCCCAGGGTGACGATATCCGCATCGCCGACCTCCATCTATTTCGGCCAGACGACGGGCATCACAGCCGTTGCCACGGATGCCGAGGGCCAGCTCGCATTCCACGGCGTGCTCGCGTCATCCGCTGACGGATCGAGCTGGTATCAGGCGCCTGGCACTGACCATACCATGGGTTGGGGAACTTTCCCCGCGTCCAACGATTTCCTGAGTGTAAACTATTCGAGCGGTGCGGCCTCCGGCGGCTCAAGCACGCGCACAGCGACCCACCGGCCCTCGTATACCGGCCTTCCGCGCACAATCACTTACCACACCAATGCCCACGACGGAATTGTTTGGGCCAGTTCGGATCCGGCAAACTGGGCGTCGTGCATCGGCTATGCCTATGTCACAGTGAACAAGGCCACCCCGGCCGGCGCGTTCACCAGCCGATCATTCACCCCGACCGGCCCGACCTACACCGTCCAATCGTCCGACCTCAACGCCAGCTTCGCCAATCCCTATTCCACGGCGGTTGCCACTCCAACCGGAGCCCCCGCTTACACGTTGGTCGGCCCGGGGACGACGCTCAGCGCTGGCAGCGCGCTTCCTGCGGGCACTTCCTCCACGGTTCGCGCGACTTATCCCGGTGACTCGAACTATGGAGGGACCTATGTGGAGGCTACATGGTCCGTGGCCCGGGCGAGCCAGACGATCAACTTCCCGACGCCTTCAAACAAGATTTATGGTGACGCGCCGTTCGCCTTGTCCGCCACGTCATCGTCCGGGCTGGCAGTTGGTTTCTCCATTGTGGCCGGTCCCGCGACTGTTTCCGGTGGGATCATGACGATCACTGGCACCGGCCTGGTGACCGTGCGCGCATCCCAAGCTGGCGACAGCACCTACAATGTGGCGGCTGATGTTGATCGGTCATTCTCAGTTTCGAAAGCGACGCTCCTGGTGAAGGCCGACGACAAATCCCGGCTCGTTGGCGCGGCTAATCCCGCATTCACGTATGCGATCACCGGTTATGTTTATGGTGAGACTGGGGCCCTGGTCAGTGGGGCGCCATCGCTCACCACAACAGCCACGGCGGCATCTCCCGCCGGATCCTATGCCATCAACGTCGGGACTGGAACGCTGTCAGCGGCCAACTACCAGTTTAGCTGCGCCAATGGGGTTCTCACGGTAAATGCCCTGGCGGTGATCCAATACACCTACGACGCTTCCGGTCGCCTCATTCAGGCAAAATATCTTGGCGTTTCCACCCAAGATTTCAGCCTCTCCTCTGCCGGCAATTTGACCCAGGTCAGCACTACCCAACCTTGATGATTACTGCGCCGACTCCCCTCCCCTGTGGATTGCCGCCTGTCCGGGCCCGGCCTCTGCGCCGACATGTCCGCCGCATGGCCTGCGCGTTGCTGATGCTCCTGTCGGCGGCGGCGGTTGCCCAGACGGTGAGCACCAAGGGCGGGAGCGGCACGATATACACGGTCGGCATTACGCCGATTGGCACCAACGGGGCAAACACTGTGTTCATGGTGGGCCAGGCCTCGCCGCTGGGATGGGTTGGTGCCGTGATCGACGGCATTCCTTCCTCACTTCCATTGGAGGACACGTTTCAGCTCGGTCCGGGAAGCCACGTGCTGAGCCTGCATGTGCACAACGGTGCCGGAGACCACGGCTACAGTAGTGATCAAGTCACCTTCTCGGTCGGTGGCCTGCTGCCGGAGATGGCCGATCCGGCGCGGTTGAACTGGCACACGGTGGGCGGTGCCGTGCAACTCGCCGCCGGTGCCGAGGCCACCCGCCGTCCGCTGTTTCAATTCCATGGTGCGCGCGACTGGGATTTTGCCCTCAACTATGATTCCGGCTTCGGCCAGTGGGCGTCGGCGGGAGTCGGCAAGGGCTGGACGCATGACTTCCAGTCCCGCCTCGATGTGTTCTCCACGGCAGGAGGGCTCATGCTGTCCCGCGACGCGTATCGTCGCAGTTGGTTCGCACCTTCCCCGTCGGATCCCGCGGTCTATGTCTCGGGCGGCGACAACGCGCGCTACGAGACCATCATGGCCCAGGGCGGCGGCTGGCTGCTGACGCGCCAGGATCAGTCCTCGCTGCTGTTCGATGCCAGCGGTCGCCTCGTCGAGGATCGCGATCCCCACGGGCGCAAATTGATCCTGACCTACGATTCCACCGGCTTGCTCTCCAGCATTTCCGACCCGGTTTCCGGCACGGGCCTGACCCTGGGCTACGACTCCAACCGCCTGCTCCGCAGCCTGACCGACACCGCCTCCGCGCAGGTCCAGCTCAACTACTCGTCGACCACCGCGCCCTTGGTGGATGCCAACCTCGTCGAGATCATCAACCAGAACGGCAAGAAGACCACGCTCACCTACGACAGCTCGTCCCGGTTGCTCACTCTGGCCGACCACAACGGGCAGGTGCTGACGTCCAACAGCTACACGAATGGCAAGGTGACCGCCCAGCTCGACGGCATCGCCGGCCGCCCCGCCAGCACCTTCGATTACACTCCCGTGGCCGGTCAGCCCACCACCACCTACACCGATCATGCCGGCAAGGCCTGGGTCCGCACCTTCGACGCGAACTACAATCTGGTCTCGGAGAAGAGCCCGCTGAACCACATCACCACCTCCGCCTACGACTCCGCCAATCGCCTCACCTCCGTCACCGACTCGCTCGGCCGCACGACCGCCTATACCTACGACACCCGGGGCAACGTGCTCACCGTCACCGACCCCGCCGGCAAGGTGACCACGTTCACCTACGACGCCCGTAACAACCTGCTCACGACCACGCTGCCAGTTCCGGGGGCCGGGCCCACGGCTCCCGTCACCACGCGGACCTACGATGCCAACAACAACCTGCTGACTCTGCAGGACGCCCTCGGCCGGACGATGACCTGGACCTACGACACCAACTCCCTGCCGCTCACGATGACCCTCCCCGGCGGCGGCGTCACCACCTACGCCTACACTGCCGGCCGCCTCACCCAGGTCACCGACCCGCAGGGCGTGGTCACCAAGTTCGGCTACGACGCCAACGGCCGGCTCCTCTACCGCGAGGATGCCCTAGGTAAGCGCGTCTCTTTCACCTACGACGCCGTGGGCAACGTCCTCACAGTCAAAAACGCCCTCAACGAGGCCACCACTTACACTTACGACCACCGCAACCGCGTCGCCACCATCACCAACCCGGCCGGCACCGTCACGACCCACTCTTACGACCACGCCCACAATCTGCTTACCTCCACGGTGACAGCCGCCAGCCTGCCGACTCTCGTCACCACCTACACCTACGACGGCGAGAACCGCCTGAAGACCGTCACCACATCCGATCCGGATGCTTCCGGGACCGGGGCGGGGAAGGACCCGCTCGTCACTACCTACAATTATGACGATGCCGGCCGGCTCACCAGCATCGTCGCGCCCGGCGGGACCACACAGTATGGCTACGATTCCGCCGGCCAACTCACCACCGTCACTGATCCGGCCGGCAAGTTGACCGCCAGCGAATACAATTCCCGCGGGCTCCTCATCAAGGTCACCGATCCGCTGTCCCGCGCGACCCATCTGGCCTATGACGATGTCGGGCGTCGCAAGACCGTCACCGATCACCTCGGCCGCATCACCGCATTCGATTATGACGCTTTGCATCGCGTGACCAAGGTCACCGATCCCGGCAGCCTCGTGGCCGAGCAGGGGTTCGATCTCAATGGCAATCGCACCTCGCTCAAAAATCCCGCCAATGCGGCCACTGCCTTTGCCTACGACAACGGCAACCGGCTCACGACCGCCACCACGCCGGAAGGCCGCGCCACGGGCTACACCTACAACTCCCGCGGCCTGCCCGCCTCGGTGGTCGAACCCTCCACGCAGACGACCACCTTCGCTTACGACGCCGCCCAACGGCTCGCCAGCACCACCGACGCCGTCGGCACCATCACCTTGGGCCGCGACAGCGCCGGGCGGGTGACGACCGTCGTGGAGGGTGCCAAGACCCTCACCCGCGTCTACGACGCCTATGACCGCCTGGCGTCCTACACCGACGGCGACGGCAACGTCATCGGCTACACTTACGACGATTTGGGCCGGCTCAAGAAGCTCACCTATCCAGGCACGCCGATAAAGGAAGTCACCTACGCCTACGATGTCGCCGGCCGCTTGGGCTCGGTCACGGATTGGGCGAGCCGCGTCACGACCTACAGCTACGACGCTGTCGGCCGGCTCACGCAACTGCTGCGTCCCAACGGCACGAAGCAGACCCGCGCCTACGACAACGCCGGCCAGTTGACTCATCTCACCGAACTGGCCCCGGACGGAACGACCGTCATTTACTCGGGAGCTCACAGCTATGACCTGGCGGGGCAATTGACCGGCGAGACGATCCTGCCGGCCCTGGCCGCCGCCATCGTCAGCACCACCCAGACCTTCGACGCAGACAACCGCCTGCTCACGCACAACGGCGCCGCCACGACCTTTGATGCCGACGGCAACCTCCTTACTGTCGCCACCGGCCACACGCCATCCTCTTACACCTATGACGCCCGCAACCGCCTGACCGCAGCCGGCGGTCTGACTTACGGCTACAACGCGGAGAACCGCCGCATCTCCATCACGGATGGCGGAGGGACAACGTCCTACGTGGTTAATCCAAACGCGGCGCCCGACCAGGTGCTCATCAAGACCGCCCCCGGCGGCACCAAAACCTTCTACGTCTATGGTCTGGGTCTGCTCCACGAGGAAACCGGCGGCACGCCGCGGTATTACCACTTTGACCGCCGCGGTGACACCATCGCTCTGACCGACAATGTCGGTGCCGTCACGGGCCGCGCGGCCTATGGCGTCTATGGCGAAATCCTGTCGCAGTCGGGCACGATCAACACGCCCTTCCTGTTCAATGGCCGCTGGGGCGTCCAGACCGACAGTAACGGCCTCTACCACCACCGCGCCCGCTACTATCATCCCCAGCTCCGGCGCTTCCTGAATCAGGATGTTGTGCTCGGAGATGTTGGCGATTCGGCGTCGATGAACCGCTTTGCCTACGCCAACGGCAATCCAGTCAGCTTGATGGATCCTTTCGGCCTCATGGCCTTGGATGTGGCGGCAAATATTCTGGTGAATGCCGACATTTGGAAAGAGGGAATATCGGCGTGGAAAGAGTCGGGGCGGTATTTGCCCTCGGATCGCATTTTGATGCGCGCGCTCGTATTTGGTGGCCTTACCGTCGGCACGCTCGATGCCATCTTGAATTTGGTGTCGGGAGGATCAAAGGCTGCCGCAAGCGGAACGCTTAAAGCCGTCACTCACGCAGACGATGTTGCGCGCGCGGTCAAAGCCGCAGAGACTGCAGCGACGCGAACCACGCTCTACCGGGCGGTTAGTCCCGGCGAATTTGCTGACGCCGTAGGCAACCAAGTCTTGCGGCCGGGGCCGAACTCATACGCGACCGGAAAGTTTTTTGCCGAGAACGCCGCCGATGCCGCGAAGTGGGGCAAAGCTCTGGAGGGACCGGGTAACTTCCGGATCATCCAGGTAGAATTTGAATCGGGCGCGGCTAGCCAATTTATGCGTTGGCAGCGGTTGGACGGAATCGGGCCAGCGCGCTTTGGCACGTTTGAGCAGATGGCTCCCCTGAAAATCTCTCCGCTTGGCACGCCATGAAAACTGTCTCCGCAAAACTACAATGGGTGCGTTCCGAGGAAGGCGGGCGGCAAGCGCCACCGTCCGGCTCTCGTTACTCGACGGTCGCGCGGTTTGAACAACAGCGCGACACTTGGCGTGAGGATGCTTGGAGTCTGGTTATCGAGTGGACTGGATCGCCGGATGCTTCGCTAGCGCATCACGTCAACGTGAGATTTTTGGTGGAAGGTGCGCCCGAGCATCTTCTCGCGACAGGAAACCGTTTCGAGTTGCTGGAAGGTGAACGCGTCGTCGCAACGGGTGTGATCGCGTAGCCGTTCGCAACGTCCTCAATGAACCAAGAGGTTCTCTCAATTGGGAAGGACGATTTTGAACGGGTTATGGCAGTCGAGGAGGGCATGGGGTTCAGGCGTAGGAAAGCCGAAGGGATCATGACGAGAATCGAGACAAACCGATTGATCCGCGTTGATGCATCCGTTGTGATCGAGCAGTTAATTTTGACCCACCTGCGAGCGTCTAAAATTGACCCACCCCCTGTGGCGTCAGTCTGACTTGGTTTGGTCCCCCAGTTAAAAACTGAGGGAGGTGTGGTATGATCCGGGGACATAGGTAACAGATTGTCCGGGGACATGGGTTACACTTTCAGGCTATGGCCTGGAACCAAGTAACCCTCATGGAACAGAAGCAACAGTTCGTCAGTCTCGCGGCCAGTGGCCGCTTTACGCGCACC
>JAEUGW010000020.1 GCA_016795565.1 Opitutaceae bacterium | reverse complement strand
GGCCTGGGTCGTGCGGGCCTGCTCGCCGGCATCGGAACGGAGGTCGGCTATGACCTCCCGCACGCTGGTGAGCGGGAGCAGCGGCAGCAGGGTCGGCACCTGCACCAGCGTGTTGCGGACACGTGGCCAGATGATCTCGACGGTGTCGACGACGCCCTCGAGGTACTGCTTCACCATGAACTCCGCCACCACCTTCACCTCGGCAAAACTGACGCGGTCGCTGACGGTGAAATCGGCCAGCAGATCGCGGCGCGGCCGGGCGATGAACTGCGCGCCCTTGCGGCCGATGACGGCGAACTTGGCGGGCCCCTTGACATCATCGACGACGAGCTTGAAGAGGTTGGCGTTGAGCGGACCCGCCAGGCCCTTGTCTGTAGTGACCAAAATGATACCGCGGGTCTTCACCTCGCGGCGGATGAGGAACGGATGCTGCGTCTCCTCGACCCGATCGGCGAGCGCGGCGAGCATGCGCGCCATGAGCTCGGCGTACGGGCGGCCGGCAAGCGCCGCCTGCTGCGCCTTCTTCATCTTCGAGGCGGCCACCAGCTCCATCGCCTTGGTGATCTGGCGGGTGTTCTTGACCGACTTGATGCGCCGGCGGATGTCTCTCAGAGAAGCCATGGATTAGTAGCGAGTAGTGGGTAGCGGGTAGTGAGTAGGGTTTTGAGTGATCGTTGGGTGATGCTCGCTACTCGCTACTCGATGCTGGCTACTGAGGGTAATTACTTCTTCGCGGCGAAGGTGGCTTTCCACTCGTCGGCGGAGGCCTTGAGGCCGGCCTCGATGGCGTCGCTCAGCTTGGCCTCGTTGCGGATGGAGGCGAGGAGGTCGGCCTTGCGCGTCGTGAGGTAGTCCTTCAGCGAGTTCGCCGCGGCGACGACCTGCTTGGTGTCGATGGAGTCGAAGTAGTTTTTCTGGAGGGCCCAGAGGATGGCGGCCTGCATCTCGATCGCGAGCGGGTTGAGCTGGGGCTGCTTGAAGAGCTCGACGATGCGGGCGCCGCGGTCGAGCTGGGCCTTGGTCTTGGCGTCGAGGTCGGAACCGAATTGGGCGAAGGCGGCGAGTTCGCGGAACTGGGCGAGCTCGCCCTTCAGCTTGCCGCCGACCTGCTTGGTGACCTTGATCTGCGCGGAGGAACCGACGCGGGACACGGAGAGACCGACGGACACGGCGGGGCGGATGCCCTGGTTGAAGAGGTCAGTCTCGAGGAAGATCTGGCCGTCGGTGATCGAGATGACGTTGGTCGGGATGTAGGCGGACACGTCGCCGGCCTGGGTCTCGATGACGGGCAGCGCGGTGAGCGAGCCCTTGCCGTCGAGGCGGGCGGCGCGCTCGAGGAGGCGGGAGTGGAGATAGAACACGTCGCCCGGATACGCCTCGCGGCCGGAGGGGCGCTTCAGGATGAGCGAGATCTGGCGGTAGGCGACGGCGTGCTTGGAGAGATCGTCATAGACGATGAGCGCATCCATGCCGTTTTCCATGAACCACTCGCCGATGGCGGCGCCGGAGAACGGGGCGAGGTATTGGTTGGCCGGATTGTCGGCGGCGGGGGCCGAGACGATGACGGTGTATTCGAGCGCGCCGGCGGCCTCGAGGGCGGCGATGGTGCGGACGACGTTCGACTGCTTCTGGCCGACGGCGACGTAGATGGAGTAAACCGGGCGGAAGTCCTTGGCGCCCGAGGCGAGGCCGACCTTGTTGATGCGAGCCTGGTTGATGATGGTGTCGATGCAGATGGTGGTCTTACCCGTGCCGCGATCGCCGATGATGAGCTCGCGCTGGCCGCGGCCGATCGGGATCATGGAGTCAATGGCCATGATGCCGGTGAAGAGCGGCTGGTTGACGGACTTGCGGACCATGATGCCCGGGGCGATCTTCTCGACCGGGTAGGTCTCCTTGGCGTCGATCGGGCCCTTGCCGTCCACGGGGCGGCCGAGGGCGTCAACGACGCGGCCGAGGAGGGCCTTGCCGACGGGGACGGAGAGGAGTTTGCCAGTGGTGGCGACCTCGTCGCCCTCCTTGAGCTGGGCGACGTCGCCGAGGACGACGCAGCCGACCTCGTCCTCCTCGAGGTTGAGCGCGATGCCGATGGCGCCGCCGGGGAACTGCACCATCTCGTTATACATGACGTCCGAGAGGCCATCGAGCTTGGCCACGCCGTCGGCGACGGTGCGGATGGTGCCGGTGTTCTTCTTGACGGCCTTGCTGGAAAGCTTGGCGATCTGGGATTCGATTTGTTCGATGACGTTGCTCATGGCGCGGGGCGAGTGAAAGTGAGAATGAAAGTGGAGGGTGGTTTAAACGGCGGAGGAGAGGGTGGCGAGCTGGCCGGCGACGGTGGACTCGTAGACGTCGGAGCCGACGCGGACCCGAAGGCCGGCGATCAGAGCCGGGTTGGGTTTCGCGGAAGCGGTGACGACGCGGCGGTATTTCTGGGTCATGGCGCCCTCGATCATCTTGAGGGTGGCGTCGGTGACCGCGCCGGCGTGCTCGACGATGGCGCGGGACTTGGCGATCTCGGCGGCGATGTAGCCGCGGTAGAGCTTGAGCAGGGTGACCGGCTGGCGCGGGGCGGTCTTCTCGACCCAGCCCAGGACGCCGGCGACCTGCTCGGCTGAGACGGCGCCGTTGACGACGCTCAGCTTGAAGAGCTGCTTCGCGAGGAGCTTGGTCTTTTTGGCGGCGCGCATGTTTTAGAAATCAGCGGAGGGCCAGTTCCTTGGTCGCGGCCTCGTTGTAGGCGGCGCGGTCGGCGTCGGTGAGCTTCTTGGCGAGGACCTGCTCGGTGGTCTTGACGACGAGGCGGGCGATCTCGCCGCGGGCCTGGTCGAGCATCTTCTTGTGCTCGAGCTCGATGGCCTGCTGGGCCTTGGCGAGCGTGTCGGCGGCGCGGGCGATGGCGTCGGCCTGCTGCTTGTCGCCGAATTCCTTGGCGGCCTTGCGGGCCTCGTCAACGAGCTTGGCGGCCTCGAGCTGGGCGGCCTTGACGAGGGCGGCGCTTTCCGCCTGTGAGGCGGCGAGCTTGGCCTGCATCTCCTCGGCGTGCCGGAGGCCGTCGCCGATCTTCTTGTTGCGCTCCTCCATCGTGGCGATGGTGGGCTTGATGCCGAACTTGTAGAGGACGCCGAAGAGGATGAGGAAGCTGACGATCTGCCAGACGATGTAGTGCCACTCGATACCGAACTTCTCAACGATGGAGGCTTCGCCGGCGGCGTGGGCGGCGTCAGTGGCGGCGAGGAAGAGAGGGAGCATGGCGGGAGAGAGTGGGGTCGGAAAAGGGAGGGCGGCGCGGCGTGGGTGGCGCGCGCCGCCGGTGGAAACGGGGGCTTACTTGGCGAGGAACAGCGCGAGGATGCCGAGACCTTCAGCGAGCGCCATGCCGATGATGGCCTGGACGAGGATCTTGCCGGAGGCGCCGGGGTTGCGGCCGACGGACTCGGCGGCCTTGGTGCCGATGAGGCCGACGCCGATGGCGGCGCCGAGGAGACCGAACGCGCTGGCGATGTTGCCGGTGATTTCAGCGAGGAGGGGATACATGGTGGTGTTTGTTTTGTTTGGTTGTGGTTGCCGCCGTGCGCACGTCAAAGGCACGCTCCCGGCGGTAAATTCTCAGTGGTGCGCCTCGGCGTGGCCGTCGGCCGCGTGATCGTGGTCGTGATCATCGCCGTGGTTGCAGATCAGGCCGACATAGACGGCCGAGAGGAGCGTGAAGACCGTCGCCTGGATCAGGCCGACGAGCAGCTCCATGAAATAGAAGACGGGAAAAAAGCCGGTGCCGTGGAGCAGGTTTTCGCCGCCGAAGACATTGCCGAAGAGGCGCACCGAGAGGGTGAAGGGGCGGATGGAGATGGAGAACACCTCGATGAAGCCGACCACGAGGAACACGAGCGAGAGGATGGGATAGAGCCAGCCCGGGGTTTCCTTCTTGTCGGCCTTGTTGCCAAAGAGGTCCCAGAGGATGAGCTTCGGGCCGGCATACTTGAAGATGATGATCAGGAAGGCGCCGAAGGAAATGAGGGCGAGGGCGATGGTGCTGTTGAAGTCGGCGGTGAAGGGGCGGACGAAGGGCTGCGTCAGATGGAAGTGGCCCGCGGCGTCCACATGGCCCTTGCCGATCGTGCCGACGCCGGGGAGCAGGCCGGACCAGTTCTGGATGAGAATGAAGAGGAAGAGCGTGACGAGCAGCGGGAAGACGGCCGGGAAGGCCTTTTTGCCGACGATGGGCTCGAAGAGGTCGCGCAGGGCCTCGAGCACGGACTCGAACACGGATTGGGCCTTGCCGGGGAGAACCTTGGGCTGGCGAACCGCCCAGAGAATCAGGGTGATGATGACGAGCGAGATCATCCAGCCCGTCAGCATGCTGTTGGTAATGCGCCAGCCGCCGCCGAGATCGAAAAGCACCGATGCCTTCGGGGACACGCCCTCCGCCATGGCGGAAGTGGCGAGGCTGAGGGCCGCGACGGAGCTGAAGAATTTCTTGGCGAGGGACATCGGATTACCGGGCAGGACTGCTGAGTGGAGCCCAACTAAGTAGGTTTTTGCCCGCAAACGCGTCAACCCCTGAAACGACAAAACATACGGCGAACCGCACAATTAGCCCATACGGAGTCCGAATCGGGCATCTCTAATGAGGAAGCCGGCTTGCTTCTCCGGCGGGAATCAGGCCAATTGTAAACGATGGATCCCGCCACCCGAGACCTCCAGGCCCGGACTGCGCCACCCCTCCGCGCGAACGGCGAGCGCAGGCTCGCGCACAATATCTTCATGCAGGTCACCTGGGGTCTGTTGGCGGTGGCGGCTCTGGGGCAGCTGTTTCTGCTGATCTGGCTGGATGTGATGTCCTGACGGCGACGAGCGACTGGTAGGCGGGTGCCCGGGCCTGGAAAACCGTTTCCTGCTCCAGCGGCCACGGGGCGGACGGGTCCAGGCGCCACGTGCGCAAGGCGGGAATCAGGGCCGCGACCGCGCTGAAATATTCCGCGTGATCGGTGCGGAAATAGAGCGGGGTCCCCTCCCCTGCCCGCCCGGCCAGCGCCTCGAGGAACTCCGCCTGCAGGATCCGGTTCTTGTGGTGGCGCTTCTTGGGCCAGGGGTCGGGAAAGAGCACCCAGATTTCCCGCAGCGCTACGCCGGCCGGCAGGGAGTCGAGGAACTCCCGCGCCTCCGCCTGCACAAAGTGGCAGTTGCGCAGCCGCGCCCGGTCGCGCTTTTTGTCACTGCGGTTCAGGCGATCGCGGATGATGTCCACGCCGACGCAGAGTTTCTCCGGAAAGGCCTGGGCGTATTGCACCAGGAAATGCCCGTGCCCCGAGCCAATCTCCCAAGTGACAGGCTGTTTCGGTGGGAGGAGCGCCGCGAGTTCCGCGCGCAACGCCGCGCGGCGTTCGGTGATGCGGGCAAGAAACTCCAGCTTGGGGGGCATGCGCCTCTTTGGCGGGAATCACCCGCCCGGTGCAATCCCGAACCGCGCGCCGCCCGGGCGCGTGGGGAGGCGAACGCGCCGGCCGACAGGGTCTCAGGACTTTTCGGCGTTCTGGGCGGCGATCAACACCATCAGGATGCTGATGTCCGCCGGATTGACGCCGCTGATGCGACCCGCTTGGCCCAGATTCTGGGGGCGGAGCTGGTGTAGCTTCAGGGCGCTTTCCCGGCGCAGGCCGGGTATGGCAAGGTAATCGAGCGCGTCGGGTATCCGGACCTTTTCGACATGCTTGAACTTTTCGATCTGGCGGCGCTCACGGTCGAGATATCCGCGGTAGGCGACACGATAGAGGACCTCCTCCCTCACCTCTTTCGCTTCGGCCGCAAATTCCGGTGGCAAGATAACCGCCTCCCGGTCGCGCCGTATCGCGTTTGCCCAAGAACCACCCACGGTCGTGGAGGTCTCGAACCGATTCTCCCAGTAGCCGACCCGTTTTTCCTTGGCAAAAATATTTTCTAAGCGACTGTTATTCAGAAGCATATGGCTTTTAGCGTGCTGCAATAAGCGAAGCTCCGCGCTGCCGTGATTGAATAGCAACCGGTGCTCGGCACGGCTCGTGAACATGCGATACGGCTCGGTCGTTCCCTTGGTCACAAGGTCATCAATCAACACGCCGATATAGGCCTCGTGCCGCTTGATGATCAGAGGCGGGCCCCCCCTCGCCTTCAGCGCGGCATTCACGCCGGCGACCAGGCCCTGGGCGGCGGCCTCCTCGTAGCCGGACGTGCCATTGATCTGGCCGGCCAGGAAAAGATTTTCGACCTTCCGGGATTCCAGAGACGGAAACATCTGGGTCGGCGGCGCGAAGTCATATTCGACCGCGTAGGCCGGTCGCAGGAGTTGCGCCTGCTCCAACCCGGGAATGCTGTGAACCAGTTCAAGCTGAATATCGAACGGTAGGCTCGTGGACAGACCGTTGATATAATATTCGTTTGTGTTCCGGCCTTCCGGCTCAAGGAAAAGCAGATGGCGGGGCTTGTCGGCGAAGCGCACGAACTTGTCCTCGATGCTCGGGCAATAGCGCGGCCCCACCCCCGATATCTCGCCGGAATACATGGCTGACTTATGCAGGTTATCCCGCACAATCTCCGCCGAACGGAGCGTGGTATGCGTCATCCAGCAAGACACCTGCACGCTTCCGGGCTTCCACCCGATGCGCTGCTCCCCGGTCTGTTCCACGTGGAACGGGTCCTCTGGCCCCCGTGTGTCGTGAAAGGCAAAGAGCGTTGGCTCCGGGTCACCCTTCTGTTCTTCCAGTTCGGAAAAATTGATACTTCGGCCAAGGATTCGTGGCGGCGTGCCGGTCTTCAGGCGCTGGAGTTCGATTCCGGCTTCAAGCAGGCTCCCGGAAAGAGTTTTTGCGCTGAAGTCCCCCAGCCGGCCGCCTTCGTTCTTGTTCTGGCCGACGTGCATGAGGCCGCGCAGAAAGGTTCCGGTTGTGATGACGACCGTCTGGCCCATGAAGTCGATGTCCAGATTCGTCCGACAGCCGACGACCTTGCCGTCCTTAAAAATCAGGCCTGTGACGGTGGCTTGGAAAATCTGCAGATTCGGCTGCAGCTCCAGAGTGTGCTTCAGGCGGAATTGATAGGCTTTCTTGTCGCACTGGGCTCTCGGCGACTGCACGGCCGGACCCTTGGACTCGTTGAGCAGTCGAAACTGAATGCCGGTGAGATCGGTATTGATAGCCATCTCGCCGCCCAAAGCGTCAATTTCCCGAACCATCTGCCCCTTGGCTTGGCCGCCGATCGCCGGATTGCAGCTCATCTGGGCAATCGTATCGATGTTGCCGGTGAGGAGCAGGGTGGAGGCTCCCATCCGCGCCGCAGCCAGGGAGGCCTCCACTCCGGCGTGGCCGGCCCCACAGACGATAACATCGAACGGTTTTTGGTTATAAATCACGGCAAGTCAGGCGAACATCAAAATAAATATTTTGATATCATTTTATTTCCCGATGCAAAACGACGCAAACAAGCGATCGAGAATCGTCTCGTTGTCGATTTTGCCTGAAATCTGGCCAAAGGCATCGAGTGCCGCGCGCAAGTCGCTGGCCGCCAGATCACTGGGTTCTTGGGCGGCGAGTTTCTGCTTCGCCTCCAGCAGGGCGGCCTTCGCTTGGTCCAAGGCAAGGGAGTGCCGGGCGTTGACGGCGATAAGTTCATCGCCGATTTCCACGTGGAACGACTCGGCCAGCTTGGTCACCGCAGCCTGAAGGGCTTCGAGGCCCGCTCCCTGCAGCGCGGAAACGTGCACGAGGGGAAAAGCCTTGGGCAGGTCGCCTTTCGGAGCGGGCGGCAAGTCGAGTTTGTTGAACACCGCGATGGTGTTGGCGGGCGTCATGCGCGCCGCCAGGGTCTCGGGCAGGCCGGGCAGGGGGCGCGTCGAATCAATCACCCAGAGGAAAAGATCCGCCTCGGCGGCTTGCTCGAAGGTTTTATCGATGCCGCGTTTTTCGAGTGAAGCGGCGGATGGATTGAGACCCGCGGTGTCAACGAGGCGCAGCCAGTGCGAGCCGATCACCACGCGTTCCTCAAGGTAATCGCGGGTCGTGCCGGGCTCGGGACTGACCAGGGCGCGCTCCCGGCCGACGAGACGGTTGAGCAGGCTGCTCTTGCCGGCGTTCGGCTCGCCGAGAATCACGGTCTTGATGCCCTCGCGCAGCAGCTCGCCGTAGCGGTTCGTCGCCAGCAACCGATTGGCGCCTGCGAGCAACTCGTCCAACTGGCGCTGAACCTTATCGAGATCCTCGGGCGGAAGGTCTTCGTCGGGAAAATCCACGTAGGCTTCAATGGTGGCCAAGATGTTGACCAACAGTTCGATAAGCTGATTGACCTGCCGCCCGAGCGCGCCGCGCAACTGCTGGTTTGCCGCGGCCAAGGCCCGTTCGCTGCGGGCATGGATCAAATCCATCACGGCTTCCGCCTGGCTCAGGTCCATCCGCCCGTTCAGGAAAGCGCGTTTGCTGAACTCGCCGGCTTCGGCTGGACGGCATCCGCGAGCGAGGAGGTCTTCGAGGATTTTCTGCGCGATGAAGGGGTTTCCGTGACAGGAAATCTCGACGGTATCCTCGCCGGTGAAGGAGTTGGGTCCCGCAAAGAAAGTGAAGAGCACATCGTCCACCAACGCGCCGCTTCGGTCGCGATAGTCCGCGTGTTGGGCCAGCCGGGGCGGGGGAGTGGCGCCGAAAACCGCCCGCACCAGATCGGCCGCGTGCAGGCCGCTGGCGCGCACGACAGCGATGGCCGATGTGCCGGCCGGAGTCGCCAAGGCGGCGATGGTATCACCCAAGTAGGACATCGGCCTGACGCAAGCGATGCGCCGGGCGAAGGCAAAATGAAACCAGTCCGGCTGGCCGCCGTGGTGAGCGCCTACGGTTTGCCGGGCGCAAGCGCGGGCGGGGGCGGGACGACGATCTTGATGGGCGGTATCGCTTCCGGGGTTGGTGCGATAACCACCGGTTTTGTGACCGGAGCGGCAGGCGGGGCAGGGGGTGCTTCCGGCGGGCGCGTGGTTTTGCCCGTGAGGGTCGCGCGCACGGTGGCATGGGGCAGGTCCCCGGCGATTTCTGCCGCACGGGCTTCCGCCGCGGCGATGTCCGTCGGTCGCTTCGCGAGCCGCGTGCGCACCTGGGCCTCGGCGTCGGCGGAGGCGCCGGATTTTTTGGCGACGATGAGCCAGGCGAGGCCCTCGACGTAGTCGCGCTTCACGCCGCGCGCGCTGACGAGCATGGCGCCGAGGTTGTGCTGGGCTTCGGCCACGCGCGCCCGCGCGGCGTTGCCGAAATACTCCAGGGCCCAGCCGTAGTCGGGCGTGCCGGTGAGACCGTCGTGATAAATCTTCCCGAGCTTGAACCACGCGTTGGCGATGCCGCCTTTGGCCGCCGTTTCGAAGAGGGGGATCGCCTTGGCCGCATCCTTCGGCACGCCGTCACCCTCGAGGCTGCGCTCACCCAGCTCGAAGCAGGCCTGGGGATCGCCCTTGGCCGCGAACGACTGGAGCTCGGCCACGTTTTTCCATTTTGGCCCGCCGCCCTGCGTGGAGATCAGCTGTGGGGCGGCGTCGGCGGGCACGGCCTTGGGTTTCGCGGCGAAGGCCGGGACGAAGGCGAGGCTCAGGGCGAGCAGGAGGCGGAGCGGGGCGGGGTGGGGCATGGCGGAACACATCTTGGGACGGCGCGAGGACGATTGGGTTCCGCGCGAATTTGGCAAGCAGGCGGGGTGGACACCGTTGCCCACGGCTGTGGGTCCGGTGCTTGTCCCGGAAACTCCGCACTCCGCCGGATTTTCTGGCAAGAAAAGCCGCGGCGTTTCGCCGCGGCTTGTGGGGGCGCGCCCCTTGTGCGCGCCCGAGGGCGTGGACGAGCCACGCCGCTACAGAAAGACAACCTTACGCTTCCTTCCCGTTGGTGACCGCCTCGCCGCCCTGACCGTTGACCTTCTCGAGGATGCCGGCCTTCACCTTGGCGGCGAGGGCGGCGTTGGTCTTGAGGGCCTCCTTGGCGGCCTCGCGGCCCTGGCCGACGAGTTCGCCGTTGAAGGCGATCCACGCGCCCTTCTTCTCGAGGACCTTGTGGTCGAGACCGAGGTCGAGGAGCGAGCCGGTGGCGGAGATGCCCTCGTCATACATGATGTCGAACTCGACCTCGGTGAACGGCGGGGCGACCTTGTTCTTCACGGCCTTGATCTTGGTGCGGTTGCCGATGACCTTGCCGTCAGGCGTCTTGAGCTGGTCCTTGCGGCGGATGTCGAGGCGGATGGAGGCGAAGAATTTCAGCGCGCGGCCGCCGGAGGTGGTCTCGGGGTTGCCGAACATCACGCCAATCTTCTCGCGGATCTGGTTCGTGAAGATGCACACGCAGTTTGTCTTGCTGACGACGGCGGTGAGGCGGCGCATGGCCTGCGACATGAGGCGGGCCTGGGCGCCGACGGTGGCGTCGCCCATCTGGCCGTCGAGCTCGGCCTTCGTGGTGAGCGCGGCGACGGAGTCGAGGATGATGACGTCGATGGAGTTCGAACGGATGAGGGTCTCCATGATGTTGAGCGCGTCCTCGCCGGAGTCCGGCTGGGAGACGAGGAGATCGTCGAGGTTCACGCCGACGACCTTGGCGTATTTGGGATCGAGGGCGTGCTCGACGTCGATGAAGGCGGCGAGGCCGCCCTGACGCTGGGCCTCGGCGATGACACTCAGACAGAAGGTGGTCTTGCCGGAGGACTCCGGGCCGTAGATCTCGATGATGCGGCCCTTGGGCAGGCCGCCGACGCCGAGCATGAGGTCGATGGCGAGGGAGCCGGTCGAGAGCGTCTCGACCTTCATCTTGGCGTTGCTGCCGAGGCGCATGATCGAGCCTTCGCCGAACTGCTTGGTGATGCTGGAGAGCGCGAGATCGATGTTTTTCTCGCGGGCGGGGTTGGCGGATTTCTCGGTGGCGGCGACGCGCGACTCGGACTTGGTGGCTTTGGACATGGGAATCGTGTGATGAGGGTTAAAGGAGCATCCTACAAGGTGGGGCTGACAACCGTATGTCAGGAGCCTTTCGGGGGGGTATCGGCCCGGCAAGCGCGGAGTGGCTGCCAAGCGGCCTAAAATTTATCCGGCCACCGGCGCGGCCGCTTTGCCGAAGCCAAAGGCGAAATACACCGCCAGCCCCAGGCACACGAGGCTCACCGCGTAGTTCCACTTCAGCTTTTCACCCAGCACCAGCCACGCGAAGCCCACGAACACCACCAGCGTGATGACTTCCTGGATGATCTTGAGCTCGTAGCCGGTGAACTTGCCGTAGCCGAGCCGGTTGGCCGGCACCATGAGCAGGTATTCGAAGAAGGCGATGCCCCAGGAGAGGAGGATCGTGACCCAGAGCGGCTTGTCGTGGAGAAATTTCAGGTGCCCATACCAGGCAAAGGTCATGAAAACGTTTGAGAGGCAGAGCAGCAGGATCGTGGTCATGGGATGAAGTGTAATATGGAGGGCCCAGCTGGAGCTGGGCCTCCACCAAGGCAACCACCACCCTCATTCCGTCATCGTGTAAACAGCGAACGACGGCAGCCAGTGCGCGCGGTTGAAGTCCTGCGCGTCGAGCAGGGGCAGCGCGGCGGCGTAGTGGGCTGCGCCGGCGTCGATGGCCAGGGCGCGCCGGGGATCCCCGGCATCGAGCAGGCCGGCGAGCCGGCGCCAGACCCAGCCCTTGTTGAGGTTGAGGCCGATGAGGTGGGCGATCTTCGGGTCGGTCGGGTCGCTGATTTTTGCCGGCTGGAGCAGGTTGGCGGGCTGGCCTTGGGCGAGCCTCGGCAGGAACTTGTCGAACCACCGCAGGAACTGCTCGCGCGGCAGGATGCGCGCCATGAGCCCGGCCTCGACGAGGCACGGCGAATAGAAATCCTCGCCCGACGGTTCGTAGTGGCCGGGATAGTCGGTGTCGTGGCCGAACCAGTAGGCGGCGCGCGAGGTGCAGAAGAGCTTCAGCTCCTGGTCGTCATGCGCGCGGGCGTGGCCGAGGGCGAGCGCCACGGCGACGGCCGTGTTGCCGTGGATGCCGTTGCGCACCGGCGTGGTCAGGGCCCGCAGGTAGCGCATGAAACCGGTGCGGATGTAGTCCACCAGCGGGGCCATGTTGACCTCGAGCACCGGATCATAGGCGCGCACCTCCTGCGCGAGCTTCAGCAGCCAGGCCCAGCCGTAGGGCCGCTCGAAAAACTCCCGGCCGGGCGCCTGGAAATACGCGGTCTCGGCGGCCATGTTTTCCGCCGTCAGGTGCTCGTGCAGCACGCGGCTGATCTCGTCGCGCTCCGGCAGGGTGGGGAACATCAGCGCCAGGCGCACGAGCATCCAGTGCTGGTGCACGCAGGAGTGCCAGTCGTAGCTGCCGTAGAAGGCCGGGTGCAACTCGCGCGGCGTGCGGACGGTGGCCGGGCCGTTCATTACGTGCTGCACATAGTGCGGGAATTCGCGCCGGATGTTGGCCAGGCCCTGGCGGGCGAAGTCCGAGGCTTGGGCGGCGGTGAGGAGGGGAAAGGAGGCGGGCACGGGTGGGGCGGGCAACTATGCGGGCGGAAAGTTTAAGTTGAAGAACAAAGGGCGGGGGCTAGGTTGGCGCGTCCCCACCTTTCCCGCACCACACCATGAAAATCAAAGCCTATCTCAAGCCCACCTGCGGCTGGTCCAACGGCGTCCGGGCCATCATGCGCAAGCACGACCTCGCCTACGAGGACATCGACATCATCAACGTCCGCGCCAACTACGAGGAGATGGTGCGCAAGTCCGGCCAGCCGCTCTCGCCCTGCGTCGAGATCGACGGCGTGATGCTCGCCGACATCTCCGGCGAGGAGGTCGAGAACTACCTGCTCGCCAACAATCTCGTGAAAGCGAGCGCTGCGCCGGTGAACGTCGCCACCAACGCCGGCTGCTCCGCCGAGGAGCACGAGAAGATGGCCGCCAAGCCCGTGCGCTTCTTCTGAGCGCCCCTCATAAGCCTGCTTTCGAACCCGTCAGAAATGGCGGGTTTTTTTGTTGTCTCCTGTTGCCGGCTACGGGGCCAGGACAGCAAGCCATGGGGCGCGCAAGGCCCAATGAACACTTCAGGGTGTTGTCATGCTGAGCGCAGCGAAGCAGCCATCACGATATCCGCCGGCCGTTATGCCGATGGATGAGGATGTCGCTTCGCCCGGCACTTCACTTCGTTCAGAATGACAAACCGGGGCGCAGGGAGGGCCGGCCTCCCGGCCGGCCACGGTCGGTCAGGAGACCGACCCTCCGCGAAAACTCCCTCAATGCAGCAGCCGCGCGCGGATGGTGCCGGGCACGTTCTGCAGCTCGTCGATCGCGATCTCGCTGGCGGCGGCGTCCACATCCATCACGCAGTAGCCGAGGTGCTCGTTGGTCTGCAGGTATTGGGCGGAGATGTTCACCCGGTGCTGGCTGAACCGCTCGTTGATGTGCGCCAGCACGCCGGGGATGTTGCGGTGGATGTGCAGCAGGCGGCTCTTGCCGGTGCCGGCGTGCTCGGGGAGCGTCACCTCGGGGAAATTGACGGCGGTGACCGTCGAGCCGTTGTTCGAGTAGCGGATGAGCTTGTCGGCGACCTCGGTGCCGATGTTGGCCTGCGCCTCCACCGTGGAGCCGCCGATGTGCGGCGTGAGGATGACGTTGTCGAACTTCCGCAGCGGGGACTGGAACTCCTCGTCATTGCCCTTGGGCTCCACGGGGAACACGTCGATGGCGGCGCCGGCGAGATGGCCGCGCTCCAGCGCGTCGGCCAGCGCGTCGATGTCCACCACGCTGCCGCGCGCGGCGTTGATGAGGTGGGCGCCCTTCTTCATGGCCGCGAGCTGCGCGCGGCCGATCAGGTTTTTCGTCTGCGCCGTCTCGGGCACGTGCAGGGTGACGACGTCGCTCTCGCCGAGCAGCGTGGCGAGCTTGGCCACGGGGCGCGCGTTGCCGAGCGGGAGCCGGCCGGCGATGTCGTGGTAAAGCACGCGCATGCCCAGGTGCTCGGCGAGGATGCCGAGCTGCGTGCCGATGTGGCCGTAGCCGACGATGCCGAGCGTCTTGCCGCGCACCTCGACGCTGCCCTCGGCGCTCTTGGTCCAGCCGCCGCGGTGCACGAGCGCGCTTTTCCCCGGGATGCCGCGCAGCAGCATGATGGCCTCGCCGAGCACGAGCTCGGCGACGCTGCGGGTGTTGGAGTAGGGGGCGTTGAAGACCGGGATGCCGCGCTTCGCCGCCGCCGCGAGATCCACCTGGTTGGTCCCGATGCAGAAGCAGCCGATGGCGGTGAGCTTCGGCGCCGCCGCCAGCATCTCCTCGGTCAATTCGGTGCGCGAGCGGATGCCGAGGAAGTGCACGTCCTTCAACGCGGCCTTCAGCGCGTCGCCCGTGAGGGACTTCGGCAGGTTGCGGACGGAGGCATAGCCGTCGGCCGTCAGCGCGCTGGTGGCGTTGGCGTGGATGCCCTCGAGGAGGAGGAACTTGATGCGGCGCTTGTCGAAGGAGAGTTTTTGCATCGGAGCGCCGACTTTCAGCGCAAGGCCCGCGCCGGGCAAGGCCCGTGTGTGTCACCCGCCTTCGCCAAGGCTATGGCGGGCAGGCCCGGGCTCTTTTACAAGAAGGTGGGTCGTGCTTTGCGAAGCCATGCACACGCTTGCCACTTGCGCGCCAATGGGTTCGCCTCGGTCGCCATGCCCTCGCGCCCCATCCCCGGCTCCTCCGGCGACGTGCTGACCACGCTGCCCTCCGCCTACCTGCCGCACGCGGCGACGGGGCTGCTGCACCTGCCGCGGTTCATCGCCAAGGCCAAGCACGTGAAGGCCCACGGCGCGCTGCCGCCGAGCTACGCCAAGAACTATAAACGCGGCATGGACCGCTTCCTCTGCCTCCACCTCGGCGTGGATCCGGCCGCGGTGGAAAAGATCGTCCACGACTCCGCCACCGACGCGGAGATCGACGCGCAACTGCTCGCGCTGTTCCCCGCCGACCTCCGCGCGGCGAAGTGGAACCGCGACTACGTGCAGAAGGGCATGACGCCGAGCGGCCGCGAATTCCTCAAGGAGGCGCTGACCAACATGGGCTGCGCCGACCGCGTGGAGCAGATCATCAGCGTCGTGGACCTGATCGAGTTCGACGAAGGCCGGATCGAGTGAGGGGGATTCCACGGGTTTGGCCGCGGCCCGGTTCGCGCCGCAAGGTGTTCCCGATCGCGCGGAACCAGATTTTTGAGCTGCCACGGCCGGTGGATATTGGGCGGACGGCTACGTGAACAGGCGCAGCTTCAGCCCGTGCGGCTCGTAGGCTTGAAAATCGCGGGCCCGCGTCACGAAATCCAGGCGGCCGGTGGCAGCGAACACGGCGAGATACATCGGGTTGCGCACCCACCGGTAGGGGCCGCGGCGGATGAACTTTTTCGGGGGGCGAACGGCGCGGGCCCGGCGATTACATGCTCCAGAGCCTGGTCAGTGGCACGGCCAGAAGGCGTGGGTCGCCGAGGGTGACCTGGTGGGCGCCGGCATGGAACAGCACGCCGCCGGCGAAATCATCGCCGCATTGCGCGGCGAGGCGGCGCAGCCCCGAGATGTCCGCCTGGGTCGGGGTGGCCGTGGCTTTCACTTCCACGCCCCAAGTGCGGCGACCGCGGGTGATGACGAAGTCCACCTCGACCTGGTCCTTGTCGCGGTAGTGCCAGAAACGCAGATCGGGGTCGGTCCAGCCGGCCTGGGCGGTGAGTTGCTGCAGGACGAAGGTCTCGAGCAGGTGGCCGAAGCGGTCGCGTTGGTCATGCCAGTCTGCGGCGGTCAGGTCGGCAAGCGTGGCGGCGAGCCCGCTGTCCACGAAATGCAGCTTGAGCGTCTTGATGAGCCGCTTGGCCGCGTGGCGGTGCCAGGGCTGGAGGCGGCGCACGAGATAGAGGCGTTCGCAGGCGGCGAGGTGGTTTTCCACCGTCTCGCGCCGCAGGTCGAGCTCGTTGCCGAGGGTGGTTATATTCAGCAGCTCGCCGGTGCGCAAAGCGAGGAGGGAAAGCAGGCGGGAGAGATCGTGTGGATCCTTCACGCGGGCGACGTCCTGCACGTCGCGCTCCAGCAGGGCGCGCACATAGTCGCGGTGCCAGCCACGCGCCCGGGTCGGCGTTCGCATCAGCGGCTCGGGAAACCCGCCGGCGATCACCCGGGCGGCGAGGTCCTGCGGGGGCGAGGGCTGAGGCGAGGTGGCGAGGGAGGGCTTGAGCTTGCCGGCGAGCCAGGCCGCGAGAAAACCCCCGGCGGCGCGGTCCTGCTCGGCCGCGGCCAGCGGTTGCAGCTCGACGACCGCCATGCGGCCGGCCAGCGAGTCGCCCAGTCTGGGCAGGAGCAGGAGGTTGGCGGAGCCGGTCAGGAGGAAGCGACCGGGCCGCCGGTCGCGGTCCACCGAAAGCTTGATGGCGCGCAGCAGCTCCGGCACGCGCTGGATCTCGTCGAGAATCACGTGGCCGGGCAAGGCGGCGAGAAACCCGTTCGGGTCGGATCGAGCGAGAGCCAGGGCGTCGGCATCGTCGAAGGACACATAGCCGAACCGCGGGGCGAGCATCCGGGCCAGGGTGGTCTTGCCGCACTGGCGCGGGCCCAGCAGGCAGACGACCGGGGTGTCCGCCAGCGCGGCGCGCACGGTTGCGGTCAGGGCACGAGGGAGGGGATGGGCGTCCATTTGCCTATTAAGCAAGCGTCCATTTGCCTATTAGACAAGCGTCCATTTGCCGGTCATGGCGTCGCGGCTCAGCGTTCGCGGCTGTCGGGCGGGAAGGGGGCGACGGTGGTGGTGGTCGGCCGCGGCCGGCGCGGGAGCCAGCGGGGGACCTCGCGGCGGTAGTCCTCATACATGGCGCCGAAGTTGCGGCGCAGCGCCTCCTCCTCATACACCAGCACCCACACGTGGACGAGGCACGCGAGCAGCACGAGGTAGACGCCGATGTGCCACGAACGCAGGAAGAGCGTCTCGGCGGCGACGAGGGCGAACACGGCGAGATACATCGGGTTGCGCACCCATTTATAGGGGCCGCGGCGGATGAATTTTTTCGGGGGGTCGAACGGCGCGGGCGTGCCCCGGCCGCGCACGGCGAACAGGCCCTGGCACCACAGGAACAGCGCCGCCGCAAGCGCGGCGAGCGCGAGCGCGGCATACTGCGGCCCGCCCCACGCGGCCGGCGCCGGCCACCGGGGATAACGCTCGAACCAGTGCAGCGGCACCCACCAGACGACGAAGCCCGGCACGAGCAGCGTGAAGAGCAGGTTTTTCAGGAGGAGCCAGGGCGCGTTCATGCGCGGGGCAGGGTGGAGAGGATCTGGTCGGCCTGGAGCGCGCCGAGGCCCCGGTGGATGTTGGTGCGCAGCAGCTCGAGGTTCTCGCGCACCAGGGCGGCCATGGTCTCGCAGCGGAGATAGCGGTCGCTTTGGAAATGCGCGGCGAGGCCCTGGCGGAGGCTGTGCACGTTTTCCGGCGGGGCGAGGGGGGTGGCGGCCATGGCGGCGAGCAGCGCATTCAGCCGCGCGGCGGCGAGGTCGGCGCGCGCCAGGATGAGGGTCTGCTCCTCGCGCTGGTATTGGAACGCGGTCTTGAGGTGCAGGTGCTTCATGCAGAACTCGACGAGGGGGCGGTTCTCCTTGAAGAACTGGGGCAGGTAGAAGCTCTTGCGGCCGTTGTGCGACTGCTGGTCGAAATCCATCGCGCGGATGCGGACCTGGGAGCCCTCGAAGTCGGGCGTGATGACGACGACGAAGTTGTAGCTGCGCATGTCGCCGAGGAGCTGGACGAAGCTGCGCTCGTTGAACTTCACGAGCTCCTTGGCGATGCGGATGGGGCGGAGCTCGGGGCGGTTGAGCCAGCGGTCGATGAAGATGTCGCCGGGGATGCCGGCGATGTGCTCCTCGACGAGGGTGCCGCCGTGGGTGAGGAAGTTGAGGCGGTTGGGGGAGAGGAGGTGCTCGAGCTCGAGGCCGCAGGCGCGCGAGGCGTCGGCGCGCTTGATGTAGAAGTAGTCGGGATTGTCGTTGTAGGCGTTGACGATCCGGATGCGGAAGGGCGTGGAGTTGCCGAAGCTGCAGAAGTCGATGCGGTCGATATAGAGGTGCTGCATCACCGAGAAGTCGCCGTCCACGCGCAGGAGGGCGTAGATGCGCTTGAGGTCCTCGTTGAGGGCGGGGATGTCCTCCGCGCGGTAGGCGACGGTTTCCCAGAGGGTGTTGCGGCCCTCGGCGTCCATCAGCGGGTGGGATTCGTGGAAGTGGCGGAGCCGCTCGTAGGTGACGGGCAGCTCGCGTTCGCGCCGGAATTTCCCCAGGTAGTCGCGCAGTTCCGCGCCAATGGCGTAGCTCGGTTTTTTCCGGGTGCGGATATCGGGCGGCGGGGCGGGGGTGGCGTCCATCCGGGGGCAGGCTGGGCCGAATCGGCGGGTGAAGCAATAGCGCGCCTTGTCACGGCGGGGAACTGCGATGAATCATCGCGCATGTCCGCCCGGTCCCGGTTTCGCGTCCCGGCCAACATCCGCCGCCTGGTGCGCGCGCTGTTGCGGGCCGGCTTCATGTGGTGGGCGGGCCGGCACGGGCATCCCCGCTACGGATTTACGCGCTTCCTGCAGATGGACGAGGGGAGCCCGACCCACTCACTGCCGGCGCTGCGCGCCGCGCCCATCTTACTCTATGAATACGCCTACGACGGACATTACTACGCGCAACTGTCCGCCTGGCCGGCGGTGAACGACCCGCGCTCAGCGGCGCCATCGACAGCGTCGGCTAAGACAGCCGGCCAGACCCAGCGCCCCCAGGCCAAAAAACAGCGCATAGGTGGACGGCTCGGGAATGGGCGTGAGCAGGAAGGCGCGGCCGTTGCCGAAGCCGTCATCGGCGATGCCCACAATCTGCCCAAGATCGTTGATTCCCGTGGCTTGGTAGAGGACCCAGCCATTGGTCAGCGTGACCAAGTCGTTCAGGTCATACATCGTGCCGCCGGTGTAATAGAAAGCGTGATAATCGTCGTTTTCGTCCCGGGAGGTTCCCACTACCTCTCCGGCCGAATTGATGCCATACCCGTAGGAGGACTCGCCACCGAGGGTGCCAAGATCCACCAAGCCGGTTCCTGTGGAATAGAAGACAGCGTGCGAACCTGTCGAGCTGCCGGCCATTTGCCCCGAATCGTTCAGTGCGACGGGAGTGAATGCAGAACCGAGGTCGATCATACCGCCGGCGGTTGTATAACTGAATGCCCGCGCGGTGACGACAGAGATGGAAGATGATCCGACAATCATGCCGGAATTATTGACGGCATAAGCGGTTGCCTTGGTATGACCGCTCAGAGTGCCGATATCAACCATGCCACCGCCCGAAGTGTAGCTGAAGGCCCGGGTATCGCCACTGGCATTGGTCGAACTACCGACGATCTGTCCCGAATCGTTAAGGCCCTTGGCGGCGGATGAGTTTCCCCCGAGGGTGCCAAGGTTCACGAAGCCCCCGGCCAAGCTATATGTGAAGGCTCCTTCATATCCGGAGGCATTGCCGGTGCCGGCCATCTGACCCGAGGCATTGACGCTATTGGGGGAGAAAGTGCTGCTCGTGGTGCTGCTGATGTCGATCAATCCGCCGGACAGGCTGAAAGTGGTTGGGGTGCTTGCGGAGGGATAAGAAGAGGAGCCGACGACCAATCCTGAGTTGTTGATCGCTCTGGCTTCACTGTAGTTGCCGCCCAAAGTCGGAATCTCGGTGAATGTGAACAACGGCTGCGCGCCAAGCGAGGTGGCGGCACCGATGAGCAGAGAAATGAGCCGTGGACTTAACAACGAGAAGGCATTGGTCATGGGAATGGTGATATGTGCCGATTCGCTAACGCACGTGTTCACGTGTGCCCCGTTTGCATTAATCGGTTGTGCGACAAAGACAGAACCGGGGGGGGGGGGGGGGGAAGAATAAACTTTGGGCGATCAATCGGACCCAAATCCGTGCTCGCACTGCGGGGGTGCGCGCCCCGCGGCGCTACGCGGCGGCCTTGCCCTGACGGAGGCGGTCGAGGAAGACGGCGACGATGATGACGAGGCCGATGATGATTTCCTGGAAATACGTGGGCCAGCCCATCTGCTGGGAGCCGTTGCGGAGGACGCTCATGATGAGGGCGCCGATCATCGAGCCGAGGACGGTGCCCACGCCGCCGTTGAGGCTGGCGCCGCCGATGATGACGGCGGCGATGATGTCGAGCTCGAGGCCGACGGCGACGGTCGGGTCGCCCTGGCGGAGGCGGGAGAGCTGGAAGAGCCCGGCGAGGCCGAAGAAGCAGCCGGCGAGGGCGTAGATGGAAACCTTGAGGCGCGCGGTGGGGATGCCGCAGAGGCGGGCGGTGGCCTCGTTGGAGCCGAGGGCGAAGATGTGCCGGCCGAAGACGGTGTTGCGCAGGAGCAGGGCGGTGAGGATCGCCAGACCGAGGGCCACCCACACGCCGGCGGGCAGGGCGCGGCTGAACGGGTCGGCGGTGGTCATCCAGCCGTTGATGGGCGAGGTGTCGTAGTTGACGGTCTGGTTGTCGGCCAGCCACTTGGCGGCGCCGCGGGCGACGCCGAGCGTGCCGAGGGTGATGATGAAGGGCGTCATGCGCAGGCCGGCGATGGCCGCGCCGTTGAGCAGGCCGATCAGTCCGCCGGCGGCGACCACGGTGAGGAGCACCGGGACGGGGCCCCAGCCGTGCTGGATGAGGAGGGCACCGACCACGCTGGTGAGCGCGATGATCGAGCCGACGGAGAGATCGATGCCGCCGCTCACGATGATCAGCGTCATCCCGAGCGCGCCGATGGCGACGAGCACGGTCTGCGTGAAGATGATCTTGAAATTATTGTAGGTGAGGAAGAACTCGCGCGTCTCCGCCGGGATCGAGAAGAGCGCGATCACGAGGAGGAGGCCGAGGAACGGGCCGGCTTTCGCGAGGAGCTTTTTGAGGGGGGGCATATTTGAATTTGTCATTCTGAGCGCAGCGAATCCATCGGAAGCTGATGCCAATCAGAAGCCAGGTCGCGCCAAAGCAGGTTCTCTTGCTGTATCAAATCAATCTTCCTCTTGCGCAACCAGCCCTTGATTTCCTTTTCGCGTTGGATGGCGCCAGAAACATCCCGGTGAGCCTCGAAGGAGACAAGGGTCTTGACGCCATACTGTTTGGTGAATCCCGAAATCATACCCGTCTTGTGTTCCCAAATGCGTCGTTTGATCGAATGGGTGACACCAATGTAGAGGGTGCCGCTGGGTTTGCTGGCCAGGATGTAAACCCAGTATTGGCGATGTGCAGGGCCGGCGGCCATGGCGATGGATTCTTCGCTGCGCTCAGAATGACAGTCATGGGTCAGACGCTGCCGGTGGCGACGCGCAGGAGGGAGGCCTCGTCCCACTCGGCGCGCGGGCGGGTGGCGGCGAGCTCGCCGCGGCACATGACGCCGATGGTGTCGCAGAGGCCGAGGAGCTCGGGCAGGTAGGAGCTGACGACGACCACGGCCTTGCCCGCGGCGGCGAGCTCGCTGACGAGCTGGTAGATCTGGGCCTTGCTGCCGACATCGATGCCGCGGGTGGGCTCGTCGAGGAGGAAGATGCGTGCGGGGTGCTCGAGCAGGCGGGCGAGGGCGACCTTCTGCTGGTTGCCGCCCGAGAGCTGGCCGATGGGTTGCGCGGCGTCGCGGCATTTCACGCGGAGCTCGCCGATCCAGCGCCGGGCGGCCGCGCGCTGCCGGGCGCCGTGGACCCAGCCGAAGCGGCCGTAGGCGCCGAGCTTGGCGAGGGTGAGGTTGTCGGCGATGGACTGGTTGAGCATGAGGCCCTCCTCCTTGCGGTTCTCGCTGAGGAAACCCACGCCCTGCGCCCAACGGTCGCGCGGACGGGCGGGGTGGGAGGCGGCGTCGAGGATGCAGACCTCGCCGGCGTCGAGCGCGTCGAGTCCGAAGAGGGCGCGCAGCAGATCGGTGCGGCCGGCGCCGATGAGCCCGGCCAGCCCGAAGATCTCGCCGGCGCGCACCTGCAGGGTCGCCTGCCTGAGGCGCGGGGCGCTGGCGGCGGCCTTCGCCTCGAGCAGCACCCGGCCCGGGGCGCGCGGGGTGCGCGGGTAAAGATCCTTCACCTCGCGGCCGGTCATCAGCGTGACGAGGTGGTCGAGGGAGGCCTCCTTCATTTCGCCGCCGCCCACGGTCTCGCCGTCCTTGAGCACGGTGTAGCGGTCGGCGATGCGGCGGCATTCCTCGAGGAAGTGGCTGATGTAGATGACGCTGACGCCGGCGCTGCGCAGTCGGCCGATGGTGGCGAAGAGTTTTTCGGTGTCGGCCCGGGTGAGGCTGCTCGTGGGCTCGTCCATGATGAGCACCTGCGGTTGGATGAGCAGGGCGCGGGCGATCTCGATGATCTGTTGCTCGGCGATGGAGAACTCCCCGGCGCGGCGGTCGAGGTCGAGGCTGGCGTGGCCCAGTTGTTCGAGGGCGGCGCGGGCGCGGGCGCGCGAGGCGCGGCGGTCCACCCAGCCGAGCCGCGCGGACTCGGCGCCGAGCAGGATGTTCTCCTGCGCGCTGAGGTGCAGCGCGAGGTTCAGCTCCTGGTAGATCATGGCGACGCCCTTGAGGCGGGCGTCGTGCGGATTCTCCGGCAGGTAGGGCGTGCCGCCGAGTTCCATCGTGCCGGCGTCGGCGGCGTGGGCGCCGCTGAGGATCTTCATTAGCGTGCTCTTGCCGGCGCCGTTCTCGCCGATGAGGGCGTGCACCTCCCCGGGGGCGATGGCCAGCGAGACGTTCCCCAGGGCGCGGGTGGCGCCGAAGCTCTTCCGGATGCCGGCGAGGCGGAGGCGGATGTCGGTTGACCCGGGCTTTGTCATTCTGAACGAAGTGAAGAATCCATCAGGGAGTTCGCCAGCGGCTGTCCTGATGGATGCTTCGCGCGGCCCAGCATGACAATGGTCACTTCAGATACTGGTCGAGCGGCGGGTTCACCATGTCGGCCAGTGCGGGATCGTCGAAGTTCTCGCGGGTGACGAAGCCGACGCCGGTGTCGATGCGGGCGGGCACCTTTTCCCCGCGGAGCACGGCGACCATGGTCTTCACGCCGAGATAGCCCATGTTCATGGGATTCTGGACGACGAGGCCGTCGATGTGGCCCGACTTCAGGCCGGCGTTGAGGGTCTCGCCGGAGTCGAAGGCGATGAACTTCACCTTGCCGGCGAGGCCGGCGTCGCGGAGGGCGAGGAGCATGCCGGCGCCGGTGGACTCGTTGGGGGCGAAGACGCCGTTGACCACGGAGCCGTAGCGGCTGAGCAGGGTCTCGGCGGCGCGCTTGGCGGTGTCGCGGGTGGCGCCGGCGTGCTGGTCGATGGAGAGCAGGCGGATGCCGGGGAAATCGTGCTGCATGATCTCGACGAAGCCGGCTTCACGCTCCTCGGTGCTGTTGGAGCCGATTTGCAGGCGGAGCATGATGACATTGCCCTTGCCGCCGAGGAGGCGGCCGAGGTTGCGCGCGGCGATGCGGCCGCCTTCGCGGTTGTCGGTGGCGACAAAGCTGGTGTAGGCCTGGGTGGCCAGGCCGGAGTCGATGATGACGACGGGGATTTTCCCGTGCACGGCGGTCTCGACCGGGGCGACGAGGGCCTTGTGGTCCAGCGGGGCGAGCACGATGCCGCTGACGCGGCGGCCGATGAAGTTCTCGACGACCTGCACCTGCTGCTCGCGGTCGTCCTCCTTCAGCGGGCCCTTCCAGATAACGTTCACGGCGATGCCCGCGGCGGCGAGCTCGCGCTGGGCCTTCACGGCGCCGGCGTGGATGGATTTCCAGAACTCGTGCGTCGTGCCCTTGGGGATGACGGCGATGGTGTAGGGCTCGGCGGCGGACAGCGCGACAGCGAAACCGGCGAACAGGGCAAGCAATTTGATCCAAGGGGTCTTCATGAACGGGTGGGTTGAAGAAGCGAGGGGCATGACGACAGGCGCGGGCGCGGGCGTCAACCCGGTCGAGAGTCTTATCGTTAGTTTTGGGGATGACGGGCCGGGAAGCCTCGCTCAGCTGGGTGCGAGCAAGCGCTCCAGCACCGCGATGAGGCGGGCGCGCAGCGGCTGGCTGCGGGCGGCGAAGTCGCGCTGGTGGGCCTCGTATTCGGCGCGGCCCCCCGCGGTTTCGATGCGGATCGGAGTGAAGCCGAGCGCGGCGAGGTCATACGGGCTGGCGCGCATGTCCACCTCGCGGATGGCGCGGGCCAGCTCGAAGCAGTCGGCCACGAGCTCCGCCGGCGTGAAGGGCGCGAGTTTGAACGCCCACTTGTAGAGATCCATGTTGGCGTGCAGGCAGCCGCGCTGCTCAAACTGCGGCGCCGTCGCGCGCTCCGGCTGCAGGCGGTTGAGCGGGCGGGCGGGGGCGGTGAAGAAGCGGAACGCATCGAAATGCGAGCAGCGCACCGGCTGCGCCTCGACGATGCGCGCCAGCTCGTCGGGCGGGAAGCGCAGCGGCCAGGCGTTGTGCCGCACCTCGCCGGGCGTCTGGCGGTAAACCATCGCCCACTCGTGCAGGCCGAAGCAGGCGAATTGCGGCGGGCGCTCCGCCGTCAGGCGCAGCAGGTTCGCGATCCACGCCACGCTTTCACGGCGACGCGGCTCGAGCGCGGCGACGTTCAGCGCCACGCCCTCCGCGACCTCGTGGTATTCCGGCCAGCGGAGAAACTCGCGCGCGGACTCGCCTCGCAGCACGACGTCCGGTCCCGGATGCCAGCGCCGCAGCCACGCCGGACGGAAACGGTAGTATTCAAAGAGGAAATCCTCGACCGGGTGCTTCTCGCCGCGCGCGGCGCGCGCCTGGTGGGGCGCGGTCCAGGCGGACACGCGCTGTTCGTGGGCGCGGCGGCGCGCGTGCCAGTCGGCCTCGGCGAGGGCGGTCGTGGGGGCGGAAGCGATCATCAGGGCCAGGCGATCACCGCGGTCCCCGCAATGATCAGGGTGCAGCCGATCGCGGTCTTCAGCGTGAGCGCCTCGCCGAGGAAGAGCGCGGCGAGGATGATGGTCAGCGCGAGGCTCGACTTGTCCACGGCGCTGACGAGCGACGCGGTGCCCAGCTGCAGGGCCTTGAAATAAAACAGCCATGACGCCCCGGTGGCCCCGGCGGAGAGCACGAGGAACAGCAGCGAGTGGCGCGAGATGCCGGCGACGGCCCCGAGGTTGCCCTGCAGGGCCACGACGCCCCAGGCCAGCACGAGGACGACGGAGGTGCGGACGGCGGTCGCGACATTGGAATCAACACCCTTCACGCCGACCTTGGCGAGAATGGCGGTAAGGGCGGCGAAAACCGCCGAGAGGAGAGCATAGGTCCACCACATGCCGGCAGCATGATGCCGGTGGTGCCGGGTCACAAGTGGCAAGACCCGCGGGCCGGCGCATGGAAGGAGGCCGCCGGGCCGACAGGTCAGGGCCGGAGCAGCAGCCGGCGCACACCCTCGATGGGCTGCTCGCTGATGAAATGATACTCCACGGGCCAGGCGTGGGTCTCGGCCAGGGTCTTGAGGGCGAGGATGGCGGGGGGGCTGTTCAGGATTGCGCCGCACACGCCGCAGGGCACCACGGTCCGGCCAAACAGCCGGGTGGTGACGAGGCGCGCGTTTTCCACGAGGTCGGTCACCGCGCAGGCGACGGCGGCCCGCGCCGGGGCGCAGCCGGCGACGGCCAGTTCCAGCACGCGCGGGGCGAAGGCCGCGATGCGGGCGTTGGCGTCCTCCGCGGTGTAGAAAAAGCGGGTGTTGGCCATGACATCGGTGAGGCCGGTGTGGGCCTGCAGCGCGGGGCCCAGCGCGGTGGGCTGGGTCCAGCCCTGGAGCTCGAGGAGCGCGTGGCTGATGGCGCGGCGGCCGAGGTCGGCGCCGCTGGCGGGATCGCCGAAGCGCCAGCCGAGGCCGCCGGCGTAGTGGATGGCGCCATCCGGCGCGCGCGCGGCGACAAACGACCCGGTGCCGGCGTGCAACACGAGCCCCGGCGCGCCGCCGGTGGCGAGCTCGAGCACGGGCAGCGAATCGGGCCCCGTCACCACGGTGCCGCAGTCGTGCAGGGTGGCGGCGAAGCCCTTCCAGAAGATCGGCGAGCCGGCGGTGTAGAGGTGGGTGGCGGTGATTTTTGCCTCTCGCGGATTGAGCGCGGCCTTGGCCAGCAGGTCGGCGAGGGCGGTGGTGACCACGAGGGCGGCCTTGTCCGGCCCGAGGTGGCTCGGGTTGCAGCCCGGGGCGGCGTGCCGGGCGACGACGGCGCCGGCGGCATCCACGAGGATGAGCTCCGTCTTCGTCCCGCCGCCGTCCAAGCCGATTTTGTAGCTCATGAAAAACAGGGTGCGGAAAACCGTCGGGGCAAGGTGCGCTTCAAGCGGATTCCCAGCGGCCAAAGATGCCGCAGGGCAGAACCTTGCCGTCGCGTTTGACGGGCAGGCCGACCTCGCCGCCGCTGATGCGGCCGCCCGCGCCCGACAGGAGGCCGGCGAGCAGGTTGACGACGACGGTGGGCGAGAGGCGCGCGGTGTAGGCGTTGATGAGGAAAAACACCGGCCGGTCGCTCAGCACCTCGCGGCACTCCTTGAGCAGCTCCCAGAGGTGGTCCTCGAGTTTCCACATCTCGCCGGTGCTGCCGCGGCCGTAGGTCGGCGGGTCCATGATGATGGCGTCGTATTTGCGGCCGCGCTTGATCTCGCGGCGCACGAACTTCAGGCAATCGTCGGTGATGTAGCGCACGGGCGCCTCGGCGAGGCCGGAGAGCGCGGCGTTTTCCCGGCACCACTTGACCATGCCCTCGGCGGCATCCACGTGGCAGACGCTGGCGCCGGCGGCGGCGGCGGCGACCGAGGCCGCGCCGGTGTAGCCGAAAAGGTTGAGCACGCTCACCTCGCGGCCGGCGGCTTTCGCGGCCTGGATGCGGGCGGTGAACCAATCCCAGTTGACGGCCTGCTCGGGGAACAGGCCGGTGTGCTTGAAGCTCGTCGGGTGGATTTTGAATTTCAGGCTGCCGTAGCGGATGGTCCAGTGGTCGGGCAGCTTCTGGCGGTATTCCCACTTGCCGCCGCCGGTCTCGCTGCGGTGGTAGAAGCCGTCCCAGTTTTCCCAGCGCGTCGCGCCCCCGCTGCGCGGCCAGATGATCTGCGGGTCGGGGCGGACGAGGGTGTAGGGGCCCCACTGCTCGTGCTTCATGCCCAGGCCGCAGTCGAGGAGCTGGTAGTCCTTCCACTGGTCGGCAACGATGAGGCCCGGGCGTTCGATGGTCATTGGCGGGCAACTTGGGCGCGATTGGCGGGGATGAACACGACAAAATAATGCCGCCGGCCAGGCTCAGGTGCCGTAGAGGCGGTCGCCGAAATCGCCGAGGCCGGGGAGGATGTATTTCTTGGCGTTGAGGGTGCGGTCGAGCGCGCCGGTGTGGATGGCCACGTCGGGGTGGGCCTGCTGCAGCGTGGCGACGCCCTCGGGCGAGGCCACGATGCAGACAAAAACGATTTCCGTCCCGCCGGCGGCCTTGACGACCGTGACGGCCTGCACCGCCGAGCCGCCGGTGGCGAGCATGGGGTCAACGATGATGACGCGCGTGCCGGCGAGGGGCGGGAGCTTGCAGTAGTAGCTGCGGGCGACGGCGGTCGTGTGGTCGCGCTCGAGGCCGACGTAGCCGACGGACACGTCGGGGAAGATGTCGTGGAACGGCTGCAACATGCCGAGGCCGGCGCGCAAGATCGGGATGATGACGAGCGGCTTGGCGAGCACCAGGCCGGTGAAGGGCTCGAGCGGCGTGACGACGGATTTTTTCTCGGTCGCCAGGTCGCGGGTGGCGTCGAGCGCGAGCAGCAGCGCGATCTGGTAGCTGAGCGTGCGGAACAGCGCGGGCTTGGTGGTCTTGTCGCGCAGGTGGGTGAGCACGTGGGCGCCGAGCGGGTGGGAGAGGATGTGGAGGGACATCGGAATTTTTGAGTTTCGATTTTGGATTTTCGATTGGCGACGGGGCGCGACCGCCAGGCGGTTTGTAACCTAATAGGTTACAAAGGTTCTGGTTCAGGGCGGGGTGAGAGTCAGCGTGTGGCGGGCGGCGCCGGGGAGCAAGGGCGTGGGTTCGCCCTTCACCCAGGCGTCGTGGCCGGCGCGGTAGAAGGGAGAAAGCGGGTGACCGCTCTGGCTGCCGGGCATGTGGAAGAGGGCCTGGTCCTCGTGGCCGGGGGAAACGACGAGGCGCTCGGACTGGCCGAAGCGCGGGCCTTGCACGCGGGGCATGTCGCTGTCGCCGGCCAGGGGGTCGGCCGGCATGTCGAGCAGGTGGGCGAGCGGTCGGGGCAGAAAGCGGCTGAGGGGATGCCGCATGGCCAGCGTGTTGCGGGCGCCCCAGGTGAAGCGGGCCAGCGATCCGCCGGCCTGCGCCACATCCGCCGTGACGTCGTCCACGGCGGCGAGCAGGAGCGCGAACCAGGAGGCGTGCGCGGGGTTGAGCAGACGCTCGGGCCGCTCGTGGACGAGTTGCCAGAGGGCGTCCTCATAGGGCAGGCTGCGCCAGTTGAAGGCGGCATACCCGGCCTGCGCCGGCGCGATGAAGGGCGCCAGCGCGCGCTCGGCGGCGTGGAGCCGGAAATTGCGCACGACGCGATAAGCCACGGCATCGGGGCTGGCGTGCCCGCCCCACGCCTGCACGGCGGCGCGCAACTCGGCGCGGGCGGGGTGGCCGGCGACGGCGTCGTCGGTCAGCACCTCGAGCAGGAATTTCTGCCAGCGCGCGAGGAACACCGCGCGGTCATCCAGCTGGATGGCCAGCAGATCGGCGGGCGCGGCTTTTTTGCCGGTGGCGATCAGCGCATGCAGGTCGTCGCGGATCTGCCCGGCGCGGGCACCTTCGTCGTAGCCGCTGTCCCCGAGCAGGGCACCCGCCGGGCCGCCGAGGGGCCGGTTGTTGCCGCTCCACAGGGCGCCTGCCTTCGACACGGCATCGGCGGCGGGCAGGCTGCCGGGCAGGGTGCCGACCACGGGAATTTCCTCCGCGGACAGGTAGCCGTCCCAGCGGCGGTCGCCGTAGGTCCAGGCGACGGGCACGCGCCCGTCGTGTCCCACCCGGCGCGGAAGCCGGCCGAGGATGGTCCAGGCGATGTCCCCGGCGGCGTCGGCGATGAACATGTTCTCATTGGGGAAACTGGCGCGGTGGGCCAGGGCCACGGCCTCGGCCGTGGTGCGGGTGGTTTCCATGTCGAGGAAATGGAGGTTGGTGGAGTCGGCGTCGTGCGCGGTCCAGCGCAGGACGCGCGCGCGGCCGTTTTTCGGGCCGTCGATGATGGGGCCCCACCGGGTCCACCGGGCGGTGAATGGCACGGGCTGGTCGCCCTTCACGCGGATCTCCTCCGGGCGCTCCTCGATCTCCTTCCAGCCGTCGGGGGTTTGGTAGAAGCTGTTCGCGGTGATCTCCGTCGCGACGTTGATGACGTCGGTCGTGTCCGCGTAGGCGTTGGTGAAGCCCCAGGCGACGCGGCCGTTGCTGCCGACCACCATGAAGGGCAGGCCCGGCAGCGTGACCCCGACCACGCGCCGCGGCCCGGCGTCGTCGGTCCATTGCAGCACCGCGCGATACCAGATGTGCGGCAGGTTGAGATCGAGGTGCATGTCGTTTGCCAGGAGCGCGGCGCCGGTGGCGGTGTGCGCGCCGCTCAAGGCAAAGGCGTTGGAGCCGACCACGCGCCGGCCGACGGGTTCGGCGGTGGCGAGGCCGGCGGCGGGCGGGGCGGCCGGCAGGAAACGCAGCGGCGGCAGCGGCGCCGGCGGAAACTTGCTGCCGTCGAGGGCGGCATCCCAGGAGTTGCCGGGTGGAGCGAGAAAATCCAGGCCCGCCTGGCCGAGGGCGGAGCGCAGCGCCTCCCGGTTCAGCTCGAAGGCGCCGGTGTAGTCCTGCAGGTCAAACCACATGGCGTAAACGCACAGCAGCGAGTCGGCCTCGCGCCACGGCTGCGGGGTGGCGCGGAGCACGAGGTATTCCCACGGGGACTTCGGCAGGGCGGCGAGGCCGGCGTTGACGCCGGCGGTGTAGGCGGCGAGGACCGCCTGCTCGGCCGGGGTGGCCTGCGCGATCACCTGCGCGGCGAGGCGGCGGAAGCCGTGCAGGCGGGCGCTCTTGTCCAGTTCAACCGCGGCGGCGCCGAACAGCTCGGAGAGTTCCCCGGCCCCGCGCCGGCGCAGGATATCCATCTGGAAGAAGCGGTCCTGCGCGTGGAGAAAACCCGTGGCGCGGGCGACATCGATGCGCGCCGTCCCCGCGATGGTGGGCACGCCGAGGGCGTCGCGCGTGATGGTCACCGGCGCGGTCAGGCCGGAAACCGGGAGGGCGCCATCGAGCACCGGCAGGCTGCCGCGCAGCTGCCACCAGCCCCACCCGGCGGCCGCGGCCGCGAGCAGCAGGAGCCCGCCGGCCACCGCCAGGGTCCACCGCCAGCGGGAGTGCCCTCGCGCCATGTTACTTCTTTTCCCAGGCCCGGGCGGCGACCGGATCGCGGCCTTCGTCGAATTCGTTGAGATCGAACATCGTCTCAATCGGCCGGCCGACCAGGCCGAACTCGGCAATGCGTTTTTGCAGGATGGGCGTGGCGTCGTCGCGCCAGCCGCGCTTCATCATGAAGCCGTTCCACACGGCGCACTGCTCGTCGGTGCGGGGGCCGCCGCGCTCGTGGCACCAGGCGAGGATCTCGAGGTCGGTGCCGCCGGCCAGGGTGCGGGCGGTGAGGGCGGCGTGGTCCACGCCGAGAAAGGAACAGCACCGGCCGTCGAAGCCCTTGCCGAGATTCGGATGGTAATCGGCGGGCAGTTGGCCGGCGGCGAAGAGACGGATCTTGTCGAGCATCCGGCCGAAGTAGACGAGGCGGCCGGTCTGATCGTAGTTGCTGCGGAGTCCGGGGACGTGAGGCATGGCGGCAGAATCTTGCAGCGCGCACCCCGAGGCCAGAAGGAAAATGGGCCGGACCGGACCCAGCGACCGTTCAGTGTGGCACCGCACCCCACGGCGGAACAGATTTTTTCCTGGGCGCCCGAGGGGCGGGGTTCAGGGCAGTCCTTGCTTATTATTGAGACTTACCTAAAGAAGTGACGATGGGCTCAAAACAGTTCGGCTTGGGCGAAGAAGGCTGCGATGAGCCTCGGGCGACGTTTCCGGCGACGGATGCGCTTGAGCGCCTGACTGGCGGCGTGGCCGAGTTCCCA
>JAEUGW010000016.1 GCA_016795565.1 Opitutaceae bacterium | reverse complement strand
GGTGGGGGGGGGGCCCTCCCCCCGCGCGGCACTGGCCACGAGAGCCAACCCCGGGGGGGCTGGCCACCCCGCCCACAAAGCCCGCCCGGCCCCCGAGCCCGGCGGGCTTTTCTTTTGGGGGATTCCGTGTTCTCCTGCGCGCATGACCGCCCCACGCCGCTGGTTCCCTGTCCGCTGGTTCCTGCCTCTGGCGCTCTGCCTCCCGCTGCACGCCCAGCCCGACCGCATCAACGGCCGCGCCTTTGCCACGCGCTCGCAGGTCATCGCCCAACACGGCATGGCCGCCACCTCGCACCCGCTGGCCACGCAGGTCGCGCTCGATGTGCTGAAGACCGGCGGCTCCGCCGTGGACGCCGCCATCGCCGCCAACGCCACGCTCGGCCTCATGGAGCCCACCGGCAACGGCATCGGCGGCGACCTCTTCGCCATCGTCTGGAGCGCCGCCGACAAAAAACTCCACGGCCTCAACGCCTCCGGCCGCTCCCCGCTCGGGCTCTCGCGCGAGCAGCTCATGACCGAGCTCGGCCAGCTCGGCCGCGCCACCATTCCCCCGCGCGGCTTCCTGCCCATCAGCGTGCCGGGCGCGGTGGACGGCTGGTTCGAGCTCCACGGCAAGTTTGGCAAGCTCCCGATGAAGGACGTGCTCGCCCCGGCCATCCGCTACGCGCAGGAAGGTTTCCCGGTCACCCAATACATCAGCTACCTCTGGAGCATCGGCGTGCGCAACGCCCAAGCCGACCAGTTGCCCGGCGCGTTCCTCGCCACCTACGCCCCCGGCGGGAAGGCCCCGGCCGAGGGCGAGATATTCAGGAACCCCGACCTCGCCCGCACGCTCACCGCCATCGCCGCCGGCGGACGCGATGCCTTCTACAAGGGAGCCATCGCGGACAAGATTGATGCCTTCATGCGCGCCCACGGCGGCTACCTGCGGAAAATCGACCTCGCGCGCCACACCTCGACCTGGGTCGAGCCCGTCTCGGTCAACTACCGCGGCTACGATGTCTATGAACTCCCGCCCAACGGCCAGGGCATCGCCGCGCTCCAGATGCTCAATATCCTCGAGGGTTACGACCTGAAGTCGCTCGGCTACAACTCGCCCGAGGCGCTGCACCTGATGATCGAGGCCAAGAAGCTCGCCTTCGAGGACCGCGCCAAATTCTACGCCGATCCCGATTTCAACCAAATCCCCCTGCCGGGCCTGCTCTCCAAGGCCTACGCCGCCGAGCGTCGCAAGCTCATCAACCCCGCCCGCGCCGGCCGCAGCTACGACGCCGGCAACCCCGCCGTGCAGCAGGGCGACACCATCTACCTCACCACCGCCGACGCCGCCGGCAACATGGTCTCGCTCATCCAAAGCAACTACCGCGGCATGGGCTCCGGCATCACCGTGCCCGGCCTCGGCTTCACCTTCCAGGACCGCGGCGAGATGTTCACGCTCCGCCCCGGCCACGCCAACGACTACGCCCCCGGCAAGCGCCCGTTCCACACCATCATCCCCGCCTTCATCCTGAAGGACGGCGCGCCGTGGCTCTCCTTCGGCCTGATGGGCGGCGCCATGCAGCCACAGGGCCACGTCCAGATCGTCTGCAACCTCATCGACTGGGGCATGAACCTCCAGGAAGCCGGCGACGCCGCACGCTGGCAGCACGAGGGCTCCTCCGACTACGACAACCCCAAGATGACCGACGGCGGCTACGTCGAGGTCGAGAGCGGCGTGCCCTACGAGAGCGTGCGCGGGCTCATGCAGCGCGGCCATGTCGTCCGCATCGGCAACGGCGGCTTCGGTGGCTACCAAGCCATCGCCCGCGACCCGCAGAACGGCACCTACCTCGGTGCCAGCGAGTCCCGCAAGGACGGCCAGGCCGCGGGTTATTGAGAGGCCCCACGGCGTGGTCGCCGTGGCTCCAAGCTATCCAGCTGGAGCGCGGGCGACCTCGCTCGCGGGTGTTGCCTATCCCTAAATCGTTCTCGTTCTCGTTCTCGTTCCTCGTTCTCATGCCTGCGTGAGCCGTCCACGCCCGAAGTTTGCCTCCGCATCAAAATCCGTGACGCCGTTGCTTGCCCCGCCGAAGCCGTCCGGCGAAGGCGGGCCGCTCTACAACTGGCTGCAGGCGCGCGGCGCCGGCGCCCTCCTCCATCCCACCTGCCTGCCCGGCGAGCAGGGCTGCGGTGTGCTCGACCACCACGCGGTGCGCTTCCTTGATTTCCTGCAGGCCGCCGGGATGAAATACTGGCAGGTCTGCCCGCTCGGTCCCACCGGCTACGGCGACTCGCCCTACCAGTGTTTCTCCGCCTTCGCGGGCAACCCCTACCTCGTGGACCTCGCGCCGCTCGTCCGCGCCGGCCTGCTCGACGACACCGAGCTTGCCCCGCTCGCGGCGCTGTCCGCCGACCGCACCGACTACGGCGCGATCTACGAGCTCAAGCCCCGCCTCCTCGCGACCGCCCACGCGCGTTTCGCGCGGCAGCAGCCGGCCCTGCCCTACGGCGACTTCGCCGCCTTCTGCCAAAAGAACGCGTCCTGGCTCGACGCCTATGCCTACTTTCGCGCCCTGAAGGACCACTTCAAGGGCGCCGCGTGGTGGGAGTGGCCGCTCGAGGCGCGTGATTTTGCCCGCGCCAAAAAATCCCCGCTGCGCGCCCGGCTCGCCGACGCCATCGCCGCCTGCCAGTTCGGCCAGTATCTGTTCTTCGGCCAGTGGGCCCTCATCCGCGCCGCCGCCCGCGAGCGCGGCATCGAGATCATCGGCGACCTGCCCATCTTCGTCGCCGCCGACTCCGCCGATGCCTGGGCCAACCCCGGGCTCTTTGAACTCGACCCCAAGACTTTCCTGCCGCGCGCCGTGGCCGGCGTGCCTCCGGATTATTTCTCCGCCGACGGCCAGCTGTGGGGCAACCCGCTCTATCGCTGGGCTGCGCACCGCGCCGACGGCTATGCGTGGTGGCTGGACCGCTTGCGCGCCACCTTCGAGGTCTGCGACATCGTCCGCATCGACCATTTCCGCGGCTTCGACGCCTATTGGCGCATCCCCTACCCGGCGAAGAACGCCCGCGTCGGCGCCTGGGTGCCCGGCCCCGGGCTCGACCTGTTTCGCGCCTTCCACGCCGCGCTGCCCTCCGCCCGCATCATCGCCGAGGATCTCGGCGTGCTCACCGACTCCGTCGTGCAACTCCGCGAGGATTCCGGCCTGCCGGGCATGCTCGTGCTGCAGTTCGCCTGGGGGAGCGACGCAAAGAACGCCTACCTGCCGCACAACGCCACGCCGAACTCCGTCATCTATCCCGGCACGCACGACAACGACACCACCGCCGGCTGGTATCAGGCCGCGCCCGAGCCGGAGCGCGACCATGTGCGCCGCTACCTGCGCGTCTCGGGCGACGACATCGCGTGGGACTTCATCCGCGCGGCCTACGCGGGCGCGTCGCGCCTCGCCATCGTCACGCTGCCGGATCTTTTCTCGCTCGGCAGCACGGCGCGCTTCAACACGCCGTCGAAGGCCGAGGGCAACTGGCAGTGGCGCTATCGCGCCGCCGCGCTCGAAAAACTTTTCGGCGGCACGGCCCACTACCTGCGCGAACTCGCCGCGCTCTACGGCCGCTGAGAAAATTTCGGGCGCGAAAAATTTTGGCGCGCGAACTTTCCGGATTTTTCGCGCCGAAACTTTTTTGCGTGCACGCGCATATTTTTAGTGCAACCGCGCAAAAAATTTCCGACACTGCGTCATGGCTAAAAAGAAAAAGGCAGCTAAGAAAAAGAAAAAGTAACGTTCGCGTTGCTGATTCTCTCTCCCCTCAACGCCGGCTCTTTGAGCCGGCGTTTTTTCCTCCCACCCCGCACTTTTCCCGTGCGGGGGATTTTTTTGCCCGGTGCGCGCGGCGCTACTTCACCGCCGCCCAGACGCGCTGCACGTCGTCGTGGTCCTCGATCTCCTGCAGGAATTCGCCCACCTCGGCGCGGTGCGCATCGTCCAGCACGGGAAATTGCTTGGCCACGTAGCCGATCTCGCTGGTGACGACGTGCCAGCCGTGCGCCTTCAGCCAGACGGAGACGGCGTGCACCGCCGTGCGGTCGGTGACGAAGTGCGCGCCGGTGGCGCCCTCCGGGATGTCGTCGTTCTGCGCATGGGTCAGCGGGCTGAAATCATTGGCGCCCGCCTCGATGGCCACGGCCTCCAGGTCGGCGGCGGCCTCCGCCGTGTGCGCCTCGACGATGCCGACATGGTCGAACAGGAACTTGTTGCTGCCGGCCGCGCCGAGCACGCCCTTCTTGAACAAATTGCGGATCTCCGGCGCCGTCCGCTGGTGGTTGTCCGTGTAGATTTCCACCACCACCGGCACCTTGTGCGGCGCGTAGCCCTCGAAGACGACATGATCCAGCGAGCTCTTGTCGCCGCCGGCGCCCGTGCCCTTGGCGATGGCGCGCTCGATGGCGTCGCGCGTCACGTTGGCCTTGCGCGCCTTCTCGAGGACGGCGTGCAGCCGGGCGTTGCCGGCGGGGTCCCCGCCGCCGAGCTTGGCGGCCACGGTGATTTCCTTGACCAGTTTGCCGACCGTCTGGCCCTTCTTCAGGTTAACGATCGCGCGTTTCGCGTGCAGCCATTGGCGTCCCATAAGGCGGCAGATATAGGCCGGCCGCGCCCGCTCCGGCAAGGCCGAAGACAGATGCCCGGTCATGGCGCCCTCCTGTCAGGGCGCGCCGGGTGCGCGCCCGGCCCAAGCGCCGCCGTTTCCCGGCTAACCGCGGCCGGTCAGCAGCAGCGTGGTGAAGCTCGCGAACAGGCCGACGATGAACGTCGTGTAGGCCAGCCGCAGGTAGCGGTATTTTTTCTGCGCGAGGAAGACCCCGAGGGTGTAGATCTCCCGCAGCTGCGCCTGATAGACCAGCGAGGGATCGTTCATCACGCGCGTCATCTCCGCCTCGAACTGCGCGTAGCTCAGGCCGGTGAAGTCGCCGAAAAACAGCAGGTTGAACTGCGGGCTGTGCACCTCAGGGGCCGCGGCCTGGCGGCCCGTGAACGGCAGCTTGGGCATGACGGCGTAGGCCGCCAGCAGGATGGTCATCAGGCTGAAGCTGATCAGCACGAGCAACGGCAGCTGGGAACCGGCCTTCATGACCTGCGGCGCGGCCAGCGTGACCACGATCGACGCCATGGTGAGCAGCATGTTGGCCTTGAGATCGGCCATGCTGCTCAGGTGCATGTGGTGGACGCGGGTCTGCTGCAGCAGGTAGTTGATCTCGTTGCCGGGGGTGGTGATTTTCATGGCGGACAGGCGCGAGGCTGACGGCCGTGAATCTACCGGCGGCGCGCCGGCGCGCGAGGCATTTCCGGCTCCCTCAGCCACCCGGCCGCGCTTCCCTTCCCGGCGGAACTGGCTACGTTGGCCCCATGTTCGCCAATCTCCTCCAATGGATCATCCGGCGTGAACCGGCCGCGCCCGACCACGCCTTCATCGAGGATATCCACGCGAGCCGCCCCGTCCCGCGCCATCCCCGCGTGGAGAAAATCATCCTCATCTGCTGGGGCCTCATCGCCGTGAAACATGTGGCGGTCATTTGGGCCGTGCACCACTACGCCGTGCCCTTCCACCAGCTCTGGATCAACCTGCCGACCTTCCTCCTCGGCCTCCTCGCCACCCTCGCCTACTACGGGAGCGATTAAGCCCGCCCATTCCGCCGCCCTTCAATCCGGGTTTGTCGCCGTTCCATTCTGGCTTAATAAGCAATATATGAAACTGCACACACCTTCCCGCCTCGGCCACGCCCTAAACATGATTGATGGCCTTGAGGCGGCGGGTGTGGCGATCGCGCGCATCGCCCGCCGCCGACTCAAGCCCCGCCCCCGGCCGGGACGGGGGGCCACCTTGCGTCCGGGCGTCGACACGCCCTTGTGGTTGGCCTTGGTCGCACAGATCCGGCCGTTTCTCCGTGTCCGCGGCGCCAAGGCGCTGCTGGCTCGTGAGCTGGCGCTCGATCCGTCGCGGGTCAGCCAGTTTTTCGTCAGGCGCACCGCCTCGCCCGACGCGGAACGCACGCTGCAACTCCTGGGATGGCTCGGCCGCCAGAGGAAATCCTTGCTTATTGAGGATTACTTAAAGAAGTGACAAGTGGTGGTCTTTCCGCACCCTTTGGGCATGGGCATGCCAAAAGGACAGAAGATGGACGCGGAGGCGCTGAAGGCGCGCCGCTTGGAAGCGCGCCGGCTGTTGGATGAAGGC
>JAEUGW010000046.1 GCA_016795565.1 Opitutaceae bacterium | reverse complement strand
CGCCTTCATCCAACAGCCGGCGCGCTTCCAAGCGGCGCGCCTTCAGCGCCTCCGCGTCCATCTTCTGTCCTTTTGGCATGCCCATGCCCAAAGGGTGCGGAAAGACCACCACTTGTCACTTCTTTAAGTAATCCTCAATAGGCTCAGCCCGTATTCGGCCAAAATTGATGGGTATATGAATTGGCATAGGCAAAACTGCTTCAAGCGGAAGTGAAGACTCGTGCCCCGGCGTCAGGCTGCCGGAGTCAGCAAACGAGGTTTTACCATTAACCTTTGCCAACCAAGGCGGCTCCACTCGACGCACATTTGCGAAACCTCGCCCTCTGGTAACGTAATGCGTTACCAGCTGCGCCCAATCCAGCCGGCTTTCGGCCAATTCATCTGGAATTCACGGCGGCTTCATCCCTCTTTCATGCGCCAAGGGCACACTGCGCCTATGGAAAAAATACCACTGAAAGCGGCCACCATGAAGACCCCAACCACGAACCTGCTCATGGCCCTCGGCCTCGGTCTCACCGGGGTGGCGCTCGCCGGCGGCGGCATCTACGTCGGAGAAACCGACGACGCCCCCGGCGCGGCGCTGCTGGGCCTCCTGCTGATGGCCGGCCTGATGGTCTTCGCCTGGAAGACCGCCCGCCGCCAGGCCTGACCTCTGCTCCAACTTCGCGCCTCAGCGCCTTTGCGTTAAATCCCCGTCCGATGACGGTGTAATTCCTCGTGATTTCATCCCGGCTTCATCATCCTTTCACACAGCCCAGGCATCTTGGACTGACATGAAACACAAAGACTACCTCATCGTCGCCCTCCTGCCGCTGGCCCTGCTCATCATCCCGCTGACCGGCCAGCTCACCGTGGATGGCTGGCACTGGGCTTGGACCGACTTCCTCTTCGCCTGGGTGGTCTTCTCCATCACGACTTTTGTCTTTCGCTTTTTCGTGACGCGCCCGGCGGCCAATTCGGCCTACAAGGCAGGCGTCGCCCTGGCCGTCCTGGCCGGGTTCCTCGTCTTCTGGATCACCGCAGCCGTCCAGATCATCGGCGACGAGAACCCCGCCAACATCCTGTATCTCGGCGTGATCCTGACCGGCCTGGCCGGAGCGGCCCTCGCCCGCTTCCGGCCTGCGGGCATGGCGAAGGCGGCCTTCGCCACCTCCGCAGTCACCTTCGTGATTCCCATCGTGGGCGTCATCCTCAAGCCGTCCGATTACAGCCCGGGCATCCCGCAGGTTTTCCTCCTGAACGGCTGCTTCGTCCTGATGTTCGCCGCCGCCGGACTTCTTTTCCGCCACGCCGCCAATCGCCCCGCCTGCAACTGAATCTTGCCTGCGGGCGGGCAACGTGCACGCTGCCGCCGTGCGCCGCGCCCTCCTGCTCCCGTTCCTTGCCGCCTCAATTTGGCTCGGCGGATGTGCGAAGATTTTCGAACGGGTTGTTTCCGATTCGGCGACGCGCTTCGCCTTCCAGCTCCGCGACGAAGCCGCCGCCCTCCGCCGCTCGGGCGAAAAGTCGCGCACCTTCGAGCACCGGCCCGTAGCTTGGCCTGACGGCCCCGACGGCGACTACCGCATCGAGTTTGTTGGCCCACCGGAATCGAACGACGGTCGGCGCGCGCTCATGACCGCCAAGTCCTACGACGGCCCGCTCTGGAGCAGCACAACCCACCACCTCAACTACGTCCGCGTGCCCCTGCCGCTGAAAGCCGCCCACCGCAAAGGCGAGCCCACGCGTGTCATGCTCGAGCTCCGCGACGGCACGGTTCTCGTCACCGCCCTGAAGTAGGCGCCCCAGCCCACGCCGGTGCATCAGCGGCCGGCGGTTCCTGCATTTTGGGGTCGCCAACCACCGGTCAATTTGCAGCCTTTGCCACCATGGACGCCACGACCGCCCAACCCACCCTGTTAAGCGCAGCGCGGAATTTTATCCGCAAATCGGCGGGCACCGCCGTCCTCGCCATCGCCCCCCTCGCCGCCGTCAGCGTGGCGCCCGAGGCCAAGGGCCAGACCATCTTCCAGAGCATCACGTTTAGCCCAGGTTCATCAGGATCCGCCAACACCACCCTGGCCTTTCCCTCCGGCAGCCGGTTTTTGATCCAAGGCGCCACGAACAACAACATCACGGCGGCCCGGATGGGCGTGGACGGCACCATAACCACCGACCACACCTCGGGTGGCACCTCGGTCGACATCGGACTCTTGTTCTTCACCACCGTCACCAACCAGGCCATCCCGGGGTCAACGGTCATCCCGGTCAGCTACGACTTCACGCTGTCCAAGCAGGTGGGCATCGTGGGCAACGTTGGCTGGGATCTGAGTGTGTTCCCTTCGACTGAAGGGTTCGTCACATTCGCTTCAGGCACTCTGACCACTGGCTCGGCCACCTTCACCGGCAGCGGCAACTTCACCACCGCCGGCCCTGTGCCGGCGGACCTTTCAGCAGACTTCAACGTCTTGCTCCGGGTGTTCTACACCACCGCTGAGGACGATGTCCTGTTTGTCGGCATGAATTCCGCCGGTCAGGGCGTCACCATTAACGCCATTCCCGAGCCTTCGACCTACGCCGCCCTCTTCGGGTTGGGTGCGCTGGGTTTTGCGGTGTTGCGCCGGCGGTTCCGCCCGGCAGCCTGAGCCGCATGCCGCGGCTGCTGCTGTTACTGCCCCAGCTTCCCCAGGATCCCGCCAGCGGCGCCGCCCGCTCGATGCGGACGATCGCCGAGTTTCTCGCCGCCGCCGGATGGTCGGTCCGCGCGCTCGCCGTCACCGCCTCCGAATCCGCCACCCCCATCGCCGCCGCCGATTTCCTGCGCGGCACCGGGGCCACAATCACGGTTCGATCACCCAACCGCACTGTCTACAAGCATGACCGTCCGGTGCTGGAGTTCACCGGCGCCCGCGGCATCCATTACCAGCTGCTCGATACGGGCGCACACACCGCCTTCAGCTGGCACGAGGCCCCCTCGCAGTTCAACCGCCTCTACCAGCGCGAACTCGCCGACCATAAACCCGACATCGTGTTCGGCTACGGCGGGCATTCCGACGACGTCGAGCGCTGGGCGCGCGCTCGCGCCGCGGGTTGCAAAATCGTCTTCGGTCTGCGCAATCATGGCTACAAATCCGCCGCCTGGCTGCGCGATTTCGCCGGCGTGCTGACCTGCAGCGAATACCTCAGCGGCGTCTATCGCAACGCGCTTGGCCTCGCCAGCATCGGCCTGCCCTCCCCGCTCGACCCGGACGAGACCATCGCGCCGGAGCGCGAGCCGATCTTTTTCACCGCCATCAATCCTTCGATCGAGAAGGGGCTGTTCTTCCTCGCGCGGCTCGCCGAGGAACTCGCCACCCGCCGGCCCGACATCCCGATGCTCTTCATCGAGTCGCGCGGCTCCGGCGGCCTGCTGGTGCAGGCCGGGCTCGCCGGCGGCTTCGACCTGCGACGGCACGAGAGCCTGATGTTTGCGCCGGCCGTGCCGAAGCCAGCCGAGATTTTCCGCGGCACCCGGGCGCTGCTCGCGCCGTCGGTGTGGGACGAGCCCTTTGGCCGCGTCGCCGCCGAGGCGCTGCTCAACGGCGTGCCGCCGCTCGTTAGCAACCGGGGCGGTCTGGCCGAGGCGGCCAACGGCGGCGGCTTCGTCCTGCCGCTGCCCGCGTCCCTCACGCTGGAGACCCGTCTGCCCGTCGCCGCAGCGGACGTGGAACCCTGGCTCGCCACCATCATCCGGCTCGCCGACGACCAGGAGTTTTATGCCGCCGCCTCGGCGCGGGCCCGCGTGGCCGCCGCCGTCTATCAACCCGAGGTTATCGGTCGGCGCTATCGGGATTATTTCGACGGCATCCTGAAATCCTGACGGGCCGCGCGCCTGCCGCCCGGACGATTGGTAGTCTATTAAACTACCAAGGTCTCCGGCGCGTTTGGCATCTAATGGACTACAAACCTGTGGGGCGCATTTCTGCTCGCACGGCGGGCCGCTTTGCCGCGCTTCGCGCGCCTCAGGAGGCGCAGCGTTGCAGGAACTCGCGCACATCCTCCGGCACGACCGCCGCCAAGTTGGGCACGACCCAGGTGAATAGGCGGCCGATCTCGAGGCACTTCTCGGTCGAGGCCGGGCGCGAACCGTGTCCGTCGGTGTCGGCGAGGAACTCGACCCGCTGGCCGGCGGCGGCGCGCACGAGATTGTCCTTCAGCTGGAATTCAAAGGCCGCCACCGAATTGTCCGCCGGGTGGCGCCAGACGGTGAGGCGCGAGGCCCGGTTGCCGGCATATTTCTCCACCAGGTAGCCGGAAGCGTCCGGCGCCGCCGGTTGGTGCAGCTTGAGCGTGGCTCCCAGCGCGACGATCTCAAGCAACTGTCGGTAGGCGCTCATGTTCTCTCCGTCCTTGATGTCGTGGCGCAGCCCGAGCAGCACCCCCTCGGGCTGATCGGTGAGGTTGGTGACGTGGCAGGGAATGGTGAGCTCGTAGCTGTCCACCACGAGCTTGAGATCGCAGGGCTCATCCGGCGCGAGCTTGAGCCCCGGTCCCAGCTGCATGCGCACGCCCTCCTCGGAACAGTCGATGAGCCGGCCCTTCCAGTTCCATCCCTGTCGGGTGTTGCTCATCGGGGCGCCGCTCTCGTCGCGGGGGACGAAGCTGAGCACAGCCTTGAGGGCGAAGGCGGGGCTGATGGCAAAGCGCCTCGCGCTGCGCCGCTCAACCATCGGGGCGGTGCTGGATGCCGGCGCAGGTTCCTTGAGGATGCGCTGGAAAAACAACATGGCGGGTCAGGCCCTCAGGCCGCGCGGTAATGATCCCTAGGACGATAACTCCGGGCCACCAGCCCGAAGGCCAGTGCGGCGGCGAACGCAAACGCCGCGAAGAAGAACATCTGGAACGCCGTCACGCCGAAGCCGGTCGAGGCGATGAAGTCCGTGACCGCGGCGTTCTTCACGCCGGCGTTCACGACGAGCACCCAGAGGTTGCCGATGGTCACCGAGAGGTTCCAGAAGCTCATCAGCGCGCCTTTCATCGCGACCGGCGCCTGGCTGTAGGCGAACTCCAGCCCCGTGGCCGACACCAGCACCTCGCCCAGGGTCAGCAGCGCGTAGGGCAACACCTGCCACGTGATGGTGAGCGCGCCGCCACCATCGAGCATGACCTGCATGAGGCCCACGGCGATCCAGGCGAGGCCGGAGAACGCGATGCCGGCCGTCATGCGCCGCAGCGCCGTCATCTCGTAGCCGAGGCGCTTGAGCGCCGGGTAAAGCACGAGGTTGTTGAAGGGGATGAGCAGCATCACGAGCAGCGGGTTGAGCGCCTGCATCTGCGAGGACTGGAACCAGTCGGGCTTGGTCATGGCATTGCCCTGCAGCACCCACGTGGAGGCCTTCTGGTCGAACAGCGACCAGAACGGCGTCACGAGCGCGAAGAGCACCAGCACGCGCAGCACCGAGCGCACACCCTCGACGGCCGCATCCGGATGCTTCCCCCGAGCACCTTCCAACTGAATCCACACGCCCATCCCGCCGAAGGCGATCAACGCAACCAGCGCCGAGCACAGCGCGATGACGACGCCGAGCTTCGTCGCGAACATCGCGGCCAGCACCGCCAGCAGCACGCCGATACCGGCGAGCACCCGGCCCGGCGTGCCCGCGGCGAGCGCGGTGCGCGCGACGCGCAGGAAAGAATGCGGGTCGGGCGGCGCCGGCGGCACGAGCACATATTGCTTGCGGCCGAGCCACAGCACGACCGTGGAGATGAACATCAGCGCGCCGGGGATGCCGAAAGCAATGGACGCACCGAGCTGCTTGAGGAACATCGGCATCAGCAGCGACGCGAAGAACGACCCGAAGTTGATGATCCAATAGAACGCGTCGAACACCACCTTGGCCCGGTGCTTGTTGGTCGAGTCGAACTGGTCGCCCACGAACGACGCCACGCACGGCTTGATGCCCCCCGCGCCCAGCGCAATCAGGCCGAGGCCGGTGTAGAAGCCCGCGCGGCTCGACTCGAACAGCGCCAGGCAGAGGTGGCCAAGACAGTAGATGAGGCTCAGCCAGAAAATCGTGTTATATTTGCCGAAGAACCGGTCCGCCAGCCAGCCGCCGAGCAGCGGGAAGAAATACACGCCGATGACGAAGGTGTGGAACACATCCTTCGCCGCTCCGGCGCGGTCGCCCTCCGGCAGGTGCAGCAGCAGCGACGAGACGAGGAACACCGTGAGGATGTTCCGCATCCCGTAGAAGCTGAAGCGCTCGCAACCCTCGTTGCCGATGATGTAGGAAATCTGGCGCGGGATGCGCGCCGTGGGGTCAGGCGCGGTCGCGCCGCCGTCGGGGGCTGGGCTCATAGGGGATGGCCCGACGCTGCCCGCCGCCACGGCAAAATCAAGTCCGGCGATTGGACCTGGGATCCTCCCCCTGCAGTCATCGCGAGCCCGGCTCCCGCCGGGCGTGGCGATCCATGGCCCTGGATTGCTTCGTCGCGCGGCTCCTCGCAATGACAAGCCATCAGACACGGCAAAGCCACCGTCCGCGCGGCGGACGGTGGCTTGTAAAGGCCGGGAGCTTACAGACCCGTGACCTCGAGCGGGAGCTCGACCTTGGCCGACACGGCCTGGCCGTCCCGGCGGGCGGGCGAGAACTTCCACTGCGACACGGCGCGGACGAGGCGCTTGTAGGCGGCCTGGTCGCGCGCGCCGGCGACGCGGACGTTGCTCGCGCGGCCGTTCTCATCGATCGTCATCCGGAGGGTGACGTCGGAGCCGACGTGCGAGGCGGGAATCTGGACGGAGGTCACGCCGTCGACGGGCGCAGGCGCCTCGAATTTCACCGGCGCCACGACCTTCATCGGGTCGAGGGAGGTGATGGTGGCGGCGGAGGCGGCGGACAACAGACCGCCGACGAGGGCGGACGCGATGACGAGGGACTTGATCTTCATTTTGGTGGGGCCCGGGCGGGCGTTGGGGGTTGAGGGTGCGGGCCCCGGGTTGATCCGGGGTGGCCGCGCTTGCTGGTCAGCGCGTGTGTGTGCCGGGCTCTTTGCAGTGCCCATGCCAACGAACCCGGCAGGCCCGCTGAAAGTTGCATCCTTAGAGGAGAAATCGCCGGAAAAAATCCCGGGGCGACTGCACCGCCGCTCCCGAAGCCTGCCGGAATTGAAATCCGCTTTTCCCGCGGGTGGGATTTGCCGGGCGACCGGCCCGGACAAACACCGGGCTGGCAGCAGCCAGCAACGGTGCAATTTCTCAGAGCCTATCCGGATAACCTATTCCCGGCAGCCTGGTTTTCTGTAGCGGCGGTCTGTGACCGCCGTCGAGCTTGGTGTGGTGATCGTTCGGCGGTCATAGACCGCCGCTACAGGACAGGCCGTTATTCGGATGGGCTCACGCCGCCAGCGCGGCGCGCCTGAGCGCGCGGTCACGGCGCAGCACGAGCATGCTGTCCGCGCCGGCGAAAAACTCGTAGCGCACCGGCACGATGTCGCTCCGGATGCCCTGCGCGGCGAGATCGGCGCGCAGGCGGTCGAGTTCGGCGTAGGTCCGTCCGGCCGCGCTGCACACCGGGTGGATGCGCACCTCCCCTGCCGACACGCGCACGAGCTCGAGACAGGCGTTGAGATGCCACTCGTAATCGAACCGGTCGGCATAAATGAAAAGCAGGTGCGCACACAGCACGAGCGAGAAGCTCTGGTCGAGGAACGGCAGGACGGGCAGCTCCGCGCGCACATAGCGGCCGTGCCGCCCGTTGCCGTCGAAGTCCGCGAGGAAGCGCGACGCCGCCAGGCGCCGGTCCGCCTCCGCCGCCGCGAAGCTCCGGAACGACTTCAACCGGAACAGGTGCCGCTTGGCGCGCATCTGCGCGAACATCCGGCGGTAGTCCTCGCGCACACGCGCGGCAAGCTGGCCGCCGCCGTGACCGTAGAGCGGGTCCACCGCGACCGCGTCGATGCCGTGGCGCACGGCCTCGGCGGTAAAGGACGACGGCCCGGCGGCGACATCGAGCACCGCGCGGCGGCGCAGCGCCGCGGGGTCGAGGGCGAAGAAGCGCGTGTATTCCTCGAACGTGCGTCCGAAGAACGACACGGTCGGCAGTTCCATCCGCAGGGCGGAGGGAGGCGGGGGTGGAGCGGGCAGCGTTGGCATGGTCGGGGGAGGAAAATAAAAAACCCGACTCGGAGGAGTCGGGCTCGGGTGGAAGGAGTGGTTTATTACTTTTGCGGATTACGCGTGAACCATGCTTCGCCGAGCCCAGGAAGGGAGCCAAACGTTTTTGACGGCCATCATTTTGATGGTCGCGTCGGAACGGCGGATGGCGGCGGACTGGTTCACGCGGGCGTTGATGGAGGGATTCGCCCAGCGGTGCAATCCAAAGATTTCCTGAGGGCTCTGTCCTGATCGTGCCGCGCGGGATGCCCTGCACCACGCCGCGCTCGCGGAGGGCTTCATCGCCGCGTCCATCCGCAGCGAAGTGAAGACGGGCCGCGGCCTGAGGGGACGCTGCGTCTATTTGCCCGAGTTGTATTGGGCGATGACGTCCTGCGCGGTCGGCGCGCCCTTGGCCCAGCCGCGCACGAGCACGAGCGGGTTGGCGACGTTGGCCATGTATTTGTTCACGCGCTCAACCTCCGCCGGGTCGGTGAACTGGAACTCGATGCCCTGCTTCAGTTCGCACGGGATGCCGGCGGCGCCGAGCGAGGCGGCCAGCGCCTGGGCCATTTGCGACTCGTGGCTCGGACAGTTCGGCGCCGACATGATCGTGACGCGCGGGTTCTTGGCGTCGTCGCGGCTCAGCAGGAAGAATCCCGCCGCGCTCAGGCCGGGATCCTTGGCGTTGCCGCCGGCCTTGGCGCCGACCGGTGCCTGGGCGGCAATTTTCTGGCGCACCTTGCCGACGATGGTGAGGGCGACCACGCCCAGCATCAACGCCAGGATTATTTTCAGGATGCTCATCGCGACAGGGCGCAGCCTCCCACCGCAAGACCCGCGAAGCGATCTCCAAATTTGGTGCCCGGCCGTGGTGGCCGGCCGCGCCGGCCAGCGCCACCCCGTCAATTGAGCAGGCGCAGCGTGTTGCCGCCCCACAGCTTCTCCAACGCGCTTTCCGTCCAGCCGCGCGCGAGCAACGCCGCCGTGAGGTTCGGATAGTCAGCCACGCTGTTCAGCCCCGGGAAGCCGCCCCCGCCGTCGAAATCACAGCCGATGCCGACGTGGTCGATGCCGGCGACCTGCACCGCGTGTTCGATGTGCCGCACGTAATCCGCCATCGTCACCGCCGGGTTGGGGTAAGCCTTTTCGAGACGATCCCATTCGGCGCTGGCGGCCGCCCGCAACTCGGGCGTCGGCACCTGGTCCGCCATGCGCATGAGCATGGCGGCATAGGCGGCGGTGCGGCCATCCTCCGGCTGGTTGACGACGGCATAGGGCAGCGCGTTGATCTGGATGACCCCGCCGTGGGACGCCACCGCCCGCAGCAGATCGTCGCCGATGTTGCGCGGGTGGTCGCAGACGGCGCGACAACCGGAGTGCGAGAGGATGACCGGATGCCGGGAGATTTTCAGCAGTTCCCACAGTGTGGCATCGGAGGCGTGCGAGGCGTCGGGCACCACGCCGAGCCGGTTGCACTCCGCCACGATCTCCCGGCCGAGCGGGCTCAGCCCGCCCCACTCCGCGCCGCGCGGATCGGTCGAGGAGTCGGCCACGTCGTTGTTGAGCATGTGCGTCAGCCCGAGCATGCGCATGCCGAGCCGGTGAAACTTCGCGACATTGCCCGCGTCGAGCCCGAGCGGGTAGCTGTTCTCGATGCTCAGGTAGAGCGCGCGCCGGCCCTCTCCCTTCAGCCGCCGGGCGTCAGCCGCTGTCAGGGCGGGGCCGCAGGCGGTGGAATTTTGCCGTATGACCTCGTTCGTGCGCTCGAAGACCCGCACCGCCTGCTCGTGCGCCACGGCAAAGCCGGCGGGCGTCCGCGCCGACTGGCCCGTGTAAACCGCCATCACCAAGGCATCGATGCCTCCCGCCCGCATCCGGGGCAGGTCACACTGCGAGCCGTCGGCCGACTGTTCGTGCGGCGCGGCGAAATCCCAGCCGGGGCGCATCAGGCGGGCGGTCGGCGTGTCGATGTGGGTGTCGATCGTGAACAGGCGGGCGTGCAGCGCGGCGGGGTCGGCCATCCCGCCAGCTAGGCGGCAGCGGCGGCGGGCGGCAACGTGGTTCTTTCGGCCCAGCCGCATCTCCGGGGTTGCGCTGGCGGGAATGTTGGGCTCAGTTCGGCCTCTCTTCGCCATGTCCGCCAAAATTGAAAACGTCGTCATCGTCGGCACCGGCTGCGCCGGCCTCACCGCCGCCATCTACACCGGCCGCGCCAACCTCGGGCCGCTCGTGCTCGAGGGCGTGCAACCCGGCGGCCAGCTGACCACGACCTCCGAGGTCGAGAATTTTCCCGGCTTCCCCGAGGGCATCGACGGCTACCAGCTGATGCAAAACCTGCGCAAGCAGGCCGAGAAGTTCGGCACACGCTACGAGAGCGGCACCGTCACCGGCATCGACACCTCCCGCTGGCCCTACACGCTCAAGCTCACCGACCGCGAGATCCGCGCCAAGACCGTGATCGTCGCCACCGGCGCCTCGCCGCGCATGACCGGCATCCCGGGCGAGAAGGAACTTTTCGGCGGCAAGGGCGTGACGACCTGCGCGACCTGCGACGGCGCCTTCTACCGCCAGATGGATGTCGCCGTGCTCGGCGGCGGCGACAGCGCGGCTGAGGAAGCCCTCTTCCTCACGCGCTTCGCCCGCAAGGTTTACCTCGTGCACCGCCGCGACACGCTGCGCGCTTCCAAGATCATGTCCGACCGCGTCCTCGCGCACCCGAAGATCCAGCCGGTGTGGGACAGCGTGCCGGTCAGCGTCGAGGGCGTCGCCGAGGGCGCCGTCAGCGGCCTGAAGGTGAAGCACGTCAAGACCGGCGCCGAGACCGTGCTGCCGGTGAAGGGCGTCTTCGTCGCCATCGGCCACCTGCCGAACACCGCCCCGTTCAAGGACGCCGCCGACACCGACGACCAGGGTTACTTCGTCCCGACCGGCCACAGCCAGGTGAAGACCAAGACGCCCGGCCTGTATGTCGCCGGCGACTGCGCCGACCATCACTACCGCCAGGCCATCACGGCCGCCGGCATGGGCTGCCAGGCCGCCATCGAGGCGGAGCGCTGGCTCGCGGACAAGGAAGCCTGAGCCCGATGCGCGTCGTTGTCTTCAGCGCCAAGCCGCACGACCGCGACTTCCTCCCGCTGGCGTGCGCTGACCGTCACGATCTGGTCTTCCACGAATCCCGCCTGAGCGCCGCCACGGTGCCCCTCGCCGCCGGCGCCGAGGCGGTCTGCCTCTTCGTCCACGACCACGCCGACGCCACCATCCTCGCCGGACTGGCCAAGCTTGGGGTGAAGCACCTCGCCCTGCGCTGTGCCGGCTTCAACAACGTCGATCTCGCCGCCGCCGCGCAACTCGGCCTCGGCGTCGCCCGCGTGCCCGCCTACTCCCCGCACGGCGTGGCCGAGCACGCCGTCGCGCTGCTGATGACACTCAACCGCCGCGTCCACCGCGCCTACAACCGCGTCCGTGACGGCAACTTCGCCCTCGAGGGCCTCCTCGGCTTCAATGTCCACGGCAAGACGGTCGGCATCGTCGGCACCGGCAAGATCGGCCTCTGCTTCGCCCGCATCATGCACGGCTTCGGGGCCAGACTGCTGGCCCACGACCCCGTGCCCAATCCCGAGGCCGTGCAACTCGGCGCCGAATACGTGGCCCTCGACCGGCTGCTGGCCGGGAGCGACATCATCAGCCTCCACTGCCCGCTCACGCCGGCCACGCATCACCTGATCGACGCCACCGCCCTCGCGCGGATGCGCGACGGCGTCTTCCTCGTCAACACCAGCCGCGGCCCGCTGGTTGACACCGCCGCCGTGATCGAGGCCCTGAAATCCGGCAAACTCGGCGCCCTGGCCCTCGATGTCTATGAGGAGGAGGAGGGCATTTTCTACGAGGACCTCTCCGCCGCCTTCGTCCCGGACGACCTCCTCGCCCGCCTGCTGACCTTCCCAAACGTCCTCGTGACGAGTCACCAGGCCTTCTTCACCCGCGAGGCGCTCACCTCCATCGCGGCGACGACGGCCGGCAATCTCGACGACTTCGCCGCCGGCCGCCCCTGCGCCAACGCCGTCAAAGCCTGAGCCCATGCCCCCGCGTGCACGCCGCCGACTCTGGAAGCGGCTCGGCATCCCGGCCGATTACGCCCGCACGCGGCACATGCCGTTGCAGCGCGTGGCGCGATCGCTCGTGTCGGCCGGCCCGGCCGCCGATGACGGCAAGCCCGTGCGGCTCACCCCCCGTGCCGCCGCCGCGTGGCGCCGCATGCGGGCCGCCGCCGCGGCGGACGACGTGAACCTGCTGCCGCTTTCGGGTTACCGGAGCCTGGCGCGGCAGACCCGGATCATCCGCCAGAAACTGCGGGCCGGCCAGGCCATCGCCGACATTCTCCGGCTCGTCGCCGCCCCGGGTTGCAGCGAGCACCACACCGGCCGGGCGATCGATATCGGCTCGCCCGACAACCAGCAGCTCGACGAGGATTTCGCAATGACCGCTGAGTTTCGCTGGCTGAGGAAACACGCGGCCCGCTTCGGTTTCCGCCTGTCCTATCCGCGTGGAAACCGGCACCACATTGGCTACGAGCCGTGGCATTGGTGCTGGCGGGCCTGATTTAAGTTCAGCGCAAAGCCCTCAGTGCCATCAAGCTAATCTGTATATTAGAATTATTCTAATTCTCACTTGAAAATCGGTCTCAAGGGCTTTGGTTTGCACGGCTCTCCCCTCCCCATGTCCACCATCACCGACAACCGCACAGCCCTCAGCCACCAGCTCAAAGCCTGTGATCTGCGCCCCACCCCCCAGCGCGAGGTCGTGCTCAAGGTCATCCTCGACAAGCGCGACCACCCGACGGCCGACGAGATTTTCGCCCGCGTGAAGACCTCGATGCCCACCATCTCACTCGCCACGGTTTACAACTGTCTCGACGCCCTCGTGCAGGGCGGCCTGGTCCGCGCGGTGAACTTCGAACGCGGCCCGACCCGCTATTGCCCGAACCTCCACCCGCACGCGCATTTTCACGACGAGACCACCGGCTCGACCCACGACATCGAGCTGCCCGAGTCCCTCCTGCGCCAGGTCAAGACCATCCTGCCCGCCGGCTACGACGCCTCCTCTGTCGAGATCATCTTCCGCGGCAAGGCCGCCGTCCAGCCGCACGGCACGAACTGAGTCCGCGTCCCTTCTCTTTCACTCTCCCTCTCACTTTCACTTCCTCATGAGCCAACTCGAAATCAAAGACCTCCACATCAGCATCGGCGAGAAATCCATCGTCAAGGGCTTCAACCTGACGATCAAGCCGGGCGAGGTGCACGCCATCATGGGGCCCAACGGCACCGGCAAAAGCACGCTCGCCAAGGCCATCGCCGGCCACCCTGACTACACCATCACAAGCGGCGATGTGCTGCTCGACGGCCAGTCCGTCCTCGCCATGGAGCCCGACGAGCGCGCCCGCACCGGCCTGTTCCTCGCCTTCCAATACCCGAGCGAGATCCCGGGCGTCTCCATCGCCAACTTCCTCCGCGCCGCCGTCCAGGCCCGCATGGCCGAGGGCGAGGAACTCGACGCCACCGCCTACTACAAGCGTCTCTACACCAAGATGGACATGCTGAAGATCGACCGGAAGTTCACCGCCCGCGCGGTCAACGACGGTTTCTCCGGCGGCGAGAAGAAACGCTGCGAGATCCTCCAGATGGCCATGCTCGAGCCGAAGATCGCCCTGATGGACGAGACCGACTCCGGACTCGACATCGACGCGCTCCGCATCGTCGCCGAGGGCGTCAACGCCATCCGCGCCGGCGCCCAGCCGCCGGGCATCCTCCTCATCACCCACTACCAGCGCCTGCTCGACTACATCGTGCCGGACTTCGTGCACGTGATGTATGCCGGCCGCATCGTGAAGAGCGGCGACAAGCACCTCGCCCTCGAGCTCGAGGCCAAGGGCTACGACTGGGTGAAGAAGGAATTCGCGGCCGCGACGGCCTCCTGAACGCCCAACGTCCAACGCTTAACTTCCAACGCCCAATGACCGGCCTCCCGTTTTCCGAACTTCGACGTTCAGCGTTGAGCGTTAAACGTTGAGCGTTCCGAGCATCCATCCGGAGCCATCACCATGAAACCACTTCCCGACATCGACACCGCACCCACCATCGCCGACGAAGCGGCGGTCAACCCCGTCGCCGGCATCGACCAGACCAAGGGCGACTTCCAATACAAGGTGGACTACGCCTTCGACGCGGGCACCGGCCTGACCGAGGACACCGTCCGTTACATCAGCTCCGTCAAGAAGGAGGAGCCGTGGCTGCTCGATTTCCGCCTGAAGGCCCTCAAGACCTTCCTCGAGAAACCCATGCCGACCCACTGGGCGACGAAGGACCTCGAAAACATCGATTTCGACAAGATCCGCTATTACCTCGCCCAGGGCCAGAAGCCCAAGCGCACCTGGGACGAGGTGCCGGACGACATCAAGCAGACCTTCGAGCGCCTCGGCATCCCCGAGCAGGAGCGCAAGTTCCTCGCCGGCGTCGAGGCCCAGTTCGACTCCGAGGCCGCCTACTCCAACATCAAGGAAATCGTCGCCAAGCAGGGCGTCATCTTCGTGAACTCCACCGAGGGCCTGCGCGAGCACCCGGAGATTTTCCGGAAGTTCTTCGGCAAGGTCATCCCCACGGGCGACAACAAGTTCTCCGCCCTCAACAGCGCCGTGTTCTCGGGCGGCTCGTTCATCTACGTGCCCCCGGGCGTGAAGGTCGCCCAGCCGCTGCAGGCCTACTTCCGCATCAACGCCGAGAACTTCGGCCAGTTCGAGCGCACCCTCATCATCGCCGACGAGGGCTCCGAGGTCGTTTACATGGAGGGCTGCACCGCCCCGAAGTTCAGCACCTCGACGCTCCACAGCGCCGTGGTCGAGCTCGTCGCCCTCAAGGGCGCCAAGATCCAATACATCACCGTCCAGAACTGGGCCAACAACGTGTTCAACCTCGTGACCAAGCGCGCCGTCGCCCACGAGGAGGCCGAGGTGAAGTGGATCGACTGCAACATCGGCTCGCGCCTCACCATGAAGTATCCGGGCGTCGTCCTGAAGGGCCGCAAGGCCCGCGGCGAGGTCATCTCCATCGCGCTCGCCAACGACGGCCAGCACCAGGACACCGGCGCCAAGATGATCCACGCGGCCGACGACACCACGTCCGTCGTCGTCTCGAAGTCCATCTCCGTCGGCCAGGGCCGCGCCACCTACCGCGGCCAGGTCCACATCCCGAGGCACCTCAAGGGCTGCAAGAACAACACCGAGTGCGACGCCCTGCTGATCAACACCAACAGCCGCACCGACACCTATCCCGCCATCACCGTGCGCGGCGACAAGAACGCCACGCAGCACGAAGCGAGCGTGTCGAAGGTTTCCGAGGACATGATCTTCTACATGCAGTCCCGCGGCCTCACCGAGGCGCAGGCGATGAGCCTCGCCGTGAACGGCTTCATCAACGACCTCGCCCGCCAGTTCCCGATGGAATACTCCGTCGAGCTCAAGCGCCTCATCGATCTCGAAATGGAAGGAAGCGTCGGCTGACCTCCCCATTTACGAGTTACGATTTACGAAGGACGAATTTCCCAAGCCTTCCAAACCGCAACTCGTAATTCGTAAATCTGAAATCGTAAATCCCATGTCCGTCTCCTCTCCCACTGCCGCCGTCGGCAGCTTCACCCAAGCCGCTTTCGACGCCCATCTCGCCAAGGTTTCCCACCTCCCCGCCTGGTGGCTCGACCGCAAGCGCGCCGCCTACGAGCGGTTCGCCGTCGCGCCCATGCCCAAGCGCACCAACGAGGGCTGGCGCTTCTCCAACCTCGCGGCGCTCACGCTCGACGGCTTCAACCCCGCCCCTGCCGCCTGCCCTTTCGCGCAGATGGACCATCACGAACTCGGTGTCACCGGCGCCGGCCATCTCGTGTTCGCCAACAACCGGCTTGTGGCCTCGCAGCCACTCGCCGCAGAGGCCGCCAAGCAGGGCATCATCTTCGACACCCTGCAGAACGCGCTGCTCAAGCACGGTGATCTGGTGCGGGCCCACCTGCTCACGCAACCCTCCAAGCTCGGTTCCGACAAGTTCGCCGCCCTGCACGAAGCCTTCCTCGAGGACGGTGCCTTTATTCACGTGCCCAAGGGCGTCACCGCCCCGCTGCCCGTCGGCGTGTTCCACTACGCCTGCGGCGATGGCACCGCCGTCTTCCCGCACACCCTCGTCATCGCCGAGGACAACGCAAAGATCACCGTGGCCGATTTTTTCCGGACCGGTTCCGGCGCTTCGCCCGCTCCGCGCGCGTTCGCCTGCGGCGGCAACGACCTCTACGCCGGCCACGGCGCGTCGGTCACCTACGTCGCCATGCAGGACTGGAGCCGCGAGACCCTCTCCTTCCAGTTCAATGCCACCCTCGCCCGCCGCGACGCCCGGGTGCTCTCGCTCAACCTCCACGCCGGCGCCCGCCAGGCGCGGCACGAGTCCTTCTCCCAGCTGGCCGCCCCCGGTGCCCACTCCGAGATGCTCGCGCTCACCGTCGCCCACGGCACGCAGGAGTTCGACCAGCGCACGCTCCAGATTCACCAGGCGCCCAACACCAGCTCGAACCTCCTCTACAAGAACGCCCTCCTCGACCAGGCCAAGACCATCTTCTCCGGCCTCATCGTCGTGGATGCCGACGCGCAGAAAACCGACGCCTACCAGTCCAACCGCAACCTGATGCTCAGCGACGACGCGGAGGCGCACTCGCTCCCCGGCCTCGAGATCCAGGCCAACGACGTCCGCTGCACCCACGGCGCCACCTCCGCCCGCATCGACCGCGAGCAGGAATTCTACCTCGAGTCCCGCGGCATCAAGCCCGCGCAGGCCCAGGAGCTCCTCGTCTTCGGTTTCTTCGAGGAAGTCCTCGGCAAGATCGAGCATCAGGAACTGCACGACACCCTCACCGACATCATCCGCGAGAAATTCAGAGCCTAATGTGGAAATCAGGAACGGCTGGGATCAATCCGGTCTTTTCCTGATTTCCTGAGTTCCACATTGTTTCCCATGAGCACCACCGACAAACGCGACCGCACCCTCACCCGCGAGGTCACCGTCACCCAGATCCCGAGCGGCGACAAGCAGACGCTGTTCGCCGGCGACACCGTGTTCATCCACCAGGTGCTCGGCGGCAGCTACACCATCCAGACCTCGACCGGCCTTTATCGCCTCGACGGCAAGGATGCCGACGCCATCGGCGAGACCGTCGCCGTGCAGACCGTCACCGCCGCCACGCTGGCTGACGGCGCACCCGATCCCGAGGCCGTCTGGGACCAACTCCGCAAGGTCTACGACCCCGAGATTCCCGTAAACATCGTGGACCTCGGCCTCGTGTATTCGATGGACGTGTCGAAGCAGGACGACGGCGGCCACAAGGTGGACGTCGCCATGACGCTCACGGCGCCCGGCTGCGGCATGGGCCCGGCCATCGCCGAGGACGCCAAGGGCAAGATCCTCCTCGTCCCCGGCGTCGCCAACGCCGACGTCCGCATCACCTGGGAACCACCTTGGAATCAGAGCATGATTAGCGAGGAAGGAAAGATGAAGCTCGGCCTGATCTGATCGGGCGGCCGGCAATGGCACCCGCAACACGGCGCCATCGTCGGTAACGAACCAAGCCCGGGATTCGCGCCGGGCCCTGTGGATACGGACTTCACCGACACACGGTGGTCGGTCTTGACTATCCACGCCGGTTTCGGCCCTCTGTTCCTCCGCCGCCCGGCCTGCCATGAGCGAAGATATCCCGCCCGACCATCCGGAATACTGGAGTTCCCGCTATCTCAGCGCGAACACGCCGTGGGATTTCGACGGCATCCCGGCCGACCTGAAGGAGTTCCTCAAGCGCAAGAGCACCGGCTCCACCCCGCAGGCCCGGGGCAAGGTGCTCATCCCCGGCTGCGGCCTCGGCCACGAGATCCGGGCCTTTGCCCAGGCCGGCTACGACGTGACCGCCATCGACTTCGCCCCCGGCGCGGTTGAGCGCTCCCGCCGCCTCAACGGCACCGCGCTGGCCAGCCGTATCATCCTCGGCGATTTCTTCAGCCACGATTTCGCGCCCAACTCCTTCGACTACGTCTACGAGCGCGCCTTCCTCTGCTCCCTGTTGCCCGACCGCCGCGAGGTCTATCGCGCCCGGATGGCCAGTCTCCTGAAATACCAGGGCACGCTCCTCGGGTATTTCTACTACCAGAAGCCCGTCATCTCCGACGGCCCGCCCTATGGCTTCGCCTGGGGCACAGCCGACGAGCTGTTCGCGCGCTATTTTCTGCTCGTGAAGGATGTCCCCGTGAACGACTCCGTGCCCCTGTTTGCCGGCCGCGAACGCTGGCAGGAGTGGCGGCGCACCTCGTTCAAGGATTAGGCGGCCGTCGGCCACCAAGGCTCCAAGCGCCAACATCCAAACCCCAGAGAATTTCCAATGGCCAAACGCTCCGTTTGGTCCTTGGCTCATGGTGTTTCACTGGAGGTTGGAGCCTGAATTTTTTGAGCTTCGGCCCCAGCGCCCGCCCGATGCCTGAAACCACCGGCACATTCTACGAGCAACTGACCGCCCTTGAGCAGGAGGGCACGGCCTTTGTGCTCGTGATCCTGGCCGACGCGCTCGGCAGCACGCCGCAGGACACCGGCGCCAAGATGCTCGTCACCGCCGACGGCCTGCACACCGGCACCGTCGGAGGCGGCAAGGTCGAGGCCAAGGCCCTGACCGTCGCCCGCGAGATGCTGGCCGATGCCACCAGCACGCCGCGCCTCGTCAACTGGGCCCTGAAAACGGACGTCGGCATGACCTGCGGCGGCTCGGTCAAACTCTACTTCGAGCCGCACGACGGCGCCGACGCCGGCGCGAAATGGCCCATCTGGATCTTCGGCGCCGGCCATGTCGCCCAAGCCTTGGTATCCGTGCTCGTGCCGCTCGATTGCCGGCTCACGGTCGTGGACCCGCGCCGCGAGTGGCTCGACAAGCTGCCGCGCGGCCGGAACATCCGCTACCTCGAGGCGGCGGAACCGGCGGACCTGGTGCCGGCGATGCCCGACCGCGCCTTCCTCGTCTGTCTCGGCAAAGGCCACGCCGCCGACCGGCCGGTGCTGCAACGGGCGCTGGCGGAAAGGAGTTTTCCTTTCGTCGGGGTCATCGGCAGCGACTCCAAGGCTAAGATCCTGCAGAAGGAACTCGTCGCCGGCGGCCTGCCGGCCAAGCGTGCGAAGGAATTCCACTGCCCCGTCGGCCTGCCCTTCGGCGGCAATGACCCGCGCGAGATCGCCCTGAGCATCGCCGCCCAGCTTCTGGCCGAACGGGACCGGCTGCGCTGATTTTTTATGCTTCCCGCGAGCAAACCGTGGCCAGAAGATTTTCCCGATATCGGATGGCATGTCACGGTTGAAGCGATGCATCGCCACGGAGACTATGCTGCCGCAAAGTCGGGTGATAAGCTCGCAGCTGCTCGCATGGCGCGCGACCTGGTTGATCCAAACAAGGCGGCTGGCCTTGCCCTAAATTATCCCGATTGCGCCTTGGTGCCGGTTCACGCCGAGGAGGCTTCCGGACGTAATGCAATTCCTGTCGCCTTCGCCAATCTGATATCGAACCTGACTGGCCTGCCGCTTCGAGCCGACATCGTGCAGGCCAATACCCGGGGAGCGACAGGGCAGAACGCGCTTTATCGCTTCGCGTTTCGTGCGCGGTTTGACGGGCAGATGCCTGCGGGCGTGCAATGCATCTTGATTGACGACCTGCGTTCGATGGGTGGCACCTTCTCGGATATGCGGAATCACATCGAGAACTCAGGCGCGAGCGTGCGCGCCATGATGACTTTGGCCTACGATCCGCGTCGCGCTCCAGACGGACAGGTGCGAATCGCTTCCACCCCAGAACGTTGGCAAGCACTTGACCAGAAGTTTGGACTGGCTAACCTCTCAAACGTTCTCGATGGACTCAACATTTACAGCGACGCCCGCGCCCTCACAGCCGGAGAAGCCCGATATCTCTTGGATGTCTGGCCGACTCTTGACGCCTTCCGAGCTGCAGTCCTTGCGCAACGACTGGACCGATAACGTCGCAGCTAGCAGTCATTTCTTCCGCACGGACACTAAGAGTTCCGAATTACGGACGACGGTGGCAGATATACTACGCCGATAAGTCGTCTTCTCGGCCTGCCCTTCGGCGGCAATGACCCGCGCGAAATCGCCCTCAGCATCGCCGCCCAGCTCCTGGCAGGGCGGGACCGGCTGGCGGCCGGTTAGAAACTGCGCCCGGGTTTCCGATGCTCTCCGCCTTGCAACTTTCCGGCACCTGCCGAGTTTTGGCTTCATGCGCATCGTTCAAATCATCATCGCCAGCCTGGTCGTGGCCGCGGGCCTGATCGGAGCCCTGCTGCTGGTCGCGTTCGGCTTTGTGATTTTCGTCCTGCGCCGCCTGTTTGGCCAGTCCGCCACGCTGCCGCGATTCCAGCGGCCCGTTCGCCCGGTGCCGACCCGGCCAGCCCCGACCGGCCGGGATGACGTGATCGATATCTAGCGGCCAGCCGTGGCTGCGGCGCTGCGCGCCTGGATCGCCGCGAATATCGCCTCACCCGTCGCGGGCGAGGCCAGCCGCACCTCGCCGCCGGGCGCACCGTAGGCCGCCACCGCATCGCGGATCGCCTCGCGCACGCTGAACGCCAGCATCAGCGGCGGCTCGCCCACCGCCTTGCTCCCGTGCACCACATTGGGCTGCGCGGCCTTGGGCAGGAGCGTGACGTTGAACTCGGCGGGTGCGTCGCTGAACGCCGGAATCTGATAGGTGCTGGCGCTGTGCGTGAGCAACCGGCCCTTGGCGTCCCACTTCAATTCCTCGCGCGTCAGCCAGCCCATGCCCTGCACGAAACCGCCCTCGATCTGCCCGCGGTCCACGCCGGGGTTGAGCGAGTCGCCGACATCGTGGACGATGTCCACGCGCCGCACGCGGTGCATGCCGGAAAATCCGTCCACCTCCACCTCGGCCACCGCCGCGCCGCAGGCGAAGTAATGGAAAGGCCGCCCCTCGGACTTGGCCCAGTCCCATTTCACGCCGGGCGTCTTGTAGAATCCGGTCGCGGAAAGGCTGACGCGCTCCGAATAGGCCTTCGCGCAAACCTTGGCGAAGGGGAGGCGCACGCCAGGATTCGATTTGGAAAACACCTCGCCGTATTCAAAAACTATTTCCTCCGGCTGTAGGAGCGGCTTTACGCCGCGATCTGCATCCGGTTGCGGCAGACCATCGCGGCGTAAAGCCGCTCCTGCAGTTTCGGAAAGCAACCCCGCCGCCACCGGCAGCAACCGCTCGCGCAGGGTCACGCACGCCGCCGCCACCGCTGCGCCGTTCAGATCAGCCCCGCTCGAGGCCGCCGTGGCGGACGTGTTCGGGACCTTGTCGGTGCTCGTCGGCATCATGCGGATGGCCGACGCCGGCAGCCCGAGTTCGCGCATGGCGACGCCGAGAATCTTCGTGTAGAGCCCCTGCCCCATCTCGGTGCCGCCGTGGTTCACCTGCACCGAGCCGTCCTGGTAGATGTGCACCAGCGCGCCGGCCTGGTTGTAGTGCGAGAGCGTGAAACTGATGCCGAACTTCACCGGCGTCACCGCCAGCCCGCGCTTCATGTGCGGATTGGCCTTGTTCCAGGCATCCACCTCGCTCCGCCGTTTCGCGAAATCCGCCTTGGCCAGCACCTGCGACCAGATGTCCTGGATGCGGTTGTCACCAATGTCCTCGTTGTAATGCGTGCGGTTGGTCTCGCCGGTGCCGTGGTAGAGATTGCGCTCGCGCACAAGCTCCGGCGGCAGGACGAGCCGGCGGGCCACCCGGTCCATGATTTCCTCGATGACCAGCATGCCCTGCGGTCCGCCGAAGCCCCGGAACGCGGTGTGCGAAGTCACGTTGGTCTTCGCCACGCGCCCGCTGAAATCCACCGCCGGGATGTAGTAGGCGTTGTCGAGGTGGAACAGCGCGCGGTCGTTGATCGCCGTGGACAGGTCGAGCGACCAGCCGCCGTCCGACACGAGGTGCACCTGCGCCGCGAGCAGCCGGCCGTCGCGGTCGTGGCCGATGGAGAACTTCGCGTGGAACGGATGCCGCTTGCCCGTCAGCTTCATGTCGAGGTCGCGATCGAGCTGCACCCGCACCGCCCGGCCGGTCTTCACCGCCGCCAGCGCCACCAGCGCCGCGAAGCCGTTGCCCTGCGTCTCCTTGCCGCCGAAGCCGCCGCCCATGCGCGGGGACTGCACCACCACCTTGTGCCGGGCGAGGTGCAGCACCTCGGCGACGATGGCCTGGATCTCGGACGGATGCTGTGTCGAGGAATTCACCAGCACGGTGCCCTCCTCGCCCGCCTCGGCCCAGGCTGCGTGGGTCTCGAGATAGAAATGTTCCTGTCCGCCGAACTCGAACTCGCCGTCCAGCCGCTCCGGAGCCGCCGCCAACGCAGTCGCCACGTCGCCGCGCCGCAACGTGTGCGGCTCGGTGTGGTAGCTGTCCGCCGCGATGGCCGCCGGCAGCCCGATGACCGCAGGCAGCGGCTCATACTCCACCTCGACCAGCGCGGCCGCGGCCCGGCAGGCCGCCAGCGAATCGCCCACCACCCAGGCCACGATCTGGCCGTGGAAAAGCACCTCGTCCGACGCCAGCAGCGGCTCGTCATGCCGCACGGGGCCGGTGTTGTTCTCGCCGGGAATGTCCTCGGCGAGCAACACGGCGTGGATGCCGAGTGCCTGCCGGGCCTTGGTGGCGTCGCGGCGCAGGATCTTCGCCCGGGCGTGCGGCGCGCACACCGGCCAGCAATCGAGCATCTTCCGCCGCTGCGCCGTGTCGTCCACATACAGGGCCCGACCGGACACATGGCCGACGGCGCTCTCGTGGCCGAGGTTGCGGGAGGCATCGGTCACCGGCCAGCGGTGGTCGCCGGCGAAACCGAGGTCGGCATCCTGCGCCTGGCTCCGCTCACCCGAGACGAACTTTTCCCAGAGGCTGACGACCAGCCCGCGCCGGTATTCCGCCCCGCTGCGCGCGTCATCGATTGGCTTGAAGGTGTCGTGGAGGATGTGCGCGACGGTCGGCTCGGTGAGTTTTTTTCCCACCAGCGCCGCCTCCGCCTTCAGCGCCCGCATCGGCATCGCCGCCACGCCGCCGTAGGCGATGCGCGCCTTGCGCACCGTGCCGTCCTCGTCGAGATCCACGCAGAACGCCCCGGCTACGATGCTGATGTCGAGCTCGCGGCGTTTGGACACCTTGAGAAAATCCGCCCGGCGCGTCAGGCCGCGCGCCGGCCCGCCGCGCGGCAGCAGGATTTCCTTCATGATCTCGCCGGGCTTGAGCACGGTCTGGCGGTAGGCGGTGAAGAAGTCCGCCAGCGGCACCGTGCGCTCGGCCTTGGCGGTGACGAGCACCACGCTCGCATCGAGCGTCAGCAGCACCGGCGCGCTGTCGCCGATGGGCGAGGCGGTCACGAGGTTGCCGCCCAGCGTGGCGCGGTTGCGTATCTGGCGGGCGGCGAAGACCCGGAGCATCTTCGCGACCGAGGGATACTCGGCGCCCAGGGCCTCCTCGATGTTGCTCAGCGTGGCGCCCGCACCGATGCGCCAGGTGTCGCCCGTCTTCGTGATTCGTGTCAGCTCCGGCACGCCCTCAGTCGAGATGAGCAGCGGGAAGGCCTTGAACTTCTTGTTCAGCTCGACGCCGATCTCGGTCGCCCCGGCCACGAGCTGCGCCGCCGGGTGGGTGTCGAGCAGCGTGAACAGCCCGGGCAGCGACGTGGGGCGGAAGAATTTCCGGTCACCGACACCGTAGTTGAGCGCGGTCGGCTGATGCACCGGCGCCAGCAGGCGGGCGTCGAAGAGATCGAGGTGGAGCCCGGCCTCTGGACGGGCTTCCAACGCGTCCGGCGGCCGCGTTCCACCATTGCGCTGCGCCAGCGCCGCCACCGCCGCATCGCGAATCGGCCGGTAGCCGGTGCAGCGGCAGAGGTTGCCGCAGAGCTGGTCGCTGATCTGCCCCGGCTCCTTGCAGCCATCGCGGTAGTAGGCCTCGAACATCGAGACGACAAAGCCGGGCGTGCAGTAGCCGCACTGCGAGCCATAGTGCTCGACCATGGCCGCCTGCACCGGGTGCAGCTGTTTGCCATCCGCGCCGCACTTCGTGAGGCCCTCGACCGTCACAATCTCGCGGCCGGCGAACATCGGCACCAGCGCGATGCAGCTGTTGAAGGCCCGGTAGGTCGGCTTGCCCTGCGCGTCGCGGTCCACCAGCGCCACGGAGCAGGCGCCGCAGTCGCCCTCGGCGCAGCCTTCCTTGGAACCGGTCAGGCCGTTGGCGCGCAACCACGCCAGCAGCGTGGTGGTGGGGGCCACGCCCGCGGTGGAGACGGCGCGGCCGTTGACGATGAGGTCGAGAGTCGGCGGGGCCGTCGGATCAGATGGCCGGACGGTTGACATCCTTGTAATAGAGATAGCTCGCCGGGACCTTGCCCATGGCGACAAACCACTGCGCGCAATACGGCGCCATCCAGATGGCGTCGCCCGCCTGCACCGGATACCAGTTGTCCTCCAGCCGGTAAACGCCGGCGCCGCCGAGCATGAGGAGGCCGTGCTCCATCACGTGGACCTCGACGAACGGCAGGTGGCCGCCGGGCTGGTAGGCAAAGACATTCACGGCCAGATCGAAGGCCGGTTCGTCGGGCAGCAGCACCTGCAGGTTGGCCGCCGGGTCGCCGAGGAAGGGCGTGCCTTTCACCTTGGCGACGTCGCCGATGATGGCCTTGGGCAGGGCGACGCCGGGCAGCGCCGCATATTTTTTCTGGAAGAGCGTGAGCTGCGTGCCAGCCTTGGGGGCGGTCAGGCTCCAGGACAGGCCGGCGGGCACGTAGAAATATCCGCCGGCGTGGATCTTCGCCTTGTCCTTGCCCACCGTCAGCGCGCCGCCGCCGTGCATGACATAGCCGAAGGTCTGCGTGCCGCTCGCGGGCTGTGCGGCGCGGCCCTCGGCCGTGAAGGTCACTTGCACCTGCGCGAATTTCGCTCCCATGGCCTCGTTGATGAGGATCACCGTCGTGGCACCCGTGATGCCCGGCACCGAGCTGTTGACGTGGTTGCCCGGCGTGATGAGCGCGTGGCGGGCGGCGATGCGGGCGCGGGTGTGGCCAAAAAGGTCGGACATGTTCAAAGGGGTGTTGGGCGTAAAAACTGACCTTTTGGCGACCCGGATGCAACCCTGCCGTCGGACCAGACCGGGCAGCCGCGGACATAAGTGTGGGTCACACGGGCCTTGCTCCCCCGGCCGACATACGGGCTGAGGCGGTGCCGGGTCCAGAGCTCGTCCTCCTTGATGGTGTGCTTCGGACCAAACTCGATGAGCGAGAAATCCGCGTCGCGCCCCACGGCCAGCAGGCCTTTCCGATCATCGAGCCGGAAGCGGCGGGCCACATTCCGCGCCAGCACGGCGGCGAGCCGGGGCAGGTCCTTGTCCGCGGTGGCGGCGCACTCGTTCATCAACAACTGGAACCCGTGCTGCACGCCGGCGATGCCGCCCCAGATTTCGAAAAAATTCTTCGCCGTCTTCATCTCCGGCGGCGACGGTGAATGGTCCGAGCCCACCGTGTGGATGTTGCCGGCGCGCAATTCCGCCCACAGCGCCTGCCGCCGCTTCTCGTCGCGGATCGGCGGCGCGCATTTCGCGGGCGCGCCGAGCTTCGCGACATCCTTGTCGTTCAGCAGCAGGTAATGCGAGCAGGTCTCGGCCGTGACGTCCACCCGTTGGTCCCGCGCCTCGGTGATGAGGGCGACACCCTCGGGGCTGCTGACGTGCACAACGTGCAGGGCGCAGCCGGTGTCGCCGGCGAACTCGATCGCCTGGCGGATCGCCGCCAGCTCCACTTCGACCGGGCGCGATGCGAGCCAGGCCTTGGCATCGTGCTTGCCCTTCGCCTTCTGCTCCGCAGTGAACCTCGCCGCGAGCGCGTCATCCTCGGCATGCACGGCGACGAGCAGGCCGAGCTTGGCGGCGCGCCTCATGCCCTCGTGCAGAGTCTTCGCATCCACCTGCGGAAAGCTGGCGATGCCGCTGTTGGCCATGAAGGCCTTCAGGCCGATGGCCCCCGCGTCGCGCAGGCCGGCGAGCTTGTCGAGGTTGCCCGGCACCAGCCCGCCCCAGAGCGCGAAGTCGGTGCACGACTGTTGCTCCGCGAGTTCGCGCTTGGCGCGCAACGCCGCAGCATCGAGCACCGGCGGCTCGGAATTGAGCGGCATGTCGAAGAAACAGGTGCCGCCGCCCGCCGCGAGCGCGAGCGAGCCGTGCGCCAGCCCCTCCCACTCCGTCCGGCCGGGCTCGTTGAAATGCACGTGGGCATCCACGATGCCCGGGAAGACATGGCGCCCGGCCGCATCAAACTCGGCGTGCGCCGGGTCGGTCACCTCCGGGGCCAGGCGCACGATCTTGCCGTGCAAGATGCCGAGCTCCGCGTCCTGCACGCCGTCCGGCGTCACCACCCGGCCGCCGCGGACGACGAGGTCGAGCACCTCGGGCTCCGCCGCCTCGACGAGATTTTTGCCCCGGCGCTTCATTTGCCTCGGTTTCGCCCCCGGCGAGAACCGGGGACAAACACCGGGCCCGCAGCAGCGGGCAACGGTGACATGCGGTGCTCCACCGCCAGACGCCCGAGAAAATCGATCATCACCTTGAGCGCCACCGCCAGATCCTTCGGCGAGGCGTATTCATCCGGATGATGACTGAGGCCGTCGCGACACCGCACAAAGAGCATCGCAATCGGGCACAGCGCGGACATCACGACCCCGTCGTGGCCGGCGCCACTGACCAGCGAGAGCGACCTGCCCTGCACCGCCTTTACGCTCTGTTCAAGCCGGGCCGTCAGCGTCGGCGAACAGGCCACGGCGCCGTTGTCCTGCGTGCGCTGCCAAGCGACCTTGAGCCCGCGCTTCTTCGCGATCAGCGCCGCGAGCCGGCCGAGCTTGAACAAGGCTGCGCGACGGGCCGGGTCTTTCGCATGGCGCACATCAAGCGTGTGCACGACCGAACCGGGGATGACATTCGCCGCGCCGGGCGAGGTCGTCAGCGAACCGATCGTCGCCACAAGGCCCGTCGTGCTGCGCGCGAGCTTCTCGACGGCGAGCACGAATTCCGCCGCGCCGGCGAGCGCGTCCTTGCGCAGCGCCATCGGCGTCGTGCCGGCATGGCCGGCCTTGCCGGACCACGTCAGCTTGAAGCGGCTCTGGCCGGCGATGGCTGAGACCACCCCCACGGCTAGATTCTTCGCTTCCAGCACCGGCCCCTGCTCGATGTGCACCTCCAAGTAACCTATTAGGTCACGAGCACGTTGGTAGTCTAATAGATTACCAGCGTGTTTGCCTGAACGGCTTGAAGACAAGCCGCCCCATCTTTCAATCGCTTCGCCGACGCTGATGCCATCGACATCGCGCATGGCCAGATCCTTGGCGGTCAGCTTGCCGCAGTAGCCTTTGCTGCCGAGATAGGAGCTGGCGAAGCGCACGCCTTCTTCCTCGGAAAAGCCCAGCACCTCGACGGCAAAGGGCAGCTTCACGCCGCGAACCTTCAGGTCGGCCAGCGCCACGATGGGTAGCAGCACGCCCAGCGGGCCGTCAAAGCGGCCGGCATCGCGCACCGTGTCGAGATGGGAACCGAGGAGAAGGGTCTTGGGTAGGGCGGAGTGGCTCGCTCCGCCGCGGCGCACCGGGCCGGTGCGCCCTACCTCAGCTGCCTCCAATCGGCCGATGAGATTGCCGACGGTGTCCTCCCGCACGGCCAGCCCGGCCGCAGCCATGCAATCGCCCACGAGCCGGTTGGCCCGCGCCATGCCGGGAGACAGGAAGGTCCGCGTCAGCCGGCCCGGCTCGTCCGTGATGTGGCCGAGCTCAGTCAACATGTGCGATAGAAGTGTCATTCCGGCAATCATGGGGCATTCTCTTACGATAGCTGGGACTCAACGTCGCGCCTAAGCTCACGTGCATGCTGCTCACATTCTTTGATGAGTTCGTCAAATCGACTCAAATTTCTCCAGTGCTTTTCCCATAGTTCGTTAGTCGACACTTGCTCAAGGTCGAGCTTCGTAGGCACCTTCCATCGCTCGTAGGCCTCAAGCCTCAGTATCTTCTTTTCAAGATCTGGCACATTCCGAGTCTTTGGCGACTTTGTTGCGTTGCTAGTGATCCACGTCTTCCAGGGCTTGTTACCTTTAGACTGATTGCACTTCCCGCATGCTGGAACCAAATTGGCAATTTCAGTGATATACCCAGTAGGTCGTCTATTGACTACTAGTGGTCGGAAGTGATCCCACTCGGAGGTTGCCGAGCCACAATACGCGCATCGACATGCGCCCCGACTCATTCCCAGCAACGCTAGAGCTTGCTCGACTTCTTCCTCCGTGGGTTCTCGAACAGGAATAATCGACTGCACAAAGGCCGCTGTGATGCTCGATGAGCGACCTTTGATACTCCCAGGCGATGGGAGCGTGAAATCCGGGTGCATGTTTCAGCTCCCGCGGTAGGTCTGGTAGGCCCAGGGGGTGACCAGCAGCGGGACGTGGTAAGCCGCCGTGGCGTCGGCGATGGCGAAGCGAACGGGCACGCGGTCGAGGAAGGTGCTGTCGCGGTGGTGCGTGACGAAGTAGTCCTTCACGAAGAAGAGCAGCTCGTAGGTGCCGACGGCCATCGTCGCGCCAGTGAGGAGCGGCTCGTCGGTGCGGCCGTCGGCGTTGGTCACGACGGCCTTGAGCTGGTGCGGCTTGCCGTCGAGGTTCCAGAGTTCGATGCGCATGCCGGCGGCCGGCTTGCCGGTGACGAGATCGAGGACGTGGGTGCTGAGCTTGGACATGGGGAGAGAAATTCTCCGCGGATAACGCTGATGATCGCGGATAAAGGCAGTGTAGGGTTTAGGTCATCCGTGTCCATCCGCGTAATCCGCGGTTAAGTCTTCTTCAAAGCGTCCGCCAGCCGGAGCCGGGCGATTTTCTCGATCTCGCCGAGGGCGTTGGCGAACTCGGTGTCGGGCGGGTTGCCCACTCGCGCCCGCATGGCCTCGAGGATGGCGGCCTTGGCGTTGAGGCGCGCGCAGATGATGAAGGGAAAGCCGAATTTCGCCGTGTAGGTCTCGTTGCGCGCCGTGAAGTCCGCCAGCTCGGCGTCGGTCAGGGTGTCGAGCCCGGCGCTGGCCTGCTCGCGGGTGGACTCGGCGGTCAGCCGTTTCTGCTGCGCCAGCCGGCCGGCAAGATCGGGGTGCGCGCGGATGAGCGCGAGCTGCCGGTCGCGCGGAGCGGCGCGCATCGCGGCGCAGAGCGCGGCGTGCAGGGCTTCGGCGCTGGCGAAGGGGCGTTGCGTCCACGTCTCCTCCGCCACCCAAGGCGAGTGCTCGAACAAGTGGCCGAGCGCCGCCGTGAACGCAGCGCGGTCGAGGCGGTTGATGGTTGTCAGATCAAACATCTGATAATCTGGAAATAAGGAACTCAGGCGGATCAGCTGACATTTTCCTGATTTCCTGAGTTCCGGATAAACTAAGGCAGGAGTTCGTAGGCGGGCAGCGACAGAAACTCGTCGAACTCGGCGCTCTTCGACATGCGCATGAAGAGCTCGATCGCCTCCGGGAAGCGGCCTCCGTTGTAGCGCGCGTCACCGTATTCGGCGCGGATCGCCGCCAGCTCGCCGGGCAGGAGCTGGTCGTAAAGCTCGGCCGTGACCGGCCGGCCGTCGTCGAGCTTCGCGCCAAACTTGAGCCACTGCCAGAGCTGCGAGCGGGAAATCTCGGAGGTCGCGAGATCCTCCATCAGGTGGTGGATGGGCTCGGCGCCGGAGCCACCCAGCCAGGCCTCGAGGTAGCGGACGCCGACGTGCAGGTTCCAGCGGACGCCTGCCTCGGTGATCGGGCCGTTGAGCGGCGCGAGCAGGTCGGACGCCTTGACCTTGGTGTCGTGGATCACATGGAGCTGGTTCGGCCCTTTCATGTGTTCGCCAAAGGCCTCGAGCGCGGTCGCCACGAGGCCGGGGTGCGCGACCCAGGTGCCGTCGTGCCCGGCCTTGACCTCGCGCGTCTTGTCGGCGCGGACCTTGGCGAGCGCGGCGGCGTTGGCCGCCGGGTCGTTGCGGATCGGGATCTGCGCGGCCATGCCGCCCATGGCGTAGGCGCCGTGGCGGTGGCAGACGTTGATGACGTGGGTGACGTAGGCGCGGAGGAACGGCACCTCCATGGTGATGAGCGTGCGGTCCGGGAACATGTAGCCCGGGCGGTTGCGCAGCTTCTTCACCATGCTGAACATGTAGTCCCAGCGGCCGCAGTTGAGGCCGGAGGCGTGCTCGCGCAGCTCGTGGAGAATCTCCTCGGCCTCGAACGCGCCGGTGATGGTCTCGATGAGCATCGTGCAGCGGATGGTGCCGCGGGGGATGCCCAGCGCAGCCTGGGCGTGGAGGAAGACGTCGTTCCACAGGCGCGCCTCGAGGTGGCTCTCGAGCTTGGGCAGGTAGTAATACGGGCCGCTGCCGCGGGCGATGAGCGCCTTGGCGCAATGGAAGAAGTGCAGGCCCCAGTCGAAGAGCGAGGCGGAGACGCGCGCGCCGCGATAATGAACGTGCTTCTCCTCCATGTGCCAGCCGCGCGGGCGGGCGATGATGACGGCGATCTTGTCCTTCAGCGCATATTGCTTCCCCTCGGGCGAGGTGTAGGCGATGGTGCGGTGGGCGGCGTCGCGCATGTTGACCTGTCCCTCCAGGCAGTTTTCCCAGGTCGGCGAATTGGCGTCCTCGAAATCCGCCATCCAGCACTGGGCGCCGGAGTTGAGGGCGTTGATGGCCATCTTGCGGTCCACCGGGCCGGTGATCTCGGTGCGGCGATCGAGCAGGTCGGGCGGGATGGGCGCGACCTGCCAGTCGCCGCCGCGGATGGCCGCGGTCTCGGGCAGGAAGTCAGGCAGCTGGCCGGCGTCGATGGCGCGCTGCCGCTCGACCCGCTTGGCCAGCAGCTCGAGGCGGCGGGCGCCGAATTTTTCGAAAAGCCCGGCGAGGAAGGCGCAGGCTTCGGGGGTCAGGATCCCGGCATAACCGGGCTGCATCGGGCCGCGGATATCCAAGCCGCTGATGATGGGATGGGCACTCATGGGGTTGGAGGGCGAGCAAAGCCGATGCTCCGGCGGGTGTCAGCACCAGAGTGCACCCGCTCCCGAGCTTCCGCCTCGCCTCCCTTCATCCGGTTTGCTCTCATGCCGTCCCATGAGTCACGGAAAATTTATGCGCGCGGCCATCAAGCTCGCGGAAGAGGGCATGGCCGCCGGCCGCGGCGGCCCGTTCGGCTGCGTCATCGTGCGCCGGGGCCGGATCGTCGGCCGCGGCAACAACCGCGTCACCTCCACCAACGACCCGACGGCCCACGCGGAGGTGACCGCCATCCGCGACGCCTGCGCGAGCCTGCAGACCTTCCAGCTGACCGACTGCGAACTCTACACCAGTTGCGAGCCCTGCCCGATGTGCCTCTCGGCCATCTACTGGGCGCGCATCCCGCAGATCTGGTTCGCCAACTCCCGGCAGGACGCCGCCGACATCGGTTTCGACGACGACTTTATCTACCGCCAGATCCCGCTGCCGCTGGAAAAGCGCGCCATCCGGATCCGGCAGGTGCTACGCAAGGAAGGACTGACGACGTTCCGGCGCTGGACGGACAAGACGGACAAGGTGAAGTATTGAGGCGCCCGGCCAGGCGGCTGCTGATCCGCGCCGCTGCTGGCTGCGCGGATTTTTCATTCGCTGTGGGTCCGATACCCCGAGGCTTGCTTCGGCTTGGTGGGGGGAACGGGATTGAGTGCGGATTGCATGAGGCTCGTGCAGGTTTGCAGAGGTCTTGATCAAATGCGCTGGAATTTGCTCCCGGGATCTTTATGGCAGCCGCGCTCGGCTTGGTCGCCGTCGCCGTCGCGGCCACGCTTGCCATCCTGATTCTCGCGTGGCGCGCCGCGAGATTGGATCCGCTGGTGGCGCTGCGCACTGATTGAGTCAGCCGCCCTGCACCGGCACAAAGCCCCACTGCGCCGCCGAGAACAGGCCGCGGTCGCTGAGCTTCAGGTCGGGGATGACGAGCAGCGCCATGAACGAGAGCGTCATGAACGGCGCGTCGAGCTTCGAGCCCAGCCGCTTCGCCGCGGCATCAAGCGCCGTGTAACGCCGCGCCACCGCGCGGCCATCCTGATCCGACATCAGACCGGCGATCGGCAGCGGCAGCACGGCGCGCCGACCGCGCCCGACCACGCTGATGCCGCCGCGGGCCTTGATCACGAGGTTGACCGCCGCGCACAGCGAGGCGTCGTCCGCGCCGACTGCCACGACATTGTGGGAATCATGCGCCACCGACGAGGCGATGGCCCCGGCCTTCAGGCCGAAGCCCTTGATGAAAGCCACCGCGATCTCCGACAATCCTTGCTTATTAAGCAAGGGTCCCCCTGGGCCATAACGGTTCACCACGGCAATCTTCAGGATGTCGCGCGACGGGTCGGCGACAACGTTGCGGCCCACGACCCGTGGCGCCGCGCGCAGGTGGCGCGTGATGAGCTGGCCGTTGAGCGCCTCGATGACATTCATTTGTAGTGGCGCTGTCTTGCTGCGCCCTTTCACGCGCATCCCGGAAGGGCGCAGCAAGTCTGCGCCCCTACATGCAACCGCAAAATCCTCCACCTCCCGCAGCCTCGCGCGAAATACATTCGGCGTCTTCGACGGCTGCCGCGGCAGCAGGCTGCGGCCGTCGCGGGCGACCAACCCGCCGCGCAGGTAGGTGCGGCGCACCTTCAGGTTCTCCCAGCCCTCGAACACGATGAAGTCCGCCGGATCGCCGGTGCGCAGCAGGCCGACATCGAGCTTGTAGTGCTCGACCGGGTTGACCGAGGCGCAACGCAGCACGTCGAACAAATCCGCGCCGCCCCGGATCGCGCGGCGCACGTGCTCGTCGAGGTGGCGCACCATGAGCAGGTCCGGATGCAGGTCGTCGCAGCAGAACATGCAGGAGGCGGCATCCGCCCTGAGCAGCGGTTCGAGTGCGGCGAAGTTCCGCGCGGCCGAGCCCTCGCGGATGAGAATCTTCATCCCGGCCGCCAGCTTGTCCCGCGCCTCCGGCAGCGTGAAACACTCGTGATCCGTCGTGATGCCGGCCGCCGCGTAACGCGCGGCGGTTTTTCCGCGCAGGCCGGGGGCATGGCCGTCCACCGGCTTGCCGCGTTTCTTCGCGGCGGCAATCATCGCCATCAGCGACGGGTCGCGCGCCAGCACGCCGGGGAAGTTCATGACCTCGCTGAGGTATTTGATCTCCGGCCGCGCGAGCAGTTTCGCCACGGCCCTAGCGTCGAGGGAGGCGCCGGCGGTCTCGAAGGTCGTGGCTGGCACGCAGGACGGGGCACCGAAGTGGAACTTGAAGGGCGTGCGCCGGCCGTCGCGGATCATGTGGTCCACGCCCGCCACGCCAAGGACGTTGGCGATCTCGTGTGGATCCGACACCGTGGCCACCGTGCCGTGCACCACCGCCCACCGGGCAAACTCCGCCGGCGGCAGCATCGAGCTCTCGATGTGGATGTGGGCGTCCACGAAACCCGGGGCGATGAAGTGTTTTGCCCGCACCGACTTGTCCTCCCGGATCCGCACGATGCGACCGCCCGCCCACTCGACCACGCCGGGGAAAATGCGCCGGCGGTGCAGGTCCACGATCTGTCCGGCGAGGCGTTGGGCGGGTGTTTTCACTCGGGTGCAGGCTGGTTGGGACGGCCGGCATTGGCAACCCCGGCGAAGAAAAACTACTCGCAAAACGGACCGGCCGGTGCACGTTTCGACCCCATGTCCGCCCACAATCTCACCCGCGAATACCAGAGCCCGCCCGCGCCCCGCCTCGACGACGAGGATGAGGACGAGCGCGAAGACGCCGCCCCGAAGCCCACCGCCGCGCCGGTCAGCACCCTGATCCAGAAGAAATTCCTGGAGCAGCGGAAGATTTTCCTCTGGGGCGCGGTCACGGATGAATCCGCCAAGGATCTGACCGAGAAGCTGCTCTACCTCGAGACGGTCGGCCCGGGCCAGGAGATCACCTTCTACATCAACTCGCCCGGCGGCTCGGTCACGGCCGGCATGGCGGTTTACGACACCATCAAGCTCATCAGCTCGCCCGTGAAGGTCGTCGTCACCGGCATGGCCGCGTCCATGGGCTCTATTCTTCTCTCCGCCGCGAAGAAGGGCAACCGCTACATCTACCCGCACGCCCGCGTGCTTATCCACCAGCCGCTCATCTCCGGCCGGATGGTCGGCCCCGCCTCGGACATCAATATCCAGGCGAAGGAAATGGAGAAGCTCCGCGCCGAGCTGAACCAGATCCTCGCCAGCGCCTCGGGCCAGCCCATCGAGAAGATCGACAAGGACTCCGACCGCGACTTCTACCTGAATGCCAGGGAGGCCATCGCCTACGGTCTGGCCGACAAAATCGTCGAGAAGCTCTGAGCGCGAAAGGCGGGGCGCGGCCTCCGGACGCGCTTGCGGGATTCGCATCCGTCTTTCCGTATCCACATCCGACCAACCCGGCCAGAGGCCGGGTTCCACCACCGAGCCCGCCACTCGGCGGGCTCTTTTATTTGGTCGCCGGTGCCGCCGGTTCCAATGCTCCCAGCTGCCGCGCGAATTCCAGCGACAGTTTCAGGTCGCCGGCCGCGTCCGCGACGGAACGCGCCTCCGTCAGCAACGCCTTCAATGCTTCCGGCGTCGGCGACTTGGCTTGGGCCAGGTTCGCATAGACCTGCAGCGCAACCGGGCGCGCCCCATGCTCCGCCAGCAGGCCAGCCATCTCGCGCAGCAGCGGCCAGTCGGACGGACGGATATTCTTCAATTGCGCGGCAAAGCCCAGTGCGGCGGCCACGTCGCCCGTTTTCCTCTCGGTCACCGCCAGCTTCGCCCAAGCCAGACCGATGGGCAGACTGGGATGCGCCTGCTGCTCGGCCTTGAGCAGGGCCAGCGCCTCGGCCGCCTTCTCCGCCCGGACCAGCAGATTGGCCCGGCGGATGACGGCATACGGCGATCCGCCTTGCTCCGCGAGCGGGATATTAAAGGGCCGGTAGAGCGGATCGCCGATGGCCACGGCCTGCCAGCTCAGCGCCGGCAGCGCGTAATACGCCGCATCCCCGAAATTTTTTCCCTGGCTCAGGGCGCGCAGCAGGAAGTTGGGCCGGTGGGTGAACCCCAGGTAGGGTTCGAAGACATTGCCCACCGTGGCCGCCACGCCGCGCGCCACCAGCGGCCCGCACCAGGCGGAGGCATCGGAGTGCAGGGTCTGCGCCGAAAAACTGTGGATGTGCAACGCCACCGCGCCGGACGGAAAGGTGAAGCCTTCGCGCGCGAACGGCCCGTTGAGGTTGCCCGCATACCAGCCGAAATAGAGCGCGGGCGCATCGAAGCGCGCGGCCGGGTCGAAGGTCGCGCCGGTGGCTTCCGTATCGCCGTCAAAGCCGAGTTCCTGCAACTGCTTCAGCGTGGATTGCAGCCACTGGTCGCCGTCCGGATGGGGCCCCTTCAAGTCCACATAATAGCGGCCGATCAGGCCGGCGCGCTCGGCGGCCAGCGCCGAGGTGACGAGGTGACGGGCGCTTTCCCAGGTGGGCCCGTCGAGACGCGCGACCTTGACCACCATGTCGGCGTCGAGCGACGGCGGCCGGTCGTTGGCGAAGAGCGGATTGGGCACCATGGCGGCGATCTCGTAGCCGCCCTGAGCGAGCAGGCTCAGCTCGGCATCCACCGCCGACTCGTTCTTATTGAGCTCCGGCGCAATTTTCCGGCCCGGCTTGGCTTCCAGCAGCGTGGGGTCGTTGTAGATGCGCAGCGGGACGCCGCGGCAGACGACAAGGTAGGATATCCGGTTGCCCGTCCCGGCGTAGCGGCGGCGGCCCAGGCGATCGAGCAGGTGACTGCTGGTGCCCTCGATCCAGCCGCGCCGGTGGAGCTCGTCCTGCACCGGCTGCCAGACCTGGTCGATGAACTCGCGCCAGGTGATGTTTTCGGCCTCAGGCAGCGGCAGTGCGAGGATGTTGGCCGGCGGCACCGCGCGCTGCTCGGCATAAAATTCCGCGAGCCGCACCGACTCGGGCTGGCGGGAGTTGGCGAGGATGACCACGCGTGAGGCCAGATCGTCAGCCGCGCGGGACGAGGGAATAGCCGCAAAAAGGCACAAAAAGGCGCAAAGATAAAAACTGTAGCGGCGGTCTGTGACCGCCGTCGTCGGCGCTCGCAGAGCGCCGCTACAGGTTCCGGCAGTTCTCACTGGCTGCCGAGCCTCCAGCCCAGCCACACCGCCAGCAGGCAGAGCGCAACCGAGAGCAGCACATTCGCCGCCGCCGCGCCCCACTGGCCCTTCTGCATCTGCTCCAGGGTCTGCCAGCTGAAGGTGGAGAACGTGGTGAAGCCGCCGCAGAAACCGGCGACGAGCAGGTGGCGCAACGCGGCGGCGGTGCCCGTCTCACCCGGCCCGAGCCGCGCCATCAGCCAGCCGATCAGGAGCGAGCCAAGCCCATTGACGAGCAGCGTGGCCCACGGGAAACGCGCCGGCAGCGACTGGGCCACCAGCGCGCGGGCGACCGAGCCGGCCGCGCCGCCGAGGGCGATCCAGACGAGGGCCGGCAGGGTGCTCACGGGGAGTTCCGCGCGGCCCGCTTGAGCAACTCGGCCTTCAGGTAGGCGTCGGGCCCGGCATTTTTCCAGGCGGTGATCCAGATGGCCCCGAGCATCTGGCCGCCGGTGAGCAGGCGGGCCTTGATGAAGTCCTGGCCCTCGACGCTGGTGGCGGCGACCTCGGACTTGAAGACGCCCTTCTTCTCCAACGCGTAGAACGGCTCGACCAGCTTTTGCTGTGCGACGACGTAATTCATGACCGCGCTGAAGAACCGGTCGCGCCCGCCGGCGGCCGGGGCCAGCGCGAGCGGCTGCGCCGGGGTCACGGCGGGCAGCAGCGCCGCCGTCGTGAGGCCGGCCTTGTTGATGAAGCCGCCGTCAATCCAGCTGTGGATGCCCGGCCACCGCGTGTAGCCGTTGGGGTTCTCCCCCACCCAGCCGTTGTGGTGGTGCGTGGTGTGGAGCGGCTGCGCGCAGTCGCCGACATAGTGGCCCATCACGCCCATGATGTAGATGATGTTGGCCCGGGCGTTGGCTATCTCCTCCGGCGTGCCGGCTTCCTCGAAGACCTTGAGGTAGGCGAAGGCGGACTTCAGCTTGCCGTAATACTCGGTGATGGCCCAAGGCGCGAAGCCGGGCCACTCGCGGGTGCGGTCGGTGTTCTTCGCCGCATCGAAGCTGGCGTAGCCGCCGGGATTCACCGCGCGGCCGGACGCAAACTGCGTGGCGAACACATAGCGCATGGCCGAGACCGTCTCCGCGCTGAGCCCAGCCTCGGCGAGCTGCTCGAGGTCGAGATAATGATCAGGGCTGTTGTAATGCTTGATCGGCAGGTCGGCGCTGTTGCGCCAGCGATCGGGCTCGCCGGCGAGGAAGGCGATGCGCTCGGCATTGGCCGGCTCGCGCACGAAGGCCGGGAAGTCCGCCGGCAGCGCCGCCAGCGCCACCTGGTTGACCATGCGATGCCCTTCGTAGTCCCAGGCCGACGCCGTGACGGCGGCACCCAGCGTGGACAGCAGAATCAGGCGACAGACTGGTGATGTTTTCATGGGAGAGTTATTTTTTGTCGGGATCATCCCCCGGACGCAAGGCCGCGAGCGTCGCGGTGTAGTGGGCGATGCCCTCGGCCAGCGCCTCGGCGATCTGCTGGCGGAACTCGGGCGTGGCGACGCGCCGGGCCTCGGCGTCGTTGGAGAGGTAGGCGGCCTCCACCAGCACGCCGGGGCAGGTGAGCGTGCGGAGCACCGCAAGGCGGTAGCGCTTGTAGCCGCGATCGGAGGCTTTCAGGTCCGTGACCAGCTGGCGGTGCAGGCTGTAACCAAGCAGGGCGTTCGCGGTGTCCTGCCGGTTGCCGGGATAGTAGGTCTGCACCATCTCCCGGTCCTGTTCGGGCTGGGTGGAGACTTGGAACTGCGGTGTCAGCACATAGGTCTCGACGCCGGACACGCGCTCGGGGTCGCGGTCCACGGCGTTGAAGTGCAGGCTGAGGAAGAGATCCGCGCCGGCCTTGTTGGCGACGGCGGCGCGCATGGGCAGATCCACCACCGGGCTGTTGGAAAAGCGTGTGTCCGTGGCGCGCGTCAACAGCACCCGGTAGCCGCGCACCTCGAGGAGCTTTTTCAGACGCAGGGCGACATCGAGCGTCATGTCCTTCTCATCGAGCTTGAGGCGGGTGTTCTGTTTGCCGGGGTCGGTGCCGCCGTGGCCCGGGTCAATGACGATCAGCCCGGGCGGGGCGGGCAGGAACTGCAGGTGGTCGGCCGGGGCGAGGAGCGGCGCGATGGTCTTGATGACATCGAGCTTGGCCACCCACAGGTCGTCGCCGCTCAGGTAGGCCAGCTCGCCAAGAAAAACGCGCGCGCCGTCGAGGTGAAAATCCCGCTCGTCCCGCTCGAGCGTGAGGCGCACGCCGCGGGCGTCGCTCAGCGTCATGACCTCGCCGCGCTTGGTCCAGGCGGCCTTGAGGCCGTAACGCTTGGCGATGTCGCGCACGGCGACGTAGTCCACGCCGCGGAATCGGGTGAAGGGCCAGACCTGGGCCGGGCGGGTGGGCGCGGCGCGAACCGAGCCGGTTTTGGCGGGCTCGGCCGGGGCCGGTTTGGCGGGGGCCACCGGCTTCGGCTGGGCCGGGGCGGCGCACGCGGTCAGCAACACCAGGAGCAGCGACAACGTGCGAACACAAAGCGGGCCTAACCTGTAGCGGCGGGGGGTGGCCCCCCCCCCGCGGGGCCCGCCGGGACAGACCGCCCCGCAC
>JAEUGW010000037.1 GCA_016795565.1 Opitutaceae bacterium | reverse complement strand
ACAAAGAGTTCTAACCGGTCGTCGTTAATTTATGCTGTAGGGGCGGCCCTTGTGTCCGCCCGCGCGGGCGGACACAAGGTCCGCCCCTACAAAAGAGCCAAACCAAGCTGAATGGTATAATAACTACGGACATTTGGTATTACGCCGCGATGGACGTCCATATCGCGGCTCCTACGGGCATGAAAAAGCCGCGCCTCGCGGGCGCGGCTTGAAGGGTAGGGCGAGTCCTCCGGACGAGTCGCCCTATTACAGCGCGGCGACGTAGTTCCGCTCGGCGGCGTCCCAGTCCACCACGTTCCAGAAGGCCGTGATGTAGTCCGGGCGGCGGTTCTGGTAGTTGAGGTAGTAGGCGTGCTCCCAGACATCGAGGCCGAGGACGGGCTTGCCTTCGATGCCGGCGACGGCCTTGCCCATGAGCGGGCTGTCCTGGTTGGCGGTCGAGCCGACGGCGAGCTTGCCGCCGTTGACGACGAGCCAGGCCCAGCCGGAGCCGAAGCGCGTGGCACCGGCCTTGGCGAAGTCTTCCTTGAACTTGGCGAAGCCGCCGAGTTCGGCGTCGATCGCGGCGGCGAGCCTGCCCTTGGGGGTGCCGCCCTTGCCCGGCCCCATGATGGTCCAGAAGAAGGCATGGTTGCTGTGGCCGCCGGCGTTGTTGCGCACGCCGCCGCGGATGGCCTCGGGCACCTTGGACAGGTCGGCGATCAGGGCGTTGACGTCGAGCGCCGCGAGGGCGGCGTGGTCCTTGAGGAGGTTGTTGGCGTTGGTGATGTAAGCCTGGTGGTGCTTGGAGTGGTGGATCTCCATCGTCTTCGCATCAATGTGCGGGGCGAGGGCGTCGTAAGCGTAGGCGAGTTTCGGGAGTTCGTAAGCCATGATCGTGGTGGGTTGAGGGAGTGGATTTAAGGTGCACGCGTTGGGGTGCGCGTCAACTGTGCGGAGCGTCATCGTTTGCCAAGTGGAGGGCCCAGCTCCGGCTGGGCCGTGCTTGCGCTGGTGATATCACCTTCGCGGCCCAGCTGGAGCTGGGCCCTCCAGTTCAATCCTCGTTCCGCTTGAGCTTGAAGTAGGCCTGCAGCAGCTCGAGGCAGGGCGCTTCCAGCACGCCGCGGGTCAGCTCGAGCCGGTGGTTCGATTGCGGCAGCGCGTTCAGGTCGGTCGCGCCGCCGAGGCAGCCCATCTTCGGGTCGGAGACGGCGAAGACGACGCGCTTGAGGCGCGACATCAGCGTGGCACCGGAGCACATCGGGCAGGGCTCCTTGGTGACGTAGAGCGTGGCGTCGGAGAGCCGCCAGTTGTCCACGGACCTGGCGGCCTGAGTCATGGCAAGTATCTCGGCATGGGCGGTGGGATCGCGCGTGCTGTCGCGCTGGTTGTGGGCTGCGGCGATGACCTCGCCGCCCAGGACGATGACCGCCCCGATGGGCACCTCGTCCTGCTTCCAGGCGTCGATCGCCTGATTGTAGGCCAGCCACATGTAAAACTCGTCGTCCCGCTGCAATTGCGACGGGAAGCGTTTTTCAAACGGACAGGGAAGGGAGGGCCGCGGGGAGTCCATGCGGGACGAGGAAAGCCTTGACTACGGGCGAGTTTCCCCAGTTACAAGGGGCTTTTATCAGCCCATCCCGCATGTCCCAACTCACCCGCCCGCGCCTCCTTTCCACCCATGTCTGACAGCAAAGCGATCGAAGTGGAGGGCAAGATCATCACCGTCCTGCCGGGCACCATGTTCCGCGTGGAGCTCGACAACGGCCACATGGTGCTGGCGCACATCTCCGGCAAGCTGCGCAAGCACTTCATCAAGATTGCGGCCGGCGACCGGGTGAAGATGGAGATGAGCCCCTACGATCTCGACAAGGCGCGCATCACCTACCGCATCCGCGACACGAACGCCCCGCCGCCCGGCCCGCGCCGGCCGCGCCGCTTCTGACGCCTCCCGCAGGAGCCGGCCGTGAACAAGCGCAGCGAGCCCCGGCCCGCGGCCAAGGCGCCGCCCATGCCGCCCGCCCCGGCGGCCTTTGCCGACGAGATTGACGGCTATCTCAGCCATCTGGAGCTGGAGCGCGGCCTCTCGCGCCACACCGCCAAGTCCTACGAGAGCGACCTGAAGCAGGCCGCCCATTTCCTCCAGCGGCACGGCGCCGCCAACTGGAAGCGCGTCACCGCGAAACAGCTCACCGCCTGGCTGCACTGGCTGAGCGACCAGGATTTCAGCGCCGCCTCCCAGGCGCGCAAGCTCAGCGCCGTCCGCATGCTCTGCCGCCACCTCCTGCGCGAGCGCCTCCGCGACGACGACCCCACCGAGCTGCTCGCCGGCCCGAAGCTCCGCCGCAAGCTGCCGCAAACCCTCTCGCCGGGTGAGATGCAGAAGCTCCTCGCCGGCCCCACCGGGGCCGATGCCTACGCCATCCGCGACCGGGCGATGCTCGAGCTGGTCTATTCGAGCGGCCTGCGCGCGAGCGAGATTTGCGGCCTCACGCTCCAGCAGGTGGATCTCGAGCATGGGTTCGTCCGCGTCTTTGGCAAAGGCTCCAAGGAGCGCGTCGTGCCGCTCGGCGACAAGGCCCGTGCTGCCGTGCAGGCCTACCTTGGCTCCGGCCGGCCGCGGCTGGTCAAGCCGAAGACTGGCAGCGAACTCTTCATCACCGAGCGCGGCAAGGCGATGTCGCGGAAGACGCTCTGGGTGATGGTGAAGTCGGCGGCCGCCCGCGCCGGCATCGAGAAGCCGGTGAAACCCCATTTGCTGCGCCACTCGTTCGCCACGCACCTGCTCGGTGGCGGCGCCGACCTGCGCGCCATCCAGGAAATGCTCGGCCACGCCAGCATCGGCACCACGCAGATCTACACCGCCGTGGAATCCACCCGCCTCCTCGACCAGCACGCGAAGCACCACCCGCGCAATCGGTCCGGGAAATAGCGGCCGGCGCACCGGCCCGGTTTCAAATTCTTGAGCTTGCATAATAGTTGACGGGTAGGGCGCACCGTCGCGGTTACCCGGACGGGAGCCGCCCTTGGAGCTGGAATGTGACGCGCTTCTGCCGCATGGCCGCGCGTCGCTCGTCGGTCCACGGGTAGAAGCCCTTGCCCGACGCGGCCCCCGTTTCGCCCCGGGCGATATGGGCGCGCAGCACCTCCAGCCCGCTGCCGTCGGCGGTGATGGCGGGCAGCAGATGGGTGCCCACCTTGAGGATGGTCTCCAACCCGCCGAGATCCGCACTCTCGAGCGGGCCGGCGATGGCATAGCGCCGGCCGAGCGACGCCTTCATCACCGTGTCGATCGTCTCCGCATCGGCCACACCGGTGTGAATGAGATGCAGGGCCTCGCGCAGCACGGCGAACTGCAGGCGGTTGCCGATGAAGCCGGGCACGGCCTTGCGGAGCACCACCGGCTCGGCGCCGATGGCGCGCAGCACGGCGACGGTCCGTTCAACCGTCGCCGGCGCCGTGCGCGTGCCCGGCACGACCTCGACGAGCGGGATGGCGTGCGGCGGATTCCAGAAATGGGTGATGAGGAACCGCTCCGGCCGGGCCAGCCCCGTGCCGAGAGCATCGGGCAGGAAGCCGCTGGTGTTGCTCGCCAGCAGGGCATCGGGCGCCAGCACGGCCTCCAGCTGCTGATAAAGCTCTTGTTTCGCCGCCAATACCTCCGGAATGACCTCGATGACCAGGGGCGCGGTGGCCAGCGCGGTCAGGTCGCCCACCAGGGTGATGCGCGCGGCGGCGGCGGCACTCCCGGCGGCGTCGATCGCCCCGGCGGCCTGGAGTTCCTGCAAGATGCCCCCGATCACCGCCGGAATCGTGGCGCGGCGTTCGGGGGAGGTCTCGAGGACGAGCGCCGCGTGGCCCGCGAGGGCAAACTTGGCCGCGATCCCGGCGCCCATCAGGCCGCCGCCGACTATACCCACCGTTTTGGTGCTCATGCCCGCCAGCACAACCGTTTCCCGGACGGCTGCAATTGCATGCTTTTGCCGCGGGAGGTTTTCGGCTAGGCCTTGGCCCCATGAACGAAGTCCAGCTCCACGCCGAAAACGTCCGCCAGGCCGCCGCCAAGATCACCGCCGCGCTGGGCGGCCTGAAACCGAAGCTCGCCATCATCCTCGGCTCCGGCTTGGGCGGATTGGCGGCAAAGGTCGAGGGCGCGGTCAAGCTGGTCTACGCCGACCTGCCGGGCTTCCCGGTGCTGACGGTCGCGGGCCATGCCGGCCAGCTGATCATCGGCAAGCTCAACGGTGTGCCGGTGATCGTCCTGAACGGCCGCAAGCATTTCTACGAGACGAGCGATGCCTACCCGCTGAAGACCATGATCCGGTCCATGAAGGCGGTGGGCGTCGAGACACTGTTCCTCTCCAACGCCGCCGGCAGCCTTCGGCCGCACATCAAGGTCAGCGAGCTCATGCTCATCACCGACCACATCAACTTCCTCGGCCTCAACCCGCTGGTCGGGCCGAACGACGAGGCCTTCGGCCCGCGCTTCTTCCCGGTGGCCGATGCCTGGGACCCGGCTCTGGGCGCGAAAATCAAGGAGGTGGCGCAGCAACAGGGCGTCACCTTGCACGAGGGCGTTTACGTGGCCTTCCGCGGGCCGTCCTTCGAGACGCCGGCCGAGATCCGCATGGTGCAGGGCTGGGGCGGCGACGCTGTCGGCATGTCGAGCGTGCCCGACTGTCTCATCGCGCGGCACTGCGGCATGAAGGTCGCCGGCGTGTCGTGCATCACCAACATGGGCGCGGGCCTCTCCGACGAGAAACTTTCCCACGCCCACACGCTGGAAAACGCCGCGAAGGGCGCGGGCGCGTTCGAGAAGCTCGTGCTGGCCGCCGTCAAGGTGCTCTGAGCGGGAACTGGAGCAGTTCCAATTGAAGTATAGCCGGAACGGATTCGGGTGGGCGCCGGTTTCCACCCCGGCGCCGGGGAGCGCGGCATGTCGCCGATATGGAAATCGGCGACCACCTATGGCTACACCTTCTTTTGAAGCACTCTAGACAGTGGGCGGGTGTCGGGGTGAAAACCGGCGACCACCTTTCGGGGGCCTGGCTGTGGGAGCGAGCTTGCTCGCGACCTCGCCCAATAAGTCGCGCGCAAGCTCGCTCCCACAGTTCCCGCCTGCATCGTTCCGGTTGGGCGGCGGCACAGTTGACGCAAAAAATCCCGCCCGCGCCGTTTGGTTGTTTCCGCCGGCCCGGTTTTGTCCAGAGTGCCGCCATGAAAACCATCCGCGAACTCCAGCGCCGCGCCTCGCCTGCCCCCAAGCCCCAATCGCTCGCCTGGGACGGCGCGACCCTCTGGATGGGTTCACGGGAGACGAAGGTCATCCACGCGCTCAATCCCGCGACCTGGACCGTGGGCTGGCAGACCGCCGCCCCGGGCACGCCGTGGGGCCTGGCCGCCGTCGGCACCGAGTTGCGCGTCATCTGTGGCGAGACGAGTGAAGATCACCGCATCATCCGGCGCTGCGTGCCGGGGCGGGGTTTCGACCCGGCCTTTGGCATCCCCTGCCCGGATGACAGCGGGGCGCAACTGGGCTGGGATGGCCGGAGCCTCACCGTGAGCCAGTGGTATCCGAAAAAACTGCTGACGCTCGGCGCGGACGGCACGGTGACGCGCGTCATCCAGGTGCCGCACGGCATCTGCGGGCAGGTCGTCGTGGACGGCTGCTTCTATCTCGTGACCACCGATGCCGAGGAGACCACGGACTACTGGCTCACGCGCGTGGACCCGCGCGGGGCCGAGCCGAAAATCGAGGACATCGCCCACATCCCGTTCGCGGCGCGGGCACTGGCGTTTGACGGGAAGGATTTCTGGACCAACCACCGCGAGCAGGACCAGATCGTGTCCTTCGCGCGGCCGGATTAACGATCCCCGGAGCGGGTTTATCGTCATCGACTGTGGGCGGGGTGCCTTCACCCCGCGGGTTACAGGTTTCGCGACGCAGGCCTCGCGGGGTGGGGGCACCCCGCCCACACAACCGGTCAGAGTCGGCGCATATTCCAAAAGCTCGCAGCTTTTAGCCCTTTGTCATCGCGAGGCCCGCAAAGCGGGCCGTGGCGATCCAGCTCCTCGACAGGCTCGGGGCCTTGAGCTTGTCGAAACGGCTGGATTGCTTCGTCGCTCCGCTCCTCGCAATGACAGTCCAAAAGCTAAGAGCCTATCCGAATAAAGGCCTGTCCTGTAGCGGCGGTCTATGACCGCCGAACGATCACCACACCGCCGCTACAGAAAACCAGGCTGTCGGGAATAGGTCATTCGGATAGGCTCCAAGGGATGTTGGTATTACCAACCTACGGCTCCCGAGAATCGCGTCGGTGAACGGGCGGTTCTACGCCGTGAATTCGTGCGGCGCGTCGATGCAGAGGTGCGCGAGCGGCCTGATCCCGGGCGGCGCGCCTACGTGAGCTTCCGGCGGAGGAACTCGAGGGTGCGATCCCAGGACAGCTCGGCGGCCGCCTGATCGTAGCGGGGCGTCGTGTCGTTGTGGAAACCATGGTTCACACCCGGGTAGATGTGCGCCGTGTATTCGACGTGGTTGGCCTGGAGGGCGGCCTCGTAGGCCGGCCAGCCGGCGTTCACGCGGGCGTCGAGCTCGGCATAATGCAGGAGCAGCGCGCCCTTGATCTTGGCGGCGTTCTCGGCGGTGGCCTGGCCGCCGTAGTAGGGCACCGCGGCCCTGATGATGCCCGGCAGGCGCCAGGCGAGGGTGTTGGACATGCCGCCGCCAAAGCAGAAGCCGATGACACCCATCGAGCCGTTGCAGGACGGGTGGGCTTGCAGGAATTTCACGGCGGCCACGAAATCCTCGGTAATTTTCTTGCCGTCGAGCTTTTGCTGCATGGCGCGGCCCTCGTTGTCGTTGCCGGGGTAGCCGCCCAGCGGCCAGAGCGCATCGGGCCCGAAGGCCACGAAGCCGGCGACCGCGAGCCGGCGCACGACGTCCTCGATGTAGGGATTCAGGCCGCGGTTTTCGTGCACGACGATGATGCCCGGGAGCTTGCCGGTGGCCTTGGCGGGGCGGGCAAACAGGCCGCGCATCTCGCCGCTGGTCGCGTTGCCGTCGGGGGACGGATACATGAGATACTCGGAAAACACGCGCTCATCCTCCTTCGGCACCTGGGCGGCGAAGGCGTATTGTGGGCTCAGCATCTCCAGCAGGGCGGCGGCGGTCAGGCCGCCGATGGCGAACTTGGCGGCGCGGTCGAGGAAGGCGCGGCGGTCGATCTGGCCGTGGACATAGTAATCGTAGAGGTCGAGCAGTTCCTGGTCGAAATCCTTGGCGGTCAGGCGGGTCATGGTATCCTCCGTGGGGTTGGGGTGAAGCTGGTGCAACGACGAAGCCTGGCGGGTAGTGGTTACGTCCGGCGAGCAATTCCGGGTGAGCCGGCCTCAGGGTGCGTAGGTGATGGTGCGGGCGCCGGCCACCCCGGTCACCGTGAAGGTGCGGCCCTGCGTGTAGAAGGTCGGGTAGGTTTCCCCGGCGACCGTATTGAGCGCCTTGATGTAGTTGGTGGCCCCGACGAGCTGGTCGAGATGCACCGTGGAGACGCCGTTTTCGAGATAGTATTGGTCGGCCGCCGCCGCCAGTTGGCGGATGGGACACATGACGGCCTTGTCGATGCTGTCCTGCCGTGCCTTGCGGTAAAGCACCGTCCCGGCCGCGACCGCGAACCCGGCGACGATGGTCAACACCAGCACGATTTCGCGGACGGCAAAACCTCGGGGCGCGGGCGGCATGACACCCCTGACCTAGGGGCTAATCAGGCCGGACGCCAGCCCGCGCTTACCCCACCCAGGCGCGGGCGTTGTAGAACATCTGCATCCACGGCGAATCCTCGCCCCATCCCTTGGGCGACCAACTCATGCAAGCCGAGCGGAAGACGCGCTCGGGGTGGGGCATCATGATGGTGACGCGGCCCGTGGTCGTCGTCAGCGCGGTCATGCCGAAGGGCGAGCCGTTGGGATTTAAAGGGTATTGCTCGGTATAGACGGGGTCCTCCGTCGCACTGCGTGCTATGGAGGACTGCGCAAGCGCGAGCGCTTGCTTGTTGTCCACGAAGCGGCCGGCCACCAGGCCGGAGTCGCTGAAGACGCGGGCGGAATGCGCGTCCTTGAACTCCGTGTAGCCCTCGCCGTGGGCGACGGCGATGGGGAGGACGGAGCCTTCCATGCCGCGGAAGAACAGGCTGGGGCTTTGCTCGATTTTCACGCAGACGGAGCGGCCCTCGTAGCGCTCGGATTGGTTCTGCACGAAGCGGGGCCAGAGGTCGGCGCCGGGGATGATGGACTTCAGGTTGCTCATCATCTGGCAGCCGTTGCACACGCCGAGGCCGAAGGCGTCCTCGCGGGCGAAGAAGGCCTTGAACTCGGCGCGGGCGCGCTCGTTGAAGAGGGCGCTCTTGGCCCAGCCCTCGCCGGCGCCGAGCACATCGCCATAGCTGAAGCCTCCGCAGGCCGCGAGGCCGCGGAAATCCTTCAGCGACACGCGGCCGCTCAGGATGTCGGTCATGTGCACGTCCACGGCGCGGAAGCCGGCCCGCGTGAACGCCGCCGCCATCTCGACCTCGCCGTTGACGCCCTGCTCGCGCAGGATCGCGACGGCCGGACGGATTTTTAACGCGGAGGACGCCGTGGTCGCGGAGTTATGGGCAACGGAGGAAGTCCGTGCCTCCGCCTGCTTCGCGCGCTCCGCGTTTAAGACACTTGGATCGAAGGTGACCTTCGGCGTCATGCCGGGGTCAGTCTTGTCGAGACGGAGGGCATGCTCCTGGTCGGCGGCGGCGGGGTTGTCGCGCATGGCGGCGATGCGGTGGGTGACGTCGGACCACCAGCCGCGCAGGGTGACGAGGCTCTCGTTGAAGAGCTCCTTGCCGGACTGCTTCACCCGGAGCGCGTAGTGCGGGTTTAGCGTGCCGATCCGCGAGACGCAGGCCTTGAGGCCGTGCTCGCGCAGGGCGAGGTAGACGTCGTCGAAGTCCGACTCGCGGATCTGGATGACGGCGCCGAGTTCCTCGTTGAAGAGCGCGGCAAAGGGGTCGTGCAGGTGCGGGAGCTCGAGGTCCACGCCCGTGTGTCCGGCGAAGGCCATTTCGGCGACTGTCGCCAGCAGGCCGCCGTCGGAGCGGTCGTGGTAGGCGAGGATTTTGCGGTCGCGGCCGAGTTGTTGGATGACCTTCCAGAAATTCTTCAGATCGGCGGCGTTGTCCACGTCGGGCGTGGCCTCGCCCATCTGGGAGACGACCTGCGCGAGGATGGAGCCGCCGAGGCGGTGCTTCGACCGGCCCAAATCGATGAGCAGGAGGACGGTGTCGCCGATTTCTTGTAGGGGCGCGCCTTGTGCGCGCCCGCGGGCGTCGTCAAGCGACGCCCCTACAGGATCAAACTGCAGCTGCGGCGTGAGCGTGAGGCGGATGTCGGCGACGGACGCGAAGGCCGAGACGATGAGCGAGACGGGGGCGGTGACCCGCTTCTGCTCCGGGCCGTCGTGCCAGACGGTGGACATGCTCATCGAGTCCTTGCCGACGGGAATGGTGATGCCGAGCGCGGGGCAGAGCTCCATGCCGACGGCCTGCACGGCGGCGTAGAGGTCGGCGGCGTCGCCGGGGACGGCCGGGGCGGCCATCCAGTTGGCGGAGAGGTTGACCTTGCCGAGGTCGCCGATCTGGGCGGCGGCGAGATTGGTGAGGGCCTCGCCGACGGCGAGGCGGGCCGAGGCGGCGGCGTTGTTGACGGCGACGGGAGTGCGCTCGCCCATGGCCATGGCCTCGCCGGTGTAAACGTCGTAGGTCGCGGCGGTGACAGCGCAGTCGGCGACGGGCACCTGCCACGGGCCGACCATCTGGTCGCGGGCGATGAGGCCGCCGAGCGAGCGGTCGCCGATGGCGATGAGGAAGGTCTTGTCGGCGACGGTGGGGTGGGAGAGCACGCGCTTCGCGGCTTCGCGCAGTCGATTCACTTGTTTGTCATCGCGAGGCGCATCGCGCCGTGGCGATCCATCTGACTGGATTGCTTCGTCGCCTGCGGCTCCTCGCAATGACAGGCTGCTTAAGTTGAGCGGGAGCTGCGGGCGCGACAGCGAGGTCTCCTGGCGGTGCATGCGCGGCGGCTTGCCGAGCAGGACGTCGAGGGGCAGGTCGATGGGCGTGTTGTTGAACTGCGGGTCCTGGACGACCAGCTTCTTCTCCTCGGTGGCCTCGCCGACGATGGCGAAGGGCGCGCGCTCGCGCTCGCAGAGCTGCGTGAACATCGCCAGGCGGTCGGGCGGCACGCAGAGCACGTAGCGCTCCTGCGACTCGTTGCACCAGATCTCGAGCGGGGACATGCTCGGCTCGTCGTTGGGCAGGGCGCGCAGGTCGAACTTGCCGCCGCGGCCGCCGTCGTTGACGAGCTCGGGCAGGGCGTTGGAGACGCCGCCAGCGCCGACGTCGTGGATGAAGGAGATGGGGTTGTCCGCGCCGAGGGCCCAGCAGCGGTCGATGACCTCCTGGCAGCGGCGCTCCATCTCGGCGTTGTCGCGCTGGACGCTGGCGAAATCGAGGTCCTCGCTGCCGGAGCCGCTGGCCATGGAGCTGGCGGCGCCGCCGCCGAGGCCGATGAGCATGGCCGGGCCGCCGAGGACGATGAGCTTGTCGCCCGGGTTGATGGCCCCCTTCTGGACGTGCCCGGCCCGGATGTTGCCGAGGCCGCCGGCGAGCATGATGGGCTTGTGGTAGCCGCGGAGCTCGGTGGCGCTTTGTAGGGGCGCACCTTGCGTGCGCCCGCGGGCGTCGTCGAGCGACGCCCCTACAGCAGCAGGCTCCGCGGCCTTCGCGTCCTCCGCGTTTATCCGGGCCGAAGGAACTTCCTGTTCAAAGGTGCGGAAGTAGCCGTTGATGGCGGGGCGGCCGAACTCGTTGTTGAAGGCCGCGCCGCCGAGCGGGCCCTCGAGCATGATGTCGAGGGCGGAGACGATGCGGTGGGGCTTGCCGTTGTCTTTTTCCCACGGCTGCACGGCGCCGGGCAGGCGCAGGTTGGAAACGGTGAAGCCGACGAGGCCGGCCTTGGGCTTGGCGCCGCGGCCGGTGGCGCCCTCGTCGCGGATCTCGCCTCCGGAGCCGGTGGCGGCGCCGGGGTAGGGCGAGATGGCGGTCGGGTGGTTGTGCGTCTCGACCTTGCAGAGCAGGTGGATGTCCTCGTCGTGCGCGGCGTATTCGTGGGTGCGCGGGTCGGAGAAGAAGCGGCCGCCGCGGGTGCCGGCCAGCACGGCGGCGTTGTCCTTGTAGGCGGAGAGGATGCCGTCGCGGTGCAGCTCGTGCGTGTTCCGGATCATCTGGAACAGCGACTTGTCCCGGGGGGTGCCGTCGATTTCCCAGGTGGCGTTGAAGATCTTGTGCCGGCAGTGCTCGGAGTTGGCCTGCGCGAACATCATCAGCTCCACGTCGCTCGGGTCGCGCGCGAGCCGGGTGAAGGCGGCGTGGAGGTAGTCGATCTCGTCCTCGGCCAACGCGAGGCCGAGGTCGCGGTTGGCGGCGACGAGGGCGGCGCGGCCGTCGTGGAGCACGGGGATGGTGGCCAGCTGGCGCGGGGGCTCGTGCTGGAAGAGCAGCGCGCAGGTGTCCAGATCGCCAAACACGGCCTGCGTCATCCGGTCGTGGAGCTTCGCCTGCAGCCGGGTCAGCTGCGCGGCGTCCAGCGGGGAGAGCGGGAAGGGCGGGGCCGTGACGCCGACATCCACCGTGTAGGCGATGACGCGCTCGATGCGCCGGACGGCGGCGAGGCCGCAGGTGTGCGCGATGTCGGTGGCCTTGGAGGACCAGGGGGAAATGGTGCCGGGGCGGGGCACGACGACCTGGACGACGCCATTGAGCCGGGGGGTCGCGCGGCTCGGGCCGTAGGTGAGCAACTGGTCGAGGATGCCGCGCTCGCCCGGGGTCAGCTCCCGCGCCACGTCCACCACATGGAAGAACTCGGCGCTCAGGCCGGCGGCCGGGATGCCGCCCGCCGCGAGGTCTTGCCGGAGTTTCTCAAGGCGGAAGGGGGAGAGGGCAGGAGAGCCGCGGAGGATCAGCATGGTGGAGCGGGCACGCTTTCAAACCGGCCCGGGCGGGTCAAGCGGGCGAACGCGATTAAGACTGTGGGCCGGGCTAAAATGTGCCGTCAAAAAAATCCCATTTTGACCAGGGGAGGGAGAAAGCCGTTGACCGTGGCCGGCCCAATCAAAAAAAAGTGGGCCGCGCCGGACTCGGAATGATCTCACGACCGCAAAAATTCATGCGCAATTGCCTTGCTCGGCGTGGCTTCCGGGGGGCGGCGCGATGCCTCGCCGCCGTGCTGGCCGCCGGCGGAGCGATGGCGCAGGAAGAAGCCGACGAGCCCCGGGACGAGTTGCCGCCGCACTTGAAGGAAATGGCCCGCGGTTACGCAAGCGTGGAGGAGTGGCGGGGCATCTGGGAGGCGGTCGAGAATTCCAGTCACGCGGGCGATGGCAGCGGCGCGCGGGTGTTGACGGGCAACATGGAGTGGACCAGCCACGGGAAATTCACCTTGCGCCGTGATCCGGGGAACACCGAGCCGGCGCGGGGAATATTCAGTTGGAAGGGCGACGGGATGGTCGCGGGCAACAAGGTCACCCATCAGGCCAGATGGGAGTATGACGGTTCGGGCAGCGAGACCACGGCAAGGTCGGCCGCGCAGGCGCCAAGCAAGGAGGCCGGCTTTTACCTGCTGCTGGATCCGGGTGAAGCGACCATCACCGTGGGCGAGACCGAGGAGAACATGGCGGAATCCGTCCGGGGTGTGACGGTGGTTCGCGAGTCGCGCCGTGGCCGGGATGAGTTGCGCCCGGTCCCGATCAACCGGAGCACACCCAACGTGCAGCCGTATCTTTCGCCCCTGCGCCTCAACTATCTCAAGGGAGACAGCAAATTCAGCCGCGCGCCCGGCGTGCTCAGTTTTTCCGACGGGGACACCCGGCCGGGCAAGACGGGCGGCACGACGACGAACTGGTCCTACCGCAGCCAGCTGGTCTTGTTTCCCGTTTACGACAACCTGGAGGTCGAGGTGACCATCGAGGGGTATGCGCAGTGGAGGCCGGAGGGCTCGATTGCCAAGCCGGGCGATGCGGGCAACACCCTGGCCGCCCGCGCCGTGCTCCGGCACAAGGACGGCCAGCCCGGCGCCGGCCTGCCGCCGGTGAGACAATTCCGCTTCGAGCTGGTCGGCACATCCCGCGAGCCGGGCGTGTGCCTGAACTGGCCGCTCGGGGCCAAGGACGATGATTTTGACCTGCGGCTGGCCCGGGGGCCGACCGGGGGCGACCTGTCCGGCAAGGACCAGAAGCTCGCCGTGCGCAATCCGCCCCGCGACGAGAGGCAGCAGCCATACGCGGACGTGACGATCGAGAGCCTCGATTTCGGCGGGCGCTCCGAGCTGCGCGTGATCTGCGAGCTGGAGGACGGGCGGGAGATCATCGGCCTGCTGAAGGACGGTGCCGGCGGGCAGGACCTCGTGCGGTTGCCACGGATGTCGCGGCCGGGCGACTGGGTGGCCGCCGCCTGGCGCGAGCACCACCGGGTGCCGGATCTCCCGGCCAGCCACGACGAGGAGGAGGTCAAGGGGCAGGACTACAAGGGCGACGGCTTCACGCTTTACGAGGAATACCGCGGCTTCGTGGAAAATGGGCGGCACGTGACGGGCGATCCGGGAAAGAAGGATTTTTTCGTCCTCAACCTGGGTGCCCCGGCCACGCGTGAAGGCATCGAACTGTTCGGCCGGCTCGCGCAGCTGGCCGTGCATCCGCGCCTGCGCGACGGCGCGGAGATGACGCAGCGGGACCGGCTGATGAACGGCAACCACCGCGAGGCCCCGCACCGCGTGGCCCAGCACGGCGTGGTGCTCTCGCACGTCGGCCGCGGCAAGGGCGGCGGCACCATCGGGCTGGAGGGGGCCGACGGCGGCAAGGCCTTCCGTCCCCGCGACGTGAACTGGGTGTTTGTCGAGGCGCCGGATGCGCCGATGGGGGCCTTCGCCCCGGACAACCTCAGGCAACACGATCTGGATCCGGCCGACCGGCAGCGCCTCTACGCAAGCGCGGTCGCGCACGAGCTGCTGCATGCCGTCGGGGTCGAGCACCATGGGGACGAACCGATGCGCGTGCAGTGGGCGTATTTCCAAGGACCGGATCATCCGCTGAACCCCACCCGCCGGATGCGCTTTACTGAAAGCTGGTCGCGCGGCCCGGGCGAATTCCGGGCGGATGCGAAGCAGACCCTCGCCGGGGCCGATCGCGGCAACACGCTCACCTTGCTTTGGGAGGACACCGGGGAGGATCTGATCAACGAGCGGGCTGCGGCCTTCGCCGCCGCGCTGGCGGCGGAGCGGTCCCGGCTGGCGGGCGGCACCTATGTGGCGGAAACGGCGGCGAGCCTGGCGCGCCTCGGCCGGGGGGAGGACTTCTGGCGGGAATACCTCGCGCACGACGGCGCGGAGGCGCCCTTCAACTTCCGGATGTTTGTCGGCCGGAACAACGGGCCCGATTCCGGCAGCGAGACGTGCGTGATGCGCTACTACTTCGCCACCGCCTACGAGGCCGCCGGGAAGGAAAACACCTTCTACATCATCCGGCCCGGCGCCAAGCAGGTCGGCCAGGATATCTGCACCAGCCCGGCGGGCACCGGGGGCAACGTGGAATCGCACCCGCCCCAATCACGCTTCGGCGCCGCCCGCGCCGGGCGCGGCAATTGCTTCGCCCAAATCTGTCCGAACGACGCCATCCCGCCGCCCGCCGCGAAGTAAAGATCCCCGGAGCAAGCTCCGGGGCATTTGACAAGACCTCTGCAAACCCGATCGAACCTCATGCAACCCACACTCAATTCCGTTCCGCCGACCAAGCCGAAGCAAGCTTCGGGGTATCGGACCCACAGCGAATGAACCGTCGGCGGACGCCGGGCCAGACGCGGTGGCGGCCGGGTGTCGCGGCGAAATCCGGTCGTTATCAGGGTCTTCCGCCGCAGCCGGGACGGCGCCGGCGGATTGACACGGTTCAGCGGAGAAAGCCGTTGACGAAAACACCAAGCTGGCCCCAATGAACGTCTTTAATGCCGTGACCCGCCAGAATCACCCATCGCCCCGATCCTTTTTACCGGACGGGGGGAGTGTGGGCGAAGCGCGGCGGATAGAGCCCGCCTTGCGATCCAGTGGCAAACCCCAGGTAGCCTGCGCGCGAAGGCATGGATTCTTCACTTCGTTCAGAATGACCGGTTCCGGGTATGGGCTGGGATTGGGAGCACGACCTGGCGAGCAGGCCAAATCGGCCGCCACCGGGTGCATGGCTACTCGCTACTCGCTACCCGCTACCCGCTACTCCTTCCTGCCATGAGCGAGTTCATCACCCACGAGTGCGGCATCGCCCTGGTCCGGCTGAAAAAGCCGCTGGCCTACTACCAGGAAAAATACGGCACGCCGCTGTGGGGCTTCCACCAGCTCTTCCTCCTGATGGAGAAGCAGCACAACCGCGGCCAGGACGGCGCGGGCGTGGCCTGCGTGAAGTTCGACGTGCCCGCCGGCGAGCCCTACATGTTCCGCGAGCGCAACGTCGAGACCAACCCGCTCGACCGCATCTTCCAGGCCCTGCTGGCGCGCTACCACGGCCTCGTCGGCGAGGGCGCCATCCACCCGGAATTCCCCGACACGGCGAAGCAGCGGTTCGATTTCTGCGGCGAGCTCTACCTCGGCCACCTGCGCTACGGCACCTCCGGCGGCTACAACCTGAGCGCCTGCCACCCGTTTTTCCGCCGCAGCTCCTGGCCGACCCGCAACCTGATGCTCGCGGGCAATTTCAACCTGACCAACACCGCCGAGCTCAACGACAGCCTCATCGCCATCGGCCAGCACCCCATCTTCGCCACCGACACCCAGGCCATCCTCGAGCGCATCGGCTTCTGCCTCGATGACGAGCACGAGCGCCTCTACCGCGCCATGCGCGACGCGGGCCTGTCCGGCGCCGAGATCACCCGCCGCCTCAATGCCGAGATCGATCCCGCCCGCGTGCTCCGCACCGCCGCGGCCAACTGGGACGGCGGCTACTCGCTCGCCGGCGTGCTCGGCAACGGCGACGCCTTCGTGGCGCGCGACCCCTCCGGCATCCGCCCCTGCCACTGGTTCGAGAACGACGAGGTCGCGGCCTTCGCCTCCGAGCGCGCCCCGCTCTGCACGGTGTTCGACCTCGAGGCCGCCGCCGTTCGCGAGGTCGAGCCGGGTTGCGCCGTGATCCTGAAGAAATCCGGCGCGGTCGCGACCGAGCGCCTCAAGCCGGCCCTGCCCAAGACGCAGTGCACCTTCGAGCGCATCTATTTCTCCCGCGGCAACGACGCCGACATCTACCGCGAGCGCAAGGCCCTCGGCGCCGGCCTCGCCGGCCCGATCTGGAAGTCAATCAACGGCAACCTGGCGAAGACCGTCTTCAGCTTCATCCCCAACACCGCCGAGGTGGCCTTCTTCGGCCTGATGAGCGAGCTGCGCTTCCGCCGCCGCGCCGAGGTCAAGCAGACCCTGCTCGACGCCGCCCGGGCCGGGACGATCACCGAGGCGCTGGTGGACGACCTCATCCTCAACAACTGGCCGCGCGGCGAGAAGGTCGTCACGAAGGACGTGAAGCTGCGCACCTTCATCAGCCAGGAAAAGTCCCGCAACAACCTCGCCTCGCACGTCTATGACGTCACCTACGGCGTCGTCGAGCCCGGCGACAGCCTCGTCTGCGTGGACGACTCCATCGTGCGCGGCACCACGCTGCGCCGCTCCATCCTGCGCATCCTGAAGCGGCTCAACCCGGTGAAGATCGTCATCGCCTCCACCGCGCCGCAGATCCGCTACCCGGACTGCTACGGCATAGACATGTCCGAGATCGGCAAGTTCATCGCCTTCGAGGCGGCCATCACGCTGCTCAAGGAGCGCGGGCAGGGCGCGCTCATCGAGGAGGTTTACCACCTTTGCCGGGCGGAGCTGAGGAATCCCGGCCCCGAGCCGGTCAACCACGTGCGGAAGATCTACGAGCCGTTCACGGCCGACGAGATTTCCCAAAAAATCACGCAGCTCGTCTCCCCCAAGCCCAACGGCTGGACGGGCGAGATCGAGATCATCTTCCAGTCCATCGAACATCTGCACGCCGCGCTGCCCCACCACACCGGCGACTGGTTTTTCACCGGCAAGTATCCCACGCCCGGCGGCTACCGCGTCGTGAACCAGGCCTACGTGAACTATTTCGAGAAGGCGGAGGGGAGGAGCTATTGATGAAGGCGGGAATTCAGAATTCAGAATCCAGTATCCAGTATCCAGAATTCCAGAGCACAGGGTCGGCTTGCGGGCCTTTCTTCTGGATTCTGGATTCCTCGGATTCCTCCCATTCATGTCTCTAAGCTACGAATCCTCCGGCGTCCGCTACGACCAGCTCGATGCCTTCAAGCGCGCCTGCCAGCAGGCGGCGCGCGGCACGGCGGGCGAACTCAAGGCCCACGGCTATGCCGAGCCGGCGACGACCCGCGGCGAGAGCGCCTACCTGATCGAGGGGCCGGACCACTTCCTCGCGCACGTCGAGGAAGGCCTCGGCACCAAGAACCTCGTCGCCGACGCCGTTTACGCCGCCAGCGGCAAAAATTTCTACCGCGAGATCGCGATCGATACGGTCGCGACCATCGTCAACGACCTCATCACCTGCGGCGCGCGGCCGATCTCGGTGGCGATGCACGCGGCGGTGGGTGACTCCGGCTGGTTCTCCGATGCGCCGCGCATGCAGGCGCTGGTGGACGGCTGGGCCGAGGGCTGCCACCGCGCCGGCGCCGTCTGGGGCGGCGGCGAGACACCGACGCTCAAGGGCATCGTCAACCCCGACACCATCGTCCTCGCCGGCTCCGCCATCGGCAAGATCGAGCCTAAGTCCCAGCGCATCACGGGCGACGTGCAGGACGGCGACGCCATCATCTTCCTCGCCTCGACGGGCGTGCAGACCAACGGCCTGAGCCTCTGCCGCCTCATCGCCGACAAGCTCCCGCAGAAATACGCGACGCCCCTCGGCCACGGCGACCTCCGCACCTACGGCGAGGCGCTGCTCGCGGCCTCGGCCATCTACGTGGACTTCGTGGTTCGCTGCCAACAGGCCGGCGTGAAGCTCAACTACGTGGCGCACGTCACCGGCCACGGCTGGCGCAAGCTGATGCGCCTTGAGGAGCCGTTCGTCTATGAGATTTCCGAGCCGCGGGCCATCCCGGCGCTGTTCAAGTTCCTGATGGAGGCCGGGCCGATCGATCTGCGCGAGGCCTACGCGACCTTCAACATGGGCGTCGGTTTCGCCGCCTACGTGGCGCCGTCCGCCGTCGCGGCCACGCTGGCCGCGGCGAAGGCCGCCGGCCACGACGCCTGGGTCGCCGGCACGGTGAGGAAGCAGGGCGGCCGCAAGGCCGTCACGATCCCGTCGCTCGGCCTCGCCTACGAGGGCGACACGCTGCAGGTGCGGTGAGCACGGCTGACTGGCTTGGGTAAGTCTCAGGAAGAGGGGCGGGCGACGCGCAAACCCGGCAGTTTTTTTAACCACTGATGCTCCGCCTACCGGCTGCGCTTGGGAAAGCCCTCCGCCTGATCGGCTCCAGGTTTGGGTCGGAGGCGCGGCCGACCGCCGCGATGAGCACAGCTGCCGGCTTGGTGAGCCTCACACCCAATGCCCGTGGCTTTTGACTTCTGTTATCGCGCGGCCCGCCAAGCGGGCCGGGGCGATCCAGCGGGATGACCGACTGTCGGCCTACGGCCTCGGTAGCTTCGTCGCTCCGCTCCTCGCTATGACAGTGCAAAATCTAAAGGAGTTGGTATGCCCCTGTCAGCCAGAAGCCCGGCGGCGGCTGATCGGCTTCCTCCTTCGCCAAGCCTGCGGCGGGGCGACCTGCCTCGTTCCGCCTACAAAATACCCCGGGCGCGCTGTTCCAGCAGGAACTCGCCCGGCGTGGCGATGCGCAGGCCGTAAATCTCGCGGCCGAGCTTCGCCTGAAAGTCGCCCACATCGAGGGTGAGCAAGACATCGGCCCGCGTGGCCAACGCGGTGATGAGGATGGGCCGGTCTTTCGCCTTGGGAAAGACCAATGGCCGATCAAGCGTCAGGCGGGTGCGGGCAAAGCGCATGCGCGGCCTGATCCGGCGCTGCCAGGCGATGGCGGCCGCCGGGGCCAGTTTCGCCAAATTGCGCCGCACCTCCGCCGCGCAATAGTCCGCACTGACGAGTTCCCAACCGTGCGTGGCGGCTGCCGTGATCAGGTAGCGCGATGCGCCTTGGACAGAGCCTGCGGCCGCGAGCAGGACGCTCGTGTCCAGGAACAACCTCATTTGGTCTCCGGCTTGGCCGCCTGAAATGCCTTCATCTCGGCTTCATCGCGGGCAATCCAGGCCTTGATCCGGGACTTGGGCAGGTCGCGCACGGGCAAGGCGACGGCGGGCTGCAGGAACAGGCCGCCGTCGCGCTCCTCCACGAGCACCATGGGGTTGCGGAGCTTGTCGAGTCCCAGCTTGCGCCGGAGGTTGGGCGGCAGGGTCACGCTGCCGCGCTTGGAGAGTGCCAATGTGGTCATGCCGCAATGCTGCAATGCCGCCCGCATTTTGCAAGTCCACCCCGTCCCTCGGCCTCGCCTTTCGCAAAGCCGTAGGGGCGCGCCTTGTGCGCGCCCTCGGGCGTGGACGAGCCACGCCCCTACAAGGAGGCAGCGGGGCGATTTGTAACCTATTAGCCGGAACGGCGCAGTTGGGAAATGTGGGAGCGAGCTTGCTCGCGACTTATTGGGCGATGTCGCGAGCAAGCTCGCTCCCACAGTCAGGCACTGAAAGGTGAACGGAACCTCGATGGCAAT
>JAEUGW010000015.1 GCA_016795565.1 Opitutaceae bacterium | reverse complement strand
CTCCTGGATCGTGTAGAACAGGTTCAGGATGTCCAAATCGTTGCTGAAGCCGATGGAGCGGAGCAGCGTCGTGATGAGGAATTTGCGGCGGCGGCGGCGGCGGTCGAGGTAGACGTAGAGCAGGTCGTTGTTGTCGAACTGCACCTCGAGCCAGGTGCCGCGGTCCGGGATGATGCGGAAGGAGTGCAGCAGCTTGCCGTTCGGGTGCGTGGCGACCTCGAAGCAGATGCCGGGCGAACGGTGGAGCTGGGATACGACGACGCGCTCGGCGCCGTTGATGATGAACGAGCCGCGCTCGGTCACCATCGGGATGTCACCCATGAAGATTTCCTCGTCCTTGATGAAGTCCTCCTCGCGCAGGCGGAGCTTCACGTAGAGCGGCACGGCGTAGGTGGTGCCCTCGCGGAGGCACTCGATCTCGGAGCTCTTGGGCTCGCCGATCGTGTAGGAGACGTATTCGAGGGTCAGGCGCTCGTCGTAGGAATTGATCGGGAAGACCTCCCGGAACACGGCCTCGAGCCCGAAGGGCTGGCGCGCCTTCTCGGCGGTGTCCTTCTGGAGGAACTCCAGGTAGGAGCTGATCTGCAGCTCGATGAGGTTCGGCGGCTGGATGACTTCGCGGAGTTTGCCGAAGTTAATGCGTTCGGAATGTGTGCGGTCGGCCATGGAATTTCCCGTTTAGATGTGAGACGAAAAGAAAGGAGCAGAACTCAACGGTTCAGGTGTGAACCGCCGGCAAGGGTGCGCCCGGACGCAGGGCCTCGGAGCGCGGAAAGAACAAACGAAACAAAGCCGAAGACAGGCCGTGGTGGGCCACGGCCTGTCTCGGTGAATTGAGCTGACTGAGGGTCGGAAACGCCAAGTAGGGTTTACTTGAGTTCCACTTTGGCGCCGGCGGCCTCGAGCTTCTTCTTGATTTCCTCGGACTCGGCCTTGTTGACGCCTTCCTTGACGGGCTTCGGGGCGCCTTCGACGAGGTCCTTGGCTTCCTTGAGGCCCAGGCCGGTGATGGCGCGGACTTCCTTGATGACGCCGATCTTGTTCGCACCGGCCTCCTTGAGGACGACGGTGAACTCGGTCTGCGCCTCGGCAGCCGGAGCCCCGGCGGCGGCGGCGCCACCCGCAGGAGCGGCGGCGACGGCAGCGGCGGCGGACACGCCCCACTTCGTCTCGAGATCCTTGACGAGGGCGGCGAGTTCGAGAATCGGCTGGGCGGACAGCCATTCAATGACTTGGTCTTTGGTGATGTTGCTCATGGTATGTTCTCCTGAAGCGGATAGCGGTCTCGGTGGAAACGCGTTTAAGGGACGTATCCCCTAGCCTCTTCGTTGGATATTTTGCTTCCCGGCTTGCGCCGGAAAATAGTGGATAAGGGTTAAGGTATAAGGCGTAAGGTTCAGGCGGCGGGAGCAGCGGGCTGCTCCTTCTTGACCTTGGCGTCGAGCACGCGGACGAAGGCCGCGCCCTGCATGGTGAGCAGGCCGAGGAACATCGAGCGCAGGGCGTCAAACGAGGGCAGGTCGGCGAGCTTCGAGAGCTCGGCGGCTGTCATCAGCTTCTTGTCCAGCACGCCCACCTTGACCTCGAGTTTCTGCTTTTCCTCGATGAATTTCTTGAGCGCCTTGGCGACGCCGGCGGGGTTCGCGCCGCCGACCACGACGGCCGTCTGGCCGCTGAGGGACTTCTCCAGGTCGGGCAGGCCCAGGGCCTTGGCGGCGACGCGGAAGGAGCTGTTCTTGACGACGTGGAACTCGGCCTTCTCGGGGGCGAGGCGCTTGCGCAGCTCGGCCGCGTCGGCGACGGTGAGTTTCGTGAAGTTGGTGAGGATGACGTAGTCGGACTTCTTCAGGTGCCCGCTGACCTCATCGATCAAATATTGTTTTTCGGCTCTCATGGTGGGCTCCTTAGAATTTGTTGAACTCGGCGGCCGCGAGCTTGACGCCCGGGCTCATGGAGGACGAGAGCGTGACGCTCTTGATGTAGTGGCCCTTGAAGGCGGCCGGCTTGGCCTTGCCCACCGCGTCGAGGACGGCGGCGACGTTCTCGGTGATCTGGTCGGCGGTGAACGAGCGCTTGCCGACGCCGACGCCGATGTTGGCGGTCTTGTCGACCTTGAACTCGACGCGGCCGGCCTTCACGGCCTTGATGCCCGCGGCAATGTCGTCGGTGACGGTGCCGGACTTCGGGTTGGGCATGAGGCCCTTGGGGCCGAGGACGCGGGCAAGGGTGCGGACCTGCTTCATGGCCTCGGTGGTCGCGATGGCGACGTCGAAGTCGAGCCAGCCCTCGTTGATCTTGGCCATCAAGTCGGCGAGGCCGGCATGGTCGGCGCCCGCGGCGAGGGCCTTGGCCGGGTCGTCGGTGAAGACGACCACGCGGACCTTCTTGCCGGAGCCGTTGGGCAGCGGCGTGGTGCCGCGGACCATCTGGTCGCCCTGGGCGGGATCAACGCCGAGGCGGAAGGACAGCTCGACGGTCTCGTCGAATTTGGCCTTCGGGAATTTGGCGAGAATCTCCACGGCTTCCTTGAGGGGATATTCCTTGGAGAGGTCAGCACCCGTGAGGGCGCTGCGGTATCTTTTGCTTTGTTTGACGGGCATTTTTGACTCCTTGCGGTGCGAACGTCCGGGTGGACTCCCGCGGTGAGTGGGTTGGTTGAACTGAAACTTAGTCGACGACCTCGATTCCCATGTTTTTCGCGGTGCCGGCGATCATGCGGATGGCGGCCTCGTCGCTGTTGGCGTTGAGGTCGGCCTTCTTGATTTTGATAATCTCCAGGATCTGCTTCTTCGTGACCTTGCCGACCTTGTCCATGTTGGGCTTGGCGGAGCCGGCGGCGATGCCGGCGGCCTTCTTCAGGAGCACGGAGGCCGGGGGCGACTTGAGGATGAACGTGAAGGACTTGTCGGCGTAGACGGTGATGACGACCGGAATGATCATGCCATTCTGGTCCTTGGTCTTCGCATTAAACTCCTTGCAGAAGCCCATGATGTTGACGCCTTGGGCGCCGAGGGCGGGACCGACCGGGGGCGCCGGATTGGCGGCACCGGCGGGGAGCTGGAGACGGACGTAACCTTGAATTTTCTTGGCCATGGTAAGAGTGCGTTGACTGGTTGGTGGTGAGGGCGGCTGGATCAGCTTTCAGAGGCGCGCTGGACCTGCCAGTATTCGAGTTCGACGGGCGTAAACCGACCGAAAATGGAGACGGAAATCTTGAGCTTGCCGCGGGCCGGATCGACCTCGTCGACGCGGCCGGTGAGATTGGCGAAAGCGCCGTCGGTGATCTTCACTTCCTCGCCGACCTCAAAGGTGACCTTCGGCACTTCCTTGCCGGTCGCCGCCTCGATGCGGGCCTTGATCTCGTCGATTTCAGCCTGGCGCAGCGCGGCGGGCTTGTCCCCGCCGACGAAACCGATGACACCACCGGCGTCCTTGACGAAGTAGAACGGCTTGATGATCACCTGGCCGTTCTCGTCATAGAGCCGCATGTTGATGAACACGTAGCCCGGATAGAGCTTGCGGACCTTGGTGGATTTCTTGCCGCCCTTGACTTCGGAGACGACTTCCGTGGGCAGCAGCACTTCGGCGATATAGTCGTCGAGCTCCTCGGCCTTTTTGAACTTCTCGATGTAGGTCTTCACCTTGTTCTCCTGGCCGGAGAGCGTGTGAAGCGCGAACCATTGGGCCGCCGTGGAAGTCTGGGTGGTCATCGCGAGGCGGAGTTAGCGGCTGATGAGCTCGGTCACGGCGTCGACCACGTTGTAGAGGGCGAAATCGCTGATGCTGGTGAAGAGGCCGAGCAGCAGGCAGGCGACGATCACGACGATCGTCGAGTCCTTGAGCTCGGTCTTGGTCGGCCAGCTGGCTTTCTGCAGCTCGCCAACGAGCTCGCTGGCGAAGATACGGACGGTGCGGAACGGATTGGCCATGGTGGAAAATCGGGCGATGGTGGCAGGGGCGGAGGGACTCGAACCCCCAACCAACGGTTTTGGAGACCGCTACTCTACCAATTGAGCTACACCCCTGTGGTTATGATACTATTTCTTTTAGACGACACAGCCGGGACCCCCAAAGGAGCCCCGGCAGCGTCAGTCGGAAGAGGTTAACAGACGCTTATTCGACAATCTCGGTGACACGACCGGCACCGATGGTGCGGCCGCCCTCGCGGATGGCGAATTTCTGGGTCTTCTCCATGGCGATCGGCACGATGAGCTCGATGTCGACGGCGATGTTGTCGCCCGGCATGATCATCTCCACGCCCTTGGGCAGGTTGACGACGCCGGTCACGTCCGTGGTGCGGAAGTAGAACTGCGGACGGTAGCCGTTGAAGAAAGGCGTGTGGCGGCCACCCTCGTCCTTCGAGAGGACGTAGATCTCGGCCTTGGCCTTCTTGTGCGGCGTGATGGTCTTCGGGGCGGCGATGACCTGGCCGCGCTCGATGCCGTCCTTGTCAATGCCGCGGAGCAGGATGCCGACGTTGTCGCCCGCCTGGCCCTGGTCGAGCAGCTTGCGGAACATCTCGATGCCGGTGACGACGGTCGTGGTCGTGTCCTTGAGGCCGACGATCTCGACGTTGTCGTTGAGCTTGCAGACGCCGCGCTCGATACGACCCGTGGCAACGGTGCCGCGGCCGGTGATCGAGAAGACGTCCTCGACGGACATAAGGAAGGGCTTGTCGAGCTCGCGCGCGGGCTCGGCGATCTCGGAATCGAGGGCGTCCATGAGGGCCTGGATGGCGGCCTTGCCCTCGGGCTTGCCTTCCAGGGCGGCGGTGGCGGAACCGCGGATGATCTTGGCGTTCTTGCCGTCGAATTTATACTTGGTCAGCAGGTCGCGGATTTCCTCCTCGACGAGCTCGAGCAGGTCCTTGTCGTCGATGAGGTCGACCTTGTTGAGGAACACCACCAGGTTCGGCACGCCGACCTGATAGGCGAGGAGGATGTGCTCACGGGTCTGGGGCATCGGGCCGTCAGCGGCCGAGACAACCAGAATGCCGCCGTCCATCTGGGCGGCGCCGGTGATCATGTTCTTCACGAAGTCGGCGTGGCCGGGGCAGTCGACGTGCGCATAGTGGCGCTTGTCGGACTCATACTCCACGTGGGCGACCGAGATCGTCACGATCTTGGAGGCGTCGCGCACGGTGCCGCCCTTGGCGATGTCCGCGTAGGTTTTGGTCTCCGCGAGACCCTTGCCGGCCTGCACCGCGAGAATCGAGGTGGTCAGCGTGGTTTTGCCGTGGTCGACGTGACCGATGGTGCCGACGTTGACGTGCGGCTTTTTGCGTTCGAATGTTCCTTTAGCCATGTGGAGTAGTGGTTTTGATTAGGTATTGAAGTTGTTGATCTTGATTAACGTCGGAGATCACCGACGTCGCCCTGGAGCCCAGAATCGGATTCGAACCGACGACCTCGTCCTTACCAAGAACGTGCTCTACCAACTGAGCTATCTGGGCAGACCAAGTCACTGGCAAAAAACAATGAGAACGGGGAGGAAACGATTCTCAAAATCGACCGTCAACTAGATTCTTGCGAATTCCCCAAAAATCCTACGGCCCCACCAAAACCCGATAGCGACCGGGGTTCAAACGCTCCCCCACCCGGTATGATTTTACAAGGTAGTCGCGGAAGAAAGTGTCCACCTCGTCCCAGCCGGAACCCATGGCCAGCAGGGGCTCGCCCACCAAGCCCATCGGGCTGACCACGATCAGGAATTCCAGCGGCGCGTAGTCCTGCCGGGGCAAGGCATTCAGATTAAATGCCTCTTTCAGAACGGGTTTATCTGCGCCGAAGCCTCTAACCTCCATAAAACCGGATCGTCGGGGCAGCGGCGGAGCCGCCGCCTCGATCTGTCCGATTCCGGCGAAAGGCGCCTCATTGCCCTGGGCGAGAACGTCGGTCAGCTTTTCGGACGCCTGCGCGGCTTCTGCTCCATAGGATTTCAGGCTCTGCTCGGCAAAAGTCAGCTTGGGCTCGAAGCTCCCGAAAATCCGCCCCGGCTGCCGACGCAGTGTCTCCTGAGAAACCTGCTGCCCGAAATTCCATTCCGTCGGAAAAAACAGCGGCGTGGGATCAAACAGCTCCGCCCGTTCGCGCAGGACCCGGTTGTCAGTGGCAGGACCCGCCCCCGCCAGCCGCACAAACGGCTGCCGTGGAGGTGGCACCACCCCCGCGGTCGGCAGCTGGGATTGCGTCCAACCCCACCATGCCCCCGTGACCGCCACGGCGCAGCCAAGGCCAATCCAGGCGCGCCGCTTGACTTCCATTTTCCCGAGTCGCATGTGCCCGCCTTAATTGGACGGTTTTTCCGCAACGGCCGGCTCGGCGGCCACCAGGATTACGTTGGCGAATCCCGCCGCACCGGCCATCGCGCACAAGTCGGCCCACGCCTGCATCGACACCTGCTTGTCGGCGTTCACCTGCAGCACGGAGCCCGGGTGCTTCTTGGCGTAAACCTCCATGTGCTTTTGCAACTCGGCCAGGCTATACATGCCGCCCTGGAAGAGAATCACATTGTCCCGCCGGTAGGTGACCACCACCGATGTCGCCACGGCCGACATCGATGACGCATTGACCATCGGGAGCTCAACCACCCCCGCGCCGCCCGCCCCCACCAGCACGCCCGGTGCCAGCACAAAGCGCGAGCCGAGCAGGCTGAAGAAAAGCACGACCACGCCCACGTTCACCCACGCGACCGCGTTGAGATCGCGCGGCGGCGGGCTCAGCCGCGATTCGAGATCGAGCGGACGCGTGATCATTTTTGTGCATCCGCCCCGTTGCGGTAGTCCCGCAGCAGGAAACGCATCAGCTCACTGCCGGCCCACTCCATGTCCTGCACGAGGGCGCGCACGCGGCCCGTGAGGAAATGCCGCGCGAGGTGCGCCGGGATCGCCACCGCCAAGCCGGCCGCCGCCGTGAGCAACGCCTCCCACATGCCGCCGGCCAGCACGACCGGGGTCGCGTAGTTGCCGCCCTGGTTGAAGAGCCAGAAGGTCTTGATCATCCCGAGCAGCGTGCCGAGCAGTCCGAAGAGCGGCGCGATCTGCGCGATGGCCGCCAGCGCGCTGATGCGCCGCTCCAGCACGGGGATCTCCACGATGGCGGCCTCCTGGATGGCAAAGCGCATCGCCTGCTCTTCGTCGGCCGCGTGCCGGAGGCCGGCTTTCACGATCTTCGCCACCGGCCCCGGGGTTTCCTCGGACAGCGTCAGGGCCTCCATCAGCCGCTGTTTCCGGAGCAGGTTCTTGATGCCGTCGAGAAACTCCGTCGAGCGGATCTGCCCGCGGTGCAGGAAAAGCGCCCGCTCGACGAAGATGATGAGCGCCGCGAGCCCGAGCAGGACGAGCAGCCACATCACCGGGCCGCCTTGGGCGAAGACACTGTAGCTGAAGGCCGTCATGAAAGTGTGCGTATCATGCGTCCGGCGGTCCGGGCGTAAATCCCAAAGGTCATCACGGGTTGGCTCCTCCGGCGCGGAAACGCGCGAGTTTCGCCTGCGCCTGCGCGACACCGCTGAGTTTCCGGTCAACGATCAGCTGGTAGGCGCGCTGTGCCTCGTCGAGCCGGCCGGCGTCCTCGTGGATCTGCCCCAGCTCGAGCAGCGCGCGGGAAATCCAGTAGCGCCCCTTCGCCTCGAGCTTCGCGGCCTGCGCCGTGTCGAGCAGGAACGCATCCACCACCGACCAGAACACGGTCTGCGCCTTGGCCGGCTGGTTCCGCTTGGCCAGGGCATAGCCCCACTTGAATCCGGCCTCCGCGCGCAGGTCCACCGGGGCCGACGGCAGGTCGCGCAGGCGCTCGTAGATCGCCGTCGCGCTCTCGTGGTTCACCACGCTGTTGGCCCCCTGCGCAAAGAGCGAATCCGCCAGCGCCAGCTGCGCGAGCAGGATGTCGGGGTGCTGGCCGGAGTTGTTGATCAGGTCCTCATACACCTGCCGGGCCGAGGCGAAATCGTTCAGCTTCCGCAGCAGGTCGCCCTGTTTCAACCGGGCATAAAACACGAGGTCGCTTTGCGGGTAGTCGTGGATCAGCCGCTCAAGCATCTTCTCGTAGGACTCCCGCAACTGACGGTCGAGCCCCTGCCGCTCCAGGTTGATCGCCGCCTCATACAGCGCCAGGGGGGCGTATTCGCTCTGCCGGTAGGCCGGCGTGTCCACGAAGCTGAGCAGCACGCGCTGGGCGCCGGCCATGTCCCCGCGCTGCGTGAGGTGCACGGCCTGCACCAGGTAGGAGTATTGCGCCGCCGCCGTCGCGCGGAAATCCGCCCGCAGCTGGTCGAGCATCGCCAGGCCCTCCGGCTCGCGATTGAGGTTGAGGAGAGCCTGCGCCTTCAACAATTGCGCGGTGCTGGTGATGTTTTGACGCAGCGCCTCGTCCGACGGGCCGCCCTTCCCCACCAGCGCCAGCAGTTCGTCCGTCTGCCGCAGGGCGACCTCAAACTGGTCGCTCTCGAAGGACAGCTTGGCCCGCAGCCACATCAGCCGGATGCGCAGGTCGTCGGGCACGCCGGTGGTGCCGGCGGCGAGGAGCTGCTCCACCCGGGCCTGCGCCAGGGCGGTCTGGCCACGCACCTGCATCTCCTTGACGAGGTTCCATTCCGCCTGCCAGCGGCTGACCGCGTCGAAACCCGGCGTGTTCGCCGCCTCATCCAGTTGTTTCGCCGCCGACTCCAGTTGCTCGGCACGGATGTCCGCCAGCACGCGCTGGAAGATCAGCGTGCCCGCCGGCACCACCGCGGGCAATTCGTGCAAGGCCGCCGCATAGGCGTCGCCGGCGTTCTTGTAGTCCTCCGAGCGGAAAAACGCCTCGGCCAGCAACACGCCCAACTCGGCCCGCTCACGCGCATCCGTGATGACCGCTCGCAACTGCCCGGCGATATCCGCCGCCGTGCGGTAGCGTTTCAGGTCCCAGGCCACGGCCAGCCGCACGCCGAGGGCCGCCGACTTGAGCGCCGAGCCGGGATACAGTTCGATCAGCTGTCGCGCGTGCTGCTCGGCTTCCGGATACAACTTGTCCACCAGCGCCGACTGCGCCAGGGCCAGCGTCAGATCCTCGTGGATCGTCCGTTGTGCCGGGTTCCTGAGCAGTTCCGCCATGTCGTTGCGCAACGACTCGCGCTCACCCGGGGTCTTGGCTCCGCGGGCCAGCAGCTGCAGGGCGAGCCGCTGGGTGTCCGGCCGCTGGCCGTCGCGCAGGAGCGACTTGAAAGCCTGCCGGCCCGCCACGCTGCCCTCGCCGGCGATCAGCCCCAGCATCAGCCGGATCTGATCCGCGACGTTCCGCTCGCTCGCCGGCAGGGTGGCGAGCTGGCGTTGCAGGATCGCCTGGGCTTCCGGGGCGCGGCCCGCCTCGGCCAGCGCGGCCGCATAGGTGCGGGCGGCGTCATAGCCGGTTCGCTGCCCGGGGAATCGCTCCATGGTTTGCCGCGTATTCGCCATCTGCGCCTCCGTGAGCGCGCCGCGCCGCAGGAGCGCCTGCTCCTGCCCGAGCTGCAGCCGCGCCCGCTGCAGGGGCGAAACTGCCGCCTCGATGGCCTGCTCATAGAGTGTGTTGGCATGGGCGAAATCGTTCTCCGCGTCCGCCACACCGGCTTGCAGATACAGCCACCATCCCCGGTCGGCGGGCGGCAGCTCCTCGGCCTTGCCCGCCGCCAGCGCCGCCTTGGCCGGGGCGATCCGGCGGTTCAAGATGGCGATGAGCCCGACGCGCAGCTGATACGCCGCGTTGCGCGGGCCGGTGTAGCCTTGGAGCAGGCTTTCCGCTTCGGTCACCTCGCGGCTGTCCAGCAGCGCCGTCACCAAGGCCAGGGTGGCACGCTGCCGCGCCTCTGCCGTGAGCGCCGGATCCCGCAACAGCTCGCGGTAGCCCGCCGCCGCCGTCGCGGGAAACCCCGCCTGCAAGGCCGCGTTCGCGCGCGCTTCCGCGACGATCCAGCCGCCCGGCACCATTTGGGCGGCGGCCTGGTCGCTCACCAGCGGACTTGGGCCGGCCACCTGCGCCGCGAGGGACACCGCGGCCAGTGGCAGCAAGAGGAGGCGCGCCAGTTTCAGCATGAGTGCGTTGAGCGTGCAGCCCCGCCCGCTGGTGGCAAGCCTCGGGGCGGCGGCGCGGGCGGGCGCGACTTGAATATTCGCCCGCCGGTGTAACGGAAAACTTCTCGCGCCGCTCCGGGTTAACGGGCAACCTGCCCGCTGTTAGCCCAACCCTATTCAACCTATGAGTCCTGTCCTGATCGTCCTCGGAGTCCTGCTCCTTGTCGCCATCGTCCTCGGTCTGTGGGTCGCCGGCGTCTATAATTCCCTCGTCACGCTGCGCAACCGCTTCAAGAACGCCTTCGCGCAGATCGACGTCCAGCTCAAGCGCCGCTACGATCTCATCCCCAACCTCGTCGAGGTGGCCAAGGGCTACATGAAGCACGAGAGCAGCACGCTCGAGGCCGTCATCGCCGCGCGCAACACCGCCTACGCCGCCTCCAAGGCCGCCGCCGCCAACCCCGCCGATGCCGCCGCCATGAAGGGCCTGCTCTCCGCCGAGTCCGGCCTGGGCGGCGCGCTCTCCCGCCTGATGGTCGTCTCCGAGCAATACCCCGACCTCAAGGCCAACCAGAACATGATGCAGCTCACCGAGGAGATGACCTCCACGGAGAACAAGATCTCCTTCGCGCGGCAGGCCTACAACGACTCGGTCATGACCTACAACACCCGCCGCGAGTCCTTCCCGACGAACATTCTCGCCGGCATGTTCAACTTCGCCGAGGCCGCCCTCTTCCAGATCGAGAACGCCGCCGAGCGCGCCGCCCCGCAGGTGAAGTTCAGCTAAGCGCAGTAGCGAGCATCGAGTAGCGAGCAGTGAGCATCGCGCCTTACAGCTTTATGCCTGCTCCCTGCCCACTACCCGCTACTCGCTGCTGAAGTCATGGACTTCTTCGAGGCCCAGGAACGCGCCCGCCAACGGACCAAGCGTCTGGTCTTCCTCTTCGCGCTCGCCGTGCTCGGCACCGTGCTGGCCGGCTATGCCAGCGTGGTGCTGGGTCTCCGCTATGCCGGCGATCTGGAGCGGCAAACCAGACCGGTGGGCTCCTACTATCAAAAGCCGAAACCTCCTTTGTTCACGGGCTGGTGGAATCCCCAAGTCTTCCTCTGGACCACCGGCGGCACCCTCGCCGTGGTGGGCATTGCCTCCCTCTTCAAGTGGTCCCAGATGCGCGCCGGCGGCTCCGCCATCGCCGAGATGGTTGGCGGTCGCGCGGTTGACCTCCAGACCACCGACCTGCGCGAACGCAAGCTGCTCAACGTCATCGAGGAGATGTCCATCGCCTCCGGCATCCCGATGCCCGCCGTCTATGTGCTGGAGGACGAGCCCGGCCTCAACGCCTTCGCCGCCGGCCTGACCACCAGCGACGCCGCCGTCGCCGTCACCCGCGGCACCCTCGACAAGCTCACGCGCGACGAGTTGCAGGGCGTCATCGCCCACGAATTCAGCCACATTCTCAATGGCGACATGCGACTCAATGTCCGCATCACCGCCATTGTCTTCGGCATCCTCGTCATCGGCCTCCTCGGCCGCGGCCTGATCCAGGCCCTCTTCCGCGGCCGCGTCCGCACGGGGGGCAAAAAGAAGGGTGGCGAAATCCCAGTCATCCTCGCGATTGGCCTCGCGCTGCTGATCATCGGCTACGTCGGCTACTTCTTTGGCCGGCTCATCCAGGCCGCCGTCTCACGCCAGCGGGAATTCCTCGCCGATGCCTCCGCGGTGCAGTTCACCCGCAACCCCGGCGGCATCACCGGCGCGCTCAAGAAGATCGGCGGCTACGCCCTCGGCGGCACCATGGTCAACCGCCACGCCGGCGAGATCGGTCACTTTTTCATCGCCCAGGCCTTCAAGTCCAACTTCGGCGGACTCTGGGCCACGCATCCGCCGCTCGCCGAGCGCATCCGCGCGGTCGACCCGTCGTGGGACGGCAAGCTCTTCGAGCCCGAGGCCGTCGTGGACATCCGGAACGAGACCTTCGCCACCGCCGGCTTCGGCGGCGGCCAGCGCTTCTCCGCCGCCGAGACTCTCCAGCGCGTGCACGAGGCCCAGCCGGACCTGCCGCCGCCCCGGCCCACGACCCCCATCGCCTTCAAGCCCGCCGCCATCGTGGCCGACATCGGCGCGCTGACGGAATCGCATTTTCGCCACGCCCAGCTCCTGCTCGATACCATCCCGGCCCGCCTCCGCGAAGCCACCCGCGACCCCGCCGCCGCGCAGGTGCTCGTTTACGGCCTGCTGCTCAACGGCGACAAGACCGCCCGCGATCAGCAACAGGCCATCGTCGCCCGGCACGCCGGGCCGGAGGCCGCCGCCGCGCTCGCCGGTCAGCGCTCGGCCCTCAGCCTGCTCGACCCCGCCGCCCGGCTGCCGCTGCTCCAGCTTTCCCTCCCCGCCCTGCGCTCGCTCGACCCGGCCGGCCTCGACCGCTTCGTCACCACCCTCGATGAACTGGTGCACGCCGACCGCGCGGTGACACCCTTTGAGTATGCGCTCCAGAAAATGCTGCTGCGCCAGCTGGCACTCGCGAAAACCCCCGCCCCACGCGTGCAGTTCGACTCGTTTGCCGCCGTGCGCAGTGAGTTCGCCGTCGTGCTGTCCGCCCTCGCCCACCTCAGCGCCAAGGATTCTGCCGCCGCCTTCGCCGAGGGTGCCGCCCAGATCCCGGTCATCCGCGACGAGCTCAAGCTGCTCGACCCGGCCGCCTGCGACCTCGAGCAGGTGGACGCCGCGCTCGACAAGCTCGCCGTCTGCACCCTGCCCGTGAAACAGCGCCTCCTCGTCGCCGCCGGCCACGTGATCGCCAGCGACGGCACCGTGACCGTGGCGGAAGGCGAACTCTACCGCGCCTTCGCCGCCACCCTCGACTGCCCGATGCCCGCACTGGGCCGGGCGGCCTAACAGGCTGCTGAAAAAGTCGGTTGTAGTTTGAACATTCGATGGGGCGCTGCGTCCAAGCTGGCACCATGCGCGGCCAACTTCCGAACCAGCCCAGTTTCATCAGCCTGATCAACGTCGAGACGATGATCCCCGCAGCGCACCCGATCCGGGTGATCAAGCGGATGTGCGACGAGGTGCTGGCGAGCCTGAGCCAGCAGCTGGACGGGATCTACGCCGCCGACGGCGCGCCCTCGATTCCGCCGGAGAGCCTCCTCAAGGGCAAGGTCCTGCAAGCGCTCTACACGGTGCGCTCCGACCGCCAGCTGTGCGACCGGCTCAAGACCGACCTGTTGTTCCGCTGGTTCGTGGACCTGCCGCTGGACATGGAGGTCTTCGACGCCTCCACCTACAGCAAGAACCAACAGCGGCTGATCCAGCATCAGGTCGCGGAGCTGTTCTTCACGGCCGTGGTCGAGCTGGCCCGGCATCACGGCTGGGTCTCCAACGAACACTTCAGCGTGGACGGCACCCTCATCGAAGCCTGGGCCTCGATGAAGAGCTTTCGGCCGAAGGATGAGCCGCAGGGGCCCGGCCCCGGCAACGCCTGGATGGACTTCAAGGGAGAGAAGCGCCGCAACGACACCCACCAGTCCACCACCGACGCCGAGGCGAAGCTGATCCGCAAAGGCCCCGGCAAGGAGGCCAAGCTGTGCTTCGGCGCCCATCTGGCCATGGAGAACCGGCACGGTCTGTGCGTGCGCTTCGCGATCAAGCCCGCCGTCGGCGTCACCGAAAGCGAGGTGGCGGTCGACCAGCTCGCCGAACTCAAGGCCAACGGCTTCCGGCCCAAAAGCGCAGGCGCGGACAAGAACTACCATAACGCCGACTTCATCCACGGCGCCCGTCAGCTTGGCGTCGTGCCGCACCCGGCCCTCAAGCAAAACCAGAACCCGTTGCGCGTCCGGCTCACCGCCACGCACGCCGTCAGTCAGCTGATCCGCAAGCGGATCGAGGAGTTGATCGGTTGGTGCAAGACCACGGGCAACTTCCGCAAGAGCCGCTACCGTGGCGTCGAACGCACCAATACCCAAGGCCACTTCGTGGCCATCGCCTGCAATCTGGTGCGGATGGCCAAACTCTCGCTCAGCCCACCGGCCCTGGCGCGGGCCTGAGCGCCCGCCGCGGCCGCGGTGTGTCCGCCCACCGCGAAAACGCCGCCAAAACCATGCGGACCGCGCCGCAACCGGTGCGAAAACCAGGCCGCTACCCGTGGCGGCAGACCAAAATCAATCCGACGGATGATCCAAATCTCAAATCGGGCGGTTTTTCAGCAGCCTGCTAATGCTTGATCTGATTGATGAGGATCGCGAGGACGATGGATCCCGCGATCAAGCCCCGCGCCCAACGCCGCCGCTTCGTCTCGTCCGGCAACCACTGCGGCTCCTTCTTCGCGAGCCAGGAGAACAGGAAAACCGGGATCAGGATGACGTAAAGCCAGTGGATCCCAAGCGAAGCCAGCAGCTTTTGGAATCCACCAGCGATGGAGGCACCGACGAGCACCGAGGCGAACAGGGCGGCAAACGTCACACTATGGCCTTTGAGACCGCGCCAGAGCCAGAGAGGGTTGACCATGCCGTGATCCAAACAGCCGCCCCCCGGCTTGCAAGCCGCCGTCGGTGCCGCACGCTGGAGCCGTGACTCTGGCCGAAAAGCAGCAGCAACTCGTCGCCGACTACGCGATCATTGACGACCCGCAGGAACGGCTCGCCGCCGTGGTGGACCGGGCCCGTCGCCGCCCCCCGCTGCCCACGACGGATCGCACCGAGGCCAATCGCGTGAAAGGCTGCGTGTCGCTGGCCTGGTTGGTCGGCGAAGTGCGCGACGGCCGCTGCCATTTCCGCGGCGATGCCGACTCGCCGCTCGTGCGCGGCCTGCTGGTGCTGCTGTGCGACTTCTACAGCGGAGCGACCCCGGCCGAGGTGACCGCCACCGAACCCTCGCTCCTCGAGCAGCTCGGCCTCGATCGCAACCTCTCCCCCACCCGGCTCAACGGCCTGCGCAGTGTCCGGGCGCGAATCCGTGACTTCGCCGCCGGCCAACTCCCATGAACCTCTACGACGCCCACCAGCACTTCCATTTCGACCAACTGACCCCGCATCGCGCGATGATCGCCCGTGACCTCGCCAGCATCGGACTGCGGCAGGCCGTGGTGAACGGCACCAACGAGGAGGAGTGGCCGGTCGTCGCCGCGCTGGCCCGGGAATATCGCTGGATCGTGCCGAGCTTCGGTCTGCATCCGTGGGATGCCGGCAACCGCTCGCCGGACTGGCTCGCCCGGTTGCGCACCGCGCTCGCAGCCGACCCGGCCGCCGGCGTGGGGGAGATCGGCCTCGACCGCTGGCTGCTGGAACTGAAGCCGGAAGACCCGCGCGTGGCCGGCCTGCGCGTGGCCCCGCTCGAGGAACAGCGCGAGGTTTTCGCCGCGCAGCTGGCTCTTGCCACCGAACTCAACCGCGCCGCCTCCATCCACTGCGTCCAAGCCTGGGGCGCGCTGCACGACGTGCTGAAGAAAGCGGCCCGGCCTGCGCGCGGTTTTCTCCTGCACGGTTACGCCGGTCCCCTCGAGATGGTCAAAAACTTCGCCGACCTCGGGGCCTACTTCTCCTTCAACATCCAGCTGCTCGAGCCCAGGCACGCCAGCCGGCTGAACACCTTCCGCCACATCCCGACCAAGCGGCTGCTGGTCGAGACCGACGCCCCCACCAAGCCTCCCGCCGGCACACGCAACCGCTTCCCGCTGCCGCTCGCCGCCGATGGGTCGCCCGTCAACCATCCGGCCAACATCGCGGTCGCCTATGCCGCCCTCGCGGAGCTGCGTGGCGTGCCGCTGGATCTGCTGGCTCCGCAGATCGAACAGAACTTCCGCCGGCTATTCCTGTAAGGCAACCCGCCGCACCACCTCGCCCGCCGCGGCGAAACCAAAGGCGCCGGTGATGAAGACCGCCGTGCCGAAACCCGTCGCGCAATCGAGCCGCAGGTTTGAGCCTTCCTCCGGCTCGGTCGAACAAGTGCCGTCGGCCCAGGGATAGACCGGCGACTCCTGCGAGGACACGCAGGGGATGCCGTAATGGTTGCCCTCGCCCTTCGCGAAACCGTAATCCCGCCGCAGCTTCTTGCGCACCTGCCGCAGCAACTCGTCGCCGTGCCCGTCGCCAAAGTCGGTCACGACGATGCGCGTGGCGTCGCGCTTGCCGCCCGCCGAGCCAACCGTGAGCACGGGCTGGCCGCGCTTCGCGCACTCGGCGATGAGCAGTGCCTTGTTCGACATCAGGTCGATGCAGTCCACCACCCAGGTATAGCGCGTCGCGAGCAGCGTGGCCGCCGTCTTGGCCGTGAAATACTCGCTGACCGTCGTGACGACACAGCCCGGGTTGATCAGATGAACCCGCTCCGCCAAGGCCGTCACCTTCGGCCGGCCGATGTTGCCATCGAGCGCCGGGAGCTGGCGGTTGACGTTGGTCAGGCACACGTCGTCGAGGTCGATCAGGGTGAGGGCCCCGATGCCGGAGCGGGCCAGGCCCTCGACCACCCACGAGCCAACCCCGCCCACGCCCACGACACAGACATGCGCCGCGTGCAGTCGCGGCAGCGCCGCCACGCCGTAAAGCCGGCCCAGCCCGCCGAAACGCTGGAGATAGTCCTCGCTGAGTGTCATTCCTAGCGAAGCGAAGAATCCATCGGCGCAACCGCAAGCGAATATCCCGCCGGGCCTTCGCCCCATCAGGATGACAGGGTGCGGGTCACGGCCGCGATGGCTGCTGCTTCGCGTGCCGCCCAGTCGCCCCGGATATCCACGAAGGGCAGTTGGTGCCGCTCCAGCGCCCCGCGCCAGATGCGCCGGCATTTCTCCCGGTCCGCTGGGTCGGGGAAACAGCGCTGCGGGTCGGGCGCAAATGGAGTGTCGATGTCGAGCAGGAGATAGAGCGCGTAGTTTTTGCAGCGGGCCTCGGCCCCGCGCCGCACCTCGTCCGGGCAGGTGCCATAGAGCAGGTCGCTCCAGAGCATCGTCGTCAGGGCCTCCGTGTCGCAGATCACCAGCGGCGGATGTGCCGACGGGATGTCACCTATTAAGTGACATTCCACTACGGGGCCGCCCTGGCCTGCCTCCACAATGTCACTTAATAGGTGACACTTGCCTGCGATGCGGGCGACGGCCTCGTCCTCGCGCCGCCACTGCTCCTTGGCGATGGGCAGCATGTCCTCGAGGCCCAGCGCACCCTGCTGATCCCAGCGTTCGCGGGCATACTCGGCCACCAGCGGCGCGCCAAAGTGCGTCGCCAGTTTCTCCACCAGGCGGGTCTTGCCGGTGGACTCGGGGCCGTAGACGGCGATGCGCCGCGGTGCTCTCATGTTCCTTCCTTCATGGACTGGCGCCAAGCGCGCCAGCCCCACAGCGCCATCAGCCAGAAGATCGCATAGAGGCCGGCCGTCAGCCGCAGGTCCTTCACCCAATAGACGCCAATGGCCACGGTGTTCACCAGCAGCCAGCCGGGCCAGCATTCGAGTTTCTTGCGCGCCTGCAGCCACTGCGCGCCGAGGCTGTAGCTGAGAATGAAGGCATCCCAATACGGGAGGGCGGCATCCGTCGTGCGGTGCATGAGTGCGCCCCAGCCTACAGCCACCAACCCGGCGGCGACCACCACCCCGGCCGTGGCCGCGCCGCCCAACAAGGTCACGGGCAGGGCATGATCCGGCGTGCGGCCGCGCCACCAATGCCACCAGCCGTAGGCTTGGATGAGGAAAAACGCGATCTGCAGGATAGCGTCGGAGTAGAGCTTGGCGTCGAAAAACACCCAGGCATACACCGCCACCTGCACGAGGCCGACCGGCCAGCCGACGATGCTCTGGCGGATCATCAGCCATACGCCAATGACGCCCAACACCGTGCCGATGATTTCCCAAATGCTCATGTGTAGCGGCGGTCTATGACCGCCCGACCCGCCCAAGGCAACGGCGGTCATGGACCGCTGCCGCCCGGGTTCACCCCTTCTTCCCGGACTCCGCCAGATAGGCTTCCATCGCCTCGCGTGTGAGCGTGTGGCCGGCGGCGCAACGCGGGCACTCCACGCGGATGGTCTCGCCCTCGCCGAACAGGCCCGCGGGGTCGGCCCGGAATGCCGGCGCGATGGCGCCGAGGATTTTCTGCTGGGTGCAGCCGCAGTGCCAGCCGTAGTTGCGGCTCTGGATGTGCCCGACCTGCTCGGCGGCATCAGGGTGGCGCACCCCCTCGGCGTCCACCGAGGCAAACCACGCCAGATCGCAATCCGGCTGGGCCACCAGCAGCGCGTAACGGTCGTTCCCCAGGTCAAACAAGCGCACGGGCTGCTGCTCGCTGCGGGCGTAATAGACGGCCACCGCCGCGAACACATCGCCACCCGCGAAGTTCACCACGCTGCGGCGCGGCTCGACGCCGCGGCGGGGCACGATGTCGCTGAAAAAGACGTTCTCCGCGGCCTCGCGCACGTTCTCCGTGAAGAGCCGGCCGGTGACGGTGCAGTCCTCGTTGTCGCCCGCGAGGAAGAGGTTCAGCCGCGGCTCCTGGAAGCTGAGCGTCCAGGCGATGTGCTCGTTGAGCGGCCGCGAGGCGCAGTGCAGGGTGAAGGCCGCCAGCGCGGCCTTGAAGAGCGCGGCCTGCTCCGGCGTGTAGCGCAGCTTGTTATCCGCCACGTGCAGGTAGAAATCCGTGAACAGCGGCCCGAGGTCGGCGCGCACCAGCATGGCGTTGCGGTGACGGACAAAGTCCACCGTCACGACGGTTCCGTTCGGTTCCTGGGCTGGGTTCGCTGGCATGGGGGCAGTGTAGCCAGAACTGGCCAAAGTCCAGCCGGGTTGCCGGGGTTTCGGCGATTGCCAGCCGCCCGGAATGCTGGATTGATTGCCGGCATGCCCGACCGCATCTCCACCAACCCCCACACGGAGGAGGAGTTCTCCCTGCCCTTGTTTCTTTTCGTGGTCGCCATCTCCTTCGGCGGCTGCCTCGGACTGCTCTGGCTGCTTGCCCCCCACTCCGTCTGGACGGCGCAGGTCGGCGGTCCCTTCTGGAAGCTGCTCGCCGCCTTTCTGGGCTTCTCGCTGTTCAATTGCTTCATGGAGTTCTTCTTCCACCGCTACGTCCTGCACAAGCCGGTGGCGCCCTTCCTGAGCTATTTTTACCGCCAACACACCCACCACCACAGCCTGACGCGCATCACCCGCCGCCGGACGCCCGGCGGCCTGGAGGTCAGCTTCGTGGAGAATTTCTACCCGATCCTCGAACCGGAGCAGAAAGAGGCCTCCTTCTTCCCGTGGTATACCTTTGTCATCTTTGCCGCCATCCTGACGCCCTTCTTCGCCCTGCTGCAGTGGCTGCTGCCCTCCTACCCGATGCTGCTGGCGGGCTATGCCTCGCTGGCCTCCTCCCTCGTGATCTACGAACTCTTCCACGCCATCGAGCACTGGTCCTTCGACAAATGGGGCCCGCTCATTGACAGCCCGGTCTGGGGCGGCTTCTGGCGCAAGGTTTACAGCTTCCACCTGCGCCACCACGCCGTCATCGACTGCAACGAGGCCATCTCGGGCTTCTTTGTCCTGCCGGTGGCCGACTGGGTCTTTGGCACCTATGTCCTCCCCGGAGTCCTCTACCGGCACGGGCAGTCCGTCGCCGAGGATAAGGAATTCCTCAGTCCCCGCCCCATCGCGCCCATCCGCTGGCTGGATCGCGTGACCGACGACATCGTCAAGGCCCGCCGCCAGCGCGCCCGTGCCGGAGCTTGAAGGTCTGATTTTCCTGCGACGGGCTCAGGGCGCGGCGGCCGTCACCCTTTTGGGATCACGCCCTTCTGCTCGAGCTTCTTCACCTTGGGCTTGATGACAAAGGAACAGTAACCCTGGTTCGGATTGTTCCGGAAGTAGTCCTGGTGGTATTTCTCCGCCGCATAGAATCTGGGCAGCGGCGCAATCTCGGTGACAATGGGATCAGGCCAGAGCGACTGCGCGGCGAGTTTCGCCCGGATCGCCGCCTGGTGCTGCCCTTCATTGTGATAAAAAATCACCGAGCGATACTGCGTGCCCTCGTCGGCGCCCTGCCGGTTGAGAGTCGTTGGGTCGTGGGCCTCGAAGAATACCTCCAGAATCTTTTCGTAGGAGATGACCACCGGGTCGAACTCCACCTGGATGACCTCGGCATGGCCCGTCCGGCCGGTGCAAACCTCCTCGTAAGTCGGATTGGCGGTCTGGCCGCCGGCGTAACCGCTGGTGACCGTCTTCACGCCCGGAAGGCGCTCCAGCACGGCCTCCGTGCACCAGAAACAGCCGCCACCGACGGTGGCCAGCTCGGTTGACGACGCGGATTTGGGAGCAGCCTGGAGGGTCATGGCGGTGAAAAAAGTTAGGAGAGCGATGAGGGGACGGACATGCATGAACGTGGGAGGAAGCTAGCCGGTTTATATTCCGGCGCAAGGATACCGACCTCGGATCGTGCATTCATGTGGAACGCAGGAAGTCAGGAAACGGAATACCCGATTTGTTCCTGCTTTCCTGGGTCCCACATTTTGTGTTGGTTGATTCCACGATGGATGATCCCCGCCTCGACAAATGGCTCTGGAGCGTGCGGGTCTTCAAGACCCGCCCCGAGGCCACGGCCGCGTGCCGCGCCGGCAAGGTGCTCATCGGCGAACTCGAGGCCAAGCCGGGCCGCGACATCCATGCCGGCGAGACGGTGACCGTCAAGGTCGGCGCCATGACCCGCACCCTCAAGGTCATCGCCCATCCCCGCTCGCGCGTCGCCGCGAAGCAGGTGCCGGAATTCATGGCCGACCTCACGTCCGCCGCCGAATACGAGCGCGCCAAGCAGGCCGGCCTTGAGCACATGCTGGCCCGCGAACGCGGCAAGGGCCGCCCGACCAAACGCGACCGGCGCGAGATGGGCCGGCTGTTCGGTTTTGAGTGAGAGCGGTCAGCGGCTCAGCTTGCGGTATTTGATGCGGTGAGGCTGTTCGGCGTCCTTCCCTTTCCGTTTCTTGAAATCCTCCAGATACGACGAGTAGTTGCCGGCGAACCAGTGCACGTAGCTGTCCCCCTCGAAGGCCATGATGTGCGTCGCCGTGCGGTCGAGGAACCAGCGGTCATGGGAGATGATCACCGCGCAGCCGGCGAAGGTCTCCAGCGCCTCCTCGAGCGCGCGGATGGAGTTTACGTCGAGATCGTTGGTGGGCTCGTCGAGCAGGAGGAGATTGGCCTCGCTCTTGAGCACGCGGGCCAGCAGCACGCGGTTGCGCTCGCCGCCGGAGAGCACGCCGACCTTCTTCGACTGGTCCGCCCCGGTGAAGCCGAACTGCGCGCAGTAGGCGCGGCTGTTCACCGAGCGCTTGCCGAGCTGCATGATTTCCTGCCCGCCGCTGATGACCTCCCAGATCGTCTTGTCGCCTTCCAGCGAGTCGCGCGACTGCTCGACGTAGGCGGTCTTCACCGTGTCGCCGATCTTGAACGAGCCCGCGTCCGGCTTTTCGAGGCCGGTGATGAGCTTGAAGAGCGTGGTCTTGCCCGCACCGTTGGGGCCGATGATGCCGACGATGCCACCGGGCGGCAGCGCGAACTCCAGATTGTCGTAGAGAAGCTTGTCGCCGTAGGCCTTGGCCACCTGCTGCGCCTGGACGACCAGGTTGCCGAGGCGCGGGCCGGGCGGGATGACGATCTCGAACTTCTTCTCCTGCTCCGCCACGTCCTGCTTGAGCATCGCCTCGTAGGCGTTGACGCGGGCCTGGCCTTTCGACTGGCGGGCCTTGGCGGAGGAGCGAATCCACTCCAATTCGCGTGCCATGGCCTTCTGGCGCTTGCTCTCGGTGCGCTCGGCCACGGTGGCCATGGCCTGTTTCTGCTCCAGCCAGGAGGAGTAGTTGCCCTTGAACGGCAGGCCGTGCCCGTGGTCGAGCTCGAGTATCCACCCGGCGACGTTGTCGAGGAAGTAGCGGTCGTGCGTCACGGCGATGACCGTGCCCTCGTAACGCGAGAGGTGCTGCTCCAGCCAGTTGACGCTGTCGGCATCGAGGTGATTGGTCGGCTCGTCGAGGAGGAGGATGGACGGCTTCTGCAAAAGCAGCCGGGCCAGTGCGACACGGCGGCGCTCGCCGCCGGAAAGGTTGTCCACAATCTGGTCGGCCGGCGGGCACCGCAGGGCGTCCATCGCCTGCTCGACCAACGGGGCAACATCCCAGGCGCCGAGGTGGTCGATCTTCTCCTGCAGCTTGGCCTGCTTGTCGGAGATGGCATCCTTGGCGGCGTCATCGGCGGCCTCGGCCAGTTCATCCCAGCTCGCATCGTAGGCCGCGGTGAGGTCGGTCAGGTGCTTGACTCCCTCCTCGACGCAGGCGCGGACCGTGGCCCCGGGCGTGAGCGCCGGTTCCTGCGGCAGAAAGCCGACCGTGTAGCCGGGCTCGAAGTGGATGCGGCCATCGATCTCGGTGTCGATGCCCGCGAGGATGCGCATGAGCGACGACTTGCCCGAGCCATTGAGGCCGAGCACGCCGATCTTGGCGCCGTAGTAAAACGACAGGGAGATGTCGCGGAGGATTTCCTTGCGCTCGATTTTCTTCGAGACGCCGAGCATCGAGAAGATAATCTTGGGGGCTTCGGGCTGGGCCATGGGAGGGAGGTTGGGGCGTTGTGGTCGGCTGATGCCAATTGCGGATTGCGGGCGGACTTGACTGCGGGCGGGGTGCCCTCACCCCGCCGGATTCAGGTTTGGTTGAGCGGCCCCGCGGGGCAAGGGCACCCCGCCCACCATTGCAGAGACCCAAACCAGCGGCACCGGACTCAGCGGCGGAGCAGCAGATGCGTGAGCCAGGCGGCGAGCAGCAGCAGCACCACGCCCACCGCCACGCGGATGGCGAGCTTGCGGTGCTGATTCGTGTTCTGCACCGGCGATTCCACCTGGTTGGGATGGACCAGGAAAATGCGGATTTTCTCGGGGATGTTCTTGAGCTTCTGGGGCGGGAGGTAGGTGCCCTTCAGGTTCAGCTGATTCTTCACCTGCGAATAAATCAGGCTCGTCATGGCGATGCCGCCCGGATCGGCCAGGGGCTGCACCCGCGCGGCCACGTTGACGGTGTCGCTGAAGATGTCGTCCTGCACGTCAACCAGCTCGCCCAGGTTCAGGCCGATGCGCACGGCATAGCGCTTCTCCGGCGCGACCCAGGCATTGTTGGCCTCGATCATGCTCAGCAGGCTCTGGCTGCAGGTGACGGAGGCGAGGGCCGTGGGGAACTCCGCCATCGAGCCGTCTCCCAGGAACTTGACCAACCGGCCGCCATGCTTGGGGATCTCGGCGCGCAACAGCTTTTCCAGCGCGCCGACGCAGGCCAGCGCCAGCGCCTCGTCCTTGGCCATCATCGCGCTGTAGCCGCACATATCGAGAAACATCACGGCCGCCAGGCGGCGATTTTGTTGGGGTAGGCCGGGGGTGGTGTCCATAGGCAGCAATCCCTTCGATAGGGATTCCCGCCAGCGGCACAAGCGAGGAATCCGGCCGCCGCCGGGATGGCGCCGCCGGGCTCAGTCGATGGTCGGAGCCGCCGGTTCCTTCGGCGCGAGGGAAGCCTGCGTCGCGGGCTGCTTGATGTCCCACAGCGTGTCCGCCGGCATGCCCTCGACGAGGGAGCGGAGGAACTCGGGATCAATGTTGAGCCGGGTGCGGAGCACGCTGCCGTAAATCTGCGCCTTGGAGCCCTCGAGCTCCTGGCGGGTGAGGCCGAGCAGCTCGATCTTCTGCAGCGTGGTGCGCAGGGCCTTGACGTAATCCAGCACCTTGCCGGCATCGGCCCCGTGGCTGGCCAACAGCCAGTCGCGGAAGTCGGCGACCAGCATCTCCTGCGTCTTCTCCCCGGGGGCGGCCGTCCGGTTGTATTCATCGTAACTGGCCGCCAGGGCGCGGGCGATGTCATCCAGCGTGCGCTGGCTCTCGCCGATGAGGCCGATCTGGGAGGCGAAGCGGATGACCTCGCGCACCGCCCGGTCCTCGACGCGCGCGTCCGCCACCTGATAGTCGGACTCGGTGGGCCGCGTGCGTTCCGGCACGGTCACAAAGACCGCGGCCAAGCGTTCCCGCGCCTCGCGCTCCGCCGGGGTCAGGGCGCGGGCATAGATGCCGAGGGCTTGGAGCTGTTCGCGCACGGCGGCGGCGAGGTCGGCTTCCGGCAGGGCGACCGCGATGTCGCCGCGCGGGACATTGGGCGTGAAGGCCTGCTGCAGGGTGTTGCGCGTCGGCGCGCCGAAGGAGACCAGGGCCCGCAAGGCCAGGTCATTCGTGGGAATCTCGCCAAAGATCGAGGGATCGATGAACTGGGCGTTCGGGAAATTGGAGAACACCGGCGCCGTGCTCAGGTCCAGGTAGGCCAGGTTGGGCTGGACGGAGCGGGTCGGATTGTTGGTGACCAGATCGGCGACATACACGTTGGTCCGCAAGCCGGCGGCATCGGGCAGCACGGTGATGACCAGCGTGCCGAGGCCCAGCACGAGGTTGCCGTTGCTGTTGGCGTAATCAAAGAAGTCGGCTCCGGTGGCGGGCGAGAACGCCGTGCGGGTCGGCATCGGGGTGGCCGCGCTGTTGAAGGCCGCGGTGTAGAAAAGCACCTTGCCGGCCACGAGATCGGTGCCGTTGTCCAGAACGGTGGCACCATTCTGGTTGATGACGTTAGCCGGGGCGCGGGAGCGGATCGCGATGGCCGAGGGCGAGGTGGCGGAATTCGGCACGCTGCTGGCCAGCACCAGGTAGTTGGCGGCGGCGGTGTTGCTCAGGGTGATGCCGTCGGTCGCCGCCGTGCCGTCGGCAATCATGATCAGCGAGCCGTTGCGCACGGCGAGGCGCTCGAAGGGCTGGATCGTGATCTTCCGGGCGAACATCAGCAGGTCGCCGGGGTTGCTCTTGAAGAGGGAGGCGCGCAACGGCGGGGCGGTCTTGGCCGTGGTGCCCGTGACGGCACCGCTGCCCAGCACGATGGAGCCGGTGGCCGAGTCCAGCCGGGTCGCCCGCGGCGTGGTCGAGCCCGGCACGGTGAACTGGAGGAAGTCGTTGGAGGCGTCCGAGCCGTTGGTGCCGATGGAGAGCAGGATGTCGCCTTCCGTCCAGATGTCGCCGCCGATCACCAGATTGCGGCCGGCGGCGGTGACGGTGGCGAACCGGCCGGTCGGGCCGCCGATGTCGCCAGCCGAGGAGATGGTGGCGAGCGGGGCATTCAGCACGATGGTGCGGCCCGCGCCGGTCATGCCCTGCTGGAAGCTGATGCCCTCGGTGGTGGAGGCGGTGCTGGCGTCAATCGTGATCGGCGCGACGCCGCCGATGATCACCGGATCCCGGAAGGTCATCTTGGTGGCGTTGAAGTTCGCGGCGATCGTGGTGGTGCCGGCCACATCGGTCGTCACATCCCCCACCCGGCTGGTCTGGCCGACGGGCGCGTTGAAGACGGTGGCCCCGGAGACATTGGCCGTGAGATCGCTCTCGCCGGTGGCGGCCGCACTGAGGCCGCCCAGCGAGGCCAGCGTGGGGCCGGTGTTGACCGTGTTGTTGAAGGTCAGGGCGGTGGCCGTGAAGGCCGTGTTGGTGCCCAGCAGGACGGCATCGTTGTAAGCCTGGGCTCCGGTGGTGAGCACGGAGCCACCATAGAAGAGGGTGCGGCCGGCGCTGTCCGTGGTGATGCCCGCCAGGCGCTGCGTGCCGCCCACCGCGCCGACGAAGACGGCGTCGCCGGAGAGGTTGACGGTGAGGGCCTGGGTGCCGTCCAGCGTGCTGTTGAAGCGGCCGGTGGGGCCGGTGATGGTGGTGGCGGCCTCGAGGGTCACCGGGTCGTTGAAGCGGAATGAGCCGGTGACGCCGAGCGCGCCGCCCGCGAGCACCGTGGAGCCGCCGGTATTGGTGAGCAGGCTGCCGAGGCCGCTGATGGCGCCGTTGAAGCGGGTGATGCCACTGGTGTTCACCGTGAGCGCGCCGGCGCCGCTGATGGCCTGGTTGAAGGTGCTGTTGCCGCCGGCAGTGAGCAGGAACGGCCCGCTGATGGTCAGGGGGCTGATGAAGGTGGCGGTGCTCCCGGCTGTGATCGCCACGCTGCCCCCGGCGGTGGTGATGCCCGACAACTGCGCCGCGTCGCCCGCCTGCACCGTGACCGACCCGCCCCCGGTGGCCAGCGTGCCCGGCGCGCTGGCGGTCACGTTCTGGGCGGCGGTCAGGCTCAGGTTGCCGGAGGTGGTGCTGATCGCGGCGTCAATGACCAGGCTGCCGCCGGTGGAGCTGAGGTTGACGGTCGAGCCGCTCGAGATCGGCGAACTGATGGTCAGGGTGCCGAGCGACGACAGGTTGAACGCGCCGCTCGCCGTCACGCCGGCGAGGTTGACCAGGCTGACGTTGGTCAGGGTGATGGTCCCGCCGTTCAGGCTGACGGTGCCGAAGTTGTTGCCCGGCGCGTCGAGCACGATGTCGAAGCCGTTCGCATTGAAATTGGAGATGCCCGGGATAACGGAGGGCGCACTGTCCGAGATGCCCACGGTGCCGGCGAAGGCCCCGGTGCTGTTGACCGTGAGGGACGGGGCGTTGATGCCGGCGAGGTTCACCCCCACGGCGTTCAAGGCGAGGCTGACCGAGGCGTTGCCGGTCACGTTCATGGTGGAGTCCTCGGTGAGACTCACGGCGCCGCCGGTGAAGGTGAGCAAGGGGCCGAAGTTGGTCGTGTCCGCCGGGTCATCACCGAGGGTGATGGCGTTGGTCCCGGCGTTCAGCGTCGTCGCGCCGGCCACGTTGAGGGTCGTGCCCGCCGTGTCGGTGATGCTGCCGGCCGAGGTCAGGTTCAGCGTGCCAGTGATGGTGTTGATGCCCGTGAAAACGGTGGCGCTGTCCTCGGTGAGGGCGACATTGCCGCCGACGACACCGATCGAGCCGAGGTTGGTTGTTTCCCCGCCGGCGTCGCCCAGCGTGACGTTGTTGGTCCCGGCGTTGATGGCCAGCAAGCCGGTGATCGCGAGATTGCCGAAGTCGGTCACCGGGCCGTTGGTGGTCACGTTGACGGCCAGGGCGTTCGTGGACGGCAGGGCCATGCCGCTGGCGCTCGTGTTGTTGATGGTCAGGGTGCCGAGCTCGCCGTTGAGGGTCCCGCCAATGACGCCACTGATGGTGGTGGCCGCGGTGCCGGTGTTGACGGTCAGGTCGTTCGTTTCCAACGCGTCGCTGTCCAGGGTGCTGTTAAAGGCCACCGCGCTGTTCGTGGTATTGAGGGTCGTGTCGGCATTGACCGTGGCCACGGCCAGGGTCGCGCCGGTGGGGGCCGTGACCGTGCCGCCCAGGGAAGTCGTGCCTACCGTGTGCGTGAGCGCCCCGGTGAGTGAGGTCACGTCGGCGGCAGCATCACCCAGTTGCAACGCGCCGGTGTTGGCGAAGGTCGAGGCTGCGCCTGCGGTCAACCCGTTGAGGAACGACACATTGCCCGCCCCGGCCGCCAGGGACACGCCATTGGTCAGGTTGAGGTTGCCCGTGAAGGTCGTGCTGGCCGAAGCCGTCACCACCAGCGAGGCCGCCTGCTGCGTGCTCGCGCCTTGGAAGGCCACTGCATTCCCTGAGGTGATTGTCAGCACCCCCAGGCGCGTCGCACCCACATCGCCCGTGACGGTGACGTTGCCCGTGCCCGCCAAAAGGGTCAGATCTTGGGTTCCGGTGACTGTGCTCGCGAAGGTGATGTTGCCCGCGCCGCCGGCGCCGGTGGTGACGCTGACCGGGCCGGTGAGCGTCGTGGCCGAGGCGTAGGTGACGTCGTCGTCGGTGGTCGTGATGTCCCCGGCCGTGCTGATGCCGGTGGCGCCGGTGAGGCTGACCGCGCCGTCGGCGGTGATGTCGCCCGCGGCGGCGAGCGTGAGCGTGGTCGTGTCGGCGTTGAGCGTGACCGGGCCGGCGGCGGTCGTCGTCAGGCCGACGTTCACCACGATGGTCTCGTTGGTCAGCGTGATGCCGCCGGCGGCGTTGGTGTTGACCGCGCCGTTGAGTGTCGTCGTGCCCGTGCCGTCGGTCTGGTTGAGGGAGGCCGTCGTGAGCGCGTTGGCGGTCACGTCGTCGGCCGAGACGATGGACAGGGCGCCCAGGCGGGTGCCGCCGCCGACCGCGCCGGTGAAGGTGATGTCGCCCGTGCCGGCCGTGACGGTGAGGTTGGAGCCGCCGTTGAGCGTGCCATCGAAGGTCACGTCGCCGTTGGCGCTGGCGAGGGCGACCGGCCCGGTCAGCGTCACGTTCGAGTTGAAGTCGATCAGGTCGGCCGTCGTGGTGATGTCGCCCGCCGTGCTGATGCCGCCCGTGGCCGTGAGGGATACCGCGCCGTCGGAGACGATGTCACCGGCGGCGGCGAGCGTGATGGTGCCGGACTGGTTGAGGGTGACCGGGCCGGTGCCGGTGGTGGTGAGGGTGTTGTTCAGCGCCAGGTTCGTGCCCGTCAGACTGACGCCGCCGGCCGCGGTCGTCGCCACCGCGCCGTTGAGCGTCGTCGTGCCCGAACCCGCCGTCTGCGTCAGCGTCGCGGCGGAGAAGGTCGTCGCCGTGACGTTGGTCGCCGAGGTGATGACCACATCCCCGAGCGGGGTGACCCCGCCCAACGCGCCGGTGAAGGTCACGTCGCCGGTGCCGGCGAGGAGCGCGAGGTTCTGCGTGCCGTTGAGGGTGCTGCCGAAGGTGATGTTGCCCGCGCCGCCGGCGCCGGTGGTGATGCTGACCGGGCCGTTGAGCGTCGTGGCCGAGGCGTAGGTGACGTCGTCGTCGGTGGTCGTGATGTCCCCGGCCGTGCTGATGCCGCCCGCGGCCGTGAGGGACACGGCGCCGTCAGAGGTGATGTCACCGGCGGCGGCGATCGTGAGGGTGCCGGACTGGTTGACGGTGACCGAGCCGCCACCCGTCGTCGTCAGTGTGTTGTTCAGCGCCAGGTTCGTGCCGGTCAGGCTGAGGCCGCCCGCGGCGTTGGTGTCCGTGACGGCGTTGAAGGTCGTCGTGCCCGTGCCCGCCGACTGCGTGAGCGTGGCGGCGGAGAAGGCGGCAGAGACCGTCGCGTTGTTGGCCGAGGCGATGGTCACATCGCCCAAGCGGGTGCCCTGGCCCACCGCGCCGGTGAAGGTGATGTCGCCAGTGCCGGCCGTGAGCGTGAGGTCCTCCGCCGTGGCGCCGGCGGTCGTGGCGTTGAGCGTGTTCTGGAAGGTGATGTTGCCGCCCGTGCCGGCGGCCGTCGTGTTGATGGCAACCGTCGTGCCGGCCCCGTTGAGCGTCACCGCCCGCAGGAAGTCCACCGCGTCGGAGGTCGTGCTGATCGTCCGCGAACCGGTGATCGTCACCGCCCCGGCGCCGTTCTGCGTCACCGCGCCATCCGAGATCACATTGGCGTTCAGCGTGAGGAGGCCGGCATTGGTGAAGGTGACCGGACCGGCGTTGGTGGTGGTCAGGTTCGCGTTCACCGTCTGCGCGTTGCCGGTGAGGCTGAGGCCGCCCGCGGCGTTGGTGTCCGTGACGGCGTTGAAGGTCGTCGTGCCCGTGCCCGCCGTCTGCGTGAGCGTGGCGGCGGAGAAGGCGGCAGAGACCGTCGCGTTGTTGGCCGAGGCGATGGTCACATCGCCCAGGCGGGCGCCCTGGCCCACCGTGCCGGTGAAGGTGATGTCGCCCGTCGTGCCGGCCGTGAGCGTGAGGTCCTCGGCCGTGGCCCCGGCGGTCGTGGCGTTGAGCGTGTTCTGGAAGGTGATGTTGCCGCCTGTGCCAGCGGCCGTGGTGTTGATGGCAACCGTCGTGCCAGCCCCGTTGAGTGTCACTGCCCGCAGGAAGTCCACCGCGTCGGAGGTCGTGCTGATCGTCCGCGAACCGGTGATCGTCACCGCCCCGGCGCCGTTCTGCGTCACCGCGCCGGTGGTGGCGATATCCGCCGCGATGTCGAGCGTGCCGCCGTTGGTGAGCGTGAGGGTGCCCGTGCCGGTGGTAGTGAGACCGACGGTCGTGCCGTCGAGGGTGCCGTTGGCATCGGTGTCGGTGGAGAGACCGGCGGAGTTGACGGCCAAGGCGGTGGCGCCCTCCCGGTAGTTGATGGTGCCGACGACGTTGGCAGCGAGGTTGCTGATGTCGTTGGTGGCACTGGTGAGGGTGAAGGTTGCCGCCGCGTCGCTCAGCAGCCGCAGGCCGCCGGCCGTGATCGCACCACTGATCTGGTTGACGCCGGCCCCGCCCACGGTGTTGAGGGTGACGTTGCCGGTGGTGGTGACGTTGGCAGCCACATCGCCGCCGCCGCTGAAGCCGATCTGGATGCCGGTGCCGGCCAGGCTGCGCAGCAGGATGTCGCCGGTCGCCGAGGCGCCGCCCACCGTGTTGGTGCCGAAGGCGAGGAGGATGCCCTGCGAATCAACGGAGTTCTGGCCGGTGCCGGTGATACGGATGGCACCGCTGCCGGTGGAGGCGACGCTGGAGCTGGTCTTGATCTGCACGCCGAAGTTGCTGACACCGCCACCGGCCCCGCCGACACCGGTCAACGTGATCACGCCGGTCGAGGCGGTCGCCGTGCTGCCGCTGTCAAAAACAATGCCATTGTTATTATTGATGCTGCCCGCGAAGCCCTGTCCGGTGAGCGTCAGGGCACCCGCGCCGGAGGAAAGCGTGGCGCCGAAAAGCGAGATGCCGTCCTTGTTGGCCGCGGTGCCGAAGGCGGCGGTGGTGGCCGGGGTGGCGCCGCCGCCGAGGGTGATGGCGCCGCCGGCGCTGGTGATGACCGTGCCCGAGCCGAGGGCGATCGCGCCGGAGCCGCCGCCGTCGCGGTCGGCGTTGAGCGTCACCG
>JAEUGW010000026.1 GCA_016795565.1 Opitutaceae bacterium | reverse complement strand
CTCGACGCACCGCGGCTACCATCAACCTACGTTCACGCTGGATATCTTGCTTCACCCACCAGCCCTAACCTGACCTCCATCATCTGGCACTTATCTGACCTGCATCATGTGACACTTGCCGTATTATATTACACATTTCCGAGGGCGGGCTTTAGGGGAGTGCGGCGTGGAGGATTTCCACCGGGTGCTGGGCGATCTTGCCGGTGCCGTCGAGGATCTGGTGGCGGCAGCTGGTGCCGGGGGCGGCGATGACCGTTTCGGCCGGGGCGGAGCGCACGGTGGGAAGGAGGACGAGTTCGCCGATCTGCTGGGAGAGCGCGTAATGCTCCTCCTCGTAACCGAAGGAGCCGGCCATGCCGCAGCAACCCGAGGGAATCATCTGCACCTTGTGGCCGGCGGGCAGCTCGAGCATCTTCACGGTCGGCACGAGCGACGAAAGCGCCTTCTGGTGACAGTGGCCGTGCAGCTTGATGACGCGCGCCTCCGGCTTGAAGGACGCCGGGGTGATGCGGCCGGCGTCGGCCTCGCGGGCGATGAACTCGTCGATCGTCAGCGCATTCTTCGCGAGCGCCTTGGCGGCGTCGAGCAGGCGGTCGGGCACGAGGTCGGGATACTCATCGCGGAAGGACAGGATGGCCGACGGCTCGAGGCCGATGAGCGGCGACTGGGCGGAGACGACGTCCTTGAGCAGCTCCACGTTGCGAATGGCGAACTGCTGCGCGTCGCGGATGAGGCCTTTCGAGAAGTGCGCGCGGCCGCTCTCGACATGAGCGGGGATGACGACCTCGTAGCCGAGCCGGTTGAGGAGCTGGACGGCTTTGATGCCAACGGGCGTGTCGTTGTAGTTCGTGAACTCGTCGCAGAAGAGGAAGACGCGGCCGTGGGGGAAGGGGTTTTGTAGGGGCGCGGCTTGTCCGCGCCCGCGGGCGTCGTCAAGCGACGCCCCTACATGGGGGAGCGGGTTCGCGTGCCGCTTGTGCCAGGCGGCGAGCGTGGTGGCGTGCAGGTGCGGCAGGCTGCGCTTGGTGGCGAAGCCGGAGACGCGCTTGATGAAGTGCGAGAGGCCGGGCTCGGTGACGGCCCAGTTGTAGAGCCGGGGCGCGAGCGCGGCCAGGCGCATGGACTTCGTGAAGCTGGCGACGAGGCGCGAGCGCAGCGGCACGCCGTTGGCGTCGTAGTAGTGCTGCTGCCACTCGGCCTTGAGACGAGCGACGTCCACATTGGACGGGCACTCGGACTTGCAGCCCTTGCAGGAGAGGCAGAGGTCCATGACGTCCTTCACCTGCTCGCTGTCCCAGGCGTTCATGCCCTCGCGCGCGTCGGTCAGGACGTGGCGCAGCATGTTGGCGCGGGCGCGGGTGGTGTCCTTTTCGTTGCGCGTCGCCATGTAGCTCGGGCACATGGTGCCGCCCATGAGGTGGGTCTTGCGGCACTCGCCGACGCCGTTGCACTTCTCGGCGGCGCGGAGGACGCCCTGGGCTTCGCGGAAATTGAAGACGGTCTTGTGCGCGGGCGACGGGTGGTCGGGACCGTGGCGCAGGGACGTGTCCATCGGCGGCGTGTCGATGATCTTGCCGGGATTGAGCAGACCGCGCGGGTCGAAGGTCTCCTTCACGCGCCGCATCATCGCGTAACACTCGGGGCCGACCATGAAGGGGATGAACTCGCCGCGCAGGCGGCCGTCGCCGTGTTCGCCGGAGAGCGAGCCGCGGTATTTCTTCACGAGGTGGGCGACGTCGGTGGCGATGCCGCGGAAGAACTTCAGGCCCTCGTGCGTCTTGAGGTCGAAGAGCGGGCGCGTGTGCAGTTCGCCGGCGCCGGCGTGGGCGTAGTAGACGGAGCTGATGCCGTATTTGTTACGCATCAGCGCGTCGAACTCGGCGATGTAGGCCGGCAGGTCCTCGACGGCGACGGCCGTGTCCTCGACGACCTCGCGCGGCTTGGCGTCGCCCGGGACGTTCATCATCAGGCCCTGGCCGGCGCGGCGGAGATCCCAGACCTTGTTGGCGTCGTCGCCCCAGAGCACGGGGAACGCGTAGCCCAGCTTCGCGGCGCGCAGCTCGGACTCGATGGTCTTCATCACGGCCTCGATCTGCTCGCGCTTTTCGAGGCGGATTTCGATGACGAGCACGGCGCCGGGGTCGCCGACGACGAAGAAACGGTTCTTCACCTGCTCGAGGTTGGCCTTGGTGCACTCGAGGATGTGGCGGTCGATCAGCTCGCAACCGAAGGGCCGGTGGCGCATCGCGATGAGGGTGGCGTGGAGGGAGTCCTGGATGGTGGCGAAATGCGCGCACATCAGCGCGCCCGCCGGCGGCAGGGGCTCGACGTTGAGCTCGAACTCGACGCCGAGGAACAACGTGCCCTCGGAGCCGGCGAGCAGCTGACAGAGGTTGAAGGGCTTGGCCGAGGCGGGATCGAAGACATTGCACTCCATCAGCCGGTCGAGTGCGTAGCCGGTGTTGCGGCGGGTGACGGTCGGCTTTGGGTAGTTGTCGCGGATGAGCGAGCGGTTCTTCGCGTCGCCGAGCAGGTCGCGCACGGTGCGGTAGATCTTCGCCTCGAGCGACGTGGCCGGGCCGGCGCACTTGGCCTCGAACTCGGCCTTGGTCAGCGGACCGAAGGTCGCCTCGGAGCCGTCGCTGAGGAAGCCGCGCGCCGAGACGAGGTGTTCGCGCGTGGTGCCGTGGACGATGGAGTTGGCACCGCAGGAGTTGTTGCCGACCATGCCGCCGATCATCGCGCGATTGGCGGTGGAGGTTTCCGGCGTGAAGAAGAGGCCGTGCGGCTTGAGGTGGAGATTGAGCTCGTTGCGGACGACGCCCGGCTGGACGCGGACGCGGCGGCGCGTGGGATCGGTCGCGAGGATGCGGTTCAGGTGGCGGCCGACATCAACCACGATGCCGTTGCCCACCACCTGGCCGGCGAGGGAGGTGCCGGCGGTGCGCGGGATCAGGCCGATGCCGTGCGCGTTGGCGAAGGCGATCAGTTCGCGGACGTCCGCCTCGGTCTTCGGCAGGGCGACGGCGACAGGCAGTTCCTGGTATTCGGAGGCGTCGGTCGCGTAGAGCTTCCGCATCGTCGCATCGAAGTGCAGCTCGCCCGTGAGACGGGCGGCGAGGGCGGGCAGGTCGGGTGTCGCGGTTGAGGTGGTCATGCGGGCGTCGGGTCTAAGTAGGAGGCCGGAAAGTGTTTGGCGAGCCGAACGATGGCCCGGCGGGTTTCATCCCATCGGGTGATGAGAACAGGCTTGGCCACGGGTTGAACGGCGGCTTATGTCATAAATCCAACCCCGGCCTGCCCCGCAGGCCTCCACGAATCCACGCTCCATGAAAATCGGAATTGTCGGTGCCGGCAAAGTCGGCGGCACCATCGCCACCCTCCTCGAGTCCTGCAAGTTCTGCACCGGCGTCGCCCTCGCCGACGCCCGCGCGAACATCGACCTGTCCGGGCTCAGGAAATCCAAATTCGTCCAGGTGGACGTGAAGCAGGCCGCGCAGCTCGCGGCCTTCGTCAAGGGCGTGGACGCCATCGTCAGCGCCGCGCCGTATTTCCTCAACAAGACCATCGCCAGCGCCTGCGCGCAGGCCGGCGTGAGCTATTTTGACCTGACGGAGGACGTCGAGACGACGGCCTTCATCCAGAAGCTGGCGAAGAAGGCGCCGAAGGCCACCTTCATGCCGCAATGCGGGCTCGCCCCCGGCGCGATCAACATCGTGGGCGGCTCGCTGGCCTCGTCCCTGGCGCAGGTGCGGAACTGCGAGATGCGCGTCGGCGCGCTGCCGCTGAACGCGAGCAACCAGATGAAGTATTACCTCAGCTGGAGCACGGCCGGGCTCATCAACGAGTATTGCCAGGTCGGCGAGGCGCTGCACGGCGGCCGGCTGGTGACGACCATGCCGCTCGACGGCGTGGAGCGCATCACGATCGACGGCACGGAATACGAGGCCTTCAACACTTCGGGCGGCGTCGCGACGATGTGTCAGACCTTCGCGGGCAAGGTCGGCGACCTCAATTACAAGACCATGCGCTACCCCGGCCACCGCGACCTGATGAAGTTCCTCCTGCAGGACCTCAACCTCGCGCCGCGCCAGGAGCTGGTCACGCAGATCTTCGACCAGGAGGTGCCGCTCACCGAGTCGGATGTCGTGGTGTTCTACGTCAGCGTCGTCGGCACCGAGGCCGGCGGCGGCCTGAAGCAGCGCAGCTTCATCAAGAAGATGCACGGCGACACGATCCACGGCCGCAAGCTCAACGCCATCCAGCTGACCACGGCCGCCGGCATTGTCGGCGTGCTCGAGTTGTTCGCGAAGAAGAAGCTCGGGCCGGGCTTCGTGAAACAGGAATCCGTCTCGCTCGAGAGCTTCCTCGGCACCCAGTGGGGCGGCCGCGTGTATGGGAAATGAGATTCAATAATTGGAGGGCTCAGCTCCAGCTGAGCCGCGGCCCAGCTGGAGCTGGGCCCTCCACCAAACCACGCTTCTAACATGCCTGCCAAATCCACCTCCGTCCCCGCCGTCGCCAAGGCGATCTTCCCCAAACTCGGTCTCTCGTCCAAAACCGCCAACGCCGGCGTCTTCAGCGGCGCGTGGGGCGGTGCGGGCCCGGTGCTCGAGAAATACTCGCCCATTGACGGCTCGCTGCTGGGCCGCGTGCGGCAGGCCACGCCGGAGGACTACGAGACCGCGGTCGCGGCCGCGCAGCAGGCCTTCCTCGCGTGGCGCGACGTGCCGGCGCCGAAGCGCGGCGAGGTCGTCCGCCAGCTGGGCAACGCCCTGCGCGAGCTGAAGACGGAGCTGGGCCAGCTCGTGTCGCTCGAGGCGGGCAAGATTCTGCCGGAGGGGGAGGGCGAGGTGCAGGAGATGATCGACATCTGCGATTTCGCCACCGGGCTCTCGCGGCAGTTGCACGGCCTGACCATCGCCTCGGAGCGCCCGGGCCACCGCATGATGGAGCAGTGGCAGCCGCTGGGTGTCGTCGGCATCATTTCGGCCTTCAATTTCCCCGTGGCCGTCTGGGCCTGGAACAGCGCGCTCGCGGCGGCCTGCGGCGACGCGACGCTCTGGAAACCCTCCGAGAAGACCCCGCTCACCGCCATCGCCTGCATCAAGATCGCGGAAAAGGTCTGCCGCGCCAACGGCGTGGATCCGGCCATCTTCTCCCTCGTCATCGGCGACGGCCCGTCGGTCGGCGAATTGCTGACGAACGACCGCCGCATCCCGCTCGTCTCGGCCACTGGCTCGACCCGGATGGGCCGGCGCGTCGGCGAGGTCGTCGCCAAGCGCTTCGGGCGCTCGCTGCTCGAGCTCGGCGGCAACAACGCCATCATCGTGGCGCCCTCGGCCGACCTGAAGCTCGCGCTGCGCGCCATCGTCTTCGGCGCCGTCGGCACGGCCGGGCAGCGCTGCACCAGCACGCGCCGCATTATCGTGCATGAGTCCATCAAGGCGAAACTCGTGAAATCGCTCGTCGCGGCCTACAAGCAACTGCCCATCGGCAGCCCGCTGGAGCCCGGCAACCTCGTCGGCCCGCTCATTGATGCGGCGGCGGTGGACGCCATGCAGCAGGCCATTGCCGGGCTGAAAAAGGAGGGCGGCAGGATCCTGCACGGCGGCGGGCGGCTGGCCGGGAACTACGTGACACCCTGCATTGCCGAGGCCAAGAACTGGTGGCCGGTGGTGCAGCATGAGACCTTTGCCCCGATCCTGTATGTCATGGGCTACAAGACGCTCGACGAGGCCGTCGCCATGCAGAACGGCGTGCCGCAGGGCCTGAGCTCGGCGATCTTCACGACGGACCTGCGCGAGGCGGAGCAATTCCTCGCGGCGTGCGGCAGCGACTGCGGCATCGCCAACGTCAACATCGGCACCAGCGGCGCCGAGATCGGCGGGGCCTTCGGCGGCGAGAAGGAGACCGGCGGCGGCCGCGAGAGCGGCAGCGACGCGTGGAAACAGTATATGAGGCGGCAGACGGTAACGGTGAATTATTCGGACAGCCTGCCTCTTGCCCAGGGTATCAAGTTCGGGGATTGATACCAGTTACGTCGGGGATTCGCACTGTAGGGGCGGACCTTGTGTCCGCCCGCGCGGGCGTGAACCAGCCACGCCCTCACCCAAGCGCGCACCGAGCGCCATAGGCATGAGCCGGCGGATCAAACGCGGAGAACGCGAAGGACGCGGAGACGGAAGGATGCCCAGCGGTCTCCGGGCAAAAACGGACCGACTCAGAACTTCGTGCCGAGGTAGTGCGGCAGCATCTTGCGCCACCAGGGCCAGTCGTGGTTCACGTCGTGGCCCCAGAGATCGACCGTGTGGGGGATGCCCTTGGCGGCGAGGATGCGGCCGATGTCCACGGACGAGGACGGTTTCTCGTAGCTGCCCTGGCCGGAGACGAAATGGATGTGCTGTTTCGCGCGCAGGTGGGCGAGGGTGCCCTCGTCGTTCAGGCCCGGCAGGTAGTCGATCGGCGAGTTGAAATACACGTCCTCGTCCCAGTAGCCCTTGGTGTAGTCCTTGAGGTCGTAGCTGCCGCTCATGGCGATGCAGCCGTCGATGAGGTCGGGGCGGCGGAAGAGGGTGTTGGCGCTGTGGAGGGCGCCGAAGGAAGCGCCGGTCACGATGGTCCGCACGCGCCCGCCGCAGTGCGAATGGATGAAGGGCACCACCTCGTCGATCACGTAGGCGTTGAACTGCTGGTGGCGGATGGCCTTGTGCCGCGGGTGCATCGAGTCGTTCAGCCAGCTCTCGTTGTTGATGGAATTGATCGAGAAAACCTTGCACTGGCCCGAGCGGATGAAGGGCGCGATGGCGTCGATCACGTGGAAGCGCTCATACTCCAGGTAGTCCGCCGCCGCCGTGGGGAACATGAGGAGGGCGAAGCCGTATTGGCCGTAAACCGCCACTTCCATCGGCTTGTTGAGATTGGGGCTGTGCCACTGGTGGAGTTCGCGGTGCATGGTGCGTGGATGCCACGGCCCGGGGGCGGGCTCAACCCTGTTTTGCGGCGCGGCGGACCGATTCGGGTTTGCCAAATGCGCGGGCGTTTCAAGGCTGGGCGCGACACCCTTGGCGGTTCCCTCACTCCCACCCATGCCCATGCACACCTGGAAATTCTTCCGCACCGGCGGCCTCGATCAAGTCGCCCTCGAAACCGGCGCCGACCTGCTCAACCTCGGGCACCTCGACCAGAAACTGTGGGTGGCGCTGAGCTGTCCCGTCAAGGGCCTCGAGCTCGACGAGAAGACCCTCGCGATGATCGACACCGACGGCGACGGCCGCATCCGCGTGCCCGAGCTGCTCGCCGCCATTGAGTGGGCGGCGGCGCGCCTCAAGGAGCCCGGCGACCTGCTCAAGGGCAGCGACGCTCTGCCGCTCGCCGCCATCAACGACGCCACCCCCGAGGGCAAGGTGCTGCTCGCCTCCGCCCAACAGGTGCTCGGCAACCTCGGGAAGAAGGGCGCGGCGGCCATCGCCGCGGCCGACGCGGCGGACACGGCCCGGATCTTCTCCGCCAGCCCGCTCAACGGCGACGGCGTGATCCCGCCCGAGGCGACCGAGGACGCCGAGGCCCAGGCCCTGATCAAGGACATCATCGCCTGCACCGGCGGGGCGGCGGACCGCACCGGCTCGGTGGGCGTCACCGCGGAGCAGGTGGACGCCTTCTTTGCCGACCTCGCCGCCTACGCGGCCTGGGTGGCGCAGAGCTCCGGCAAGGACATCGCCGTGCTCGGCGATGCGACCGACGCCGCCTGCGCCGCGCTCAAGGCCGTGCGCGCCAAGGTGGAGGATTACTTCGCCCGCTGCCGCCTCGCCGCCTTCGACGGCCGCGCCCTCGCCGCCCTCAACGGCCAGGAAAGCGCCTACCTCGCGATCGCCGCCCAGGACCTCAAGATCACCGCCGAGGAGGTGGCCGGTTTCCCGCTGGCCCGCGTCGAGGCCGGGCGGGCGCTGCCCCTGCTCGAGGGCGTCAACCCCGCCTGGGCCGCCGCCCTCGCCACCCTGCACCAGGCGGTCGTCACGCCCGTGCACGGGGCGGCCAAGACCGCGCTCACGCTGGCCGAGTGGGCCGCGCTCAACGCCAAATTCTCCGCCTACGAGACCTGGCTCGGCGGCAAGGCCGGCAGCGCCGTGGAGAAGCTCGGGCTGCCGCGCATCCAGGCCATCCTCGCCGGCCGGGCCCGCGCGGCGCTCGCCGACCTCATCGCGCAGGACAAGGCGCTCGAGCCGCAGTTCAAGGCCATCACCGACGTCAACCGGCTCACCCACTACCACCGCGACCTGCGCGCGCTGCTGCACAATTTCGTCAACTTCGCCGACTTCTACTCGCGCGACAAGTGGGCCGTGTTCCAGGCCGGCACGCTCTACCTCGACAGCCGCAGCACGGAGCTGTGCATCCGCGTGGACGGGGCCAACCCGCTGGCGGCGATGAGTAAAGCCTACATCGCCTACGTGGATTGCAAGCGCCCTGGCGGCGCGACGATGAAGATCGCCGCCTGCTTCACGCAGGGCGACAGCGACTACCTCTTCGTCGGCCGCAACGGCGTGTTCTACGACCGCGCGGGCCGCGACTGGGACGCCACCATTGCCAGCATCGTGGACAACCCGATCAGCATCCGGCAGGCGTTCTGGTCGCCCTACAAGAAATTCCTGCGGATGATCGAGGAGCAGGTGGCCAAGCGCGCCGCCGCAGCCGAGGCCGCCTCCAGCGCCCGCCTGGCCTCCACGGCGGCCAACGCGGCCAACGCCGACAAGGCCCCGCCCGCCGAGCCGCCGAAGAAGGTGGATGTGGGCGCCGTCGCCGCGATCGGCGTCGCCATCTCCGGCGCGATCACCGCCATCACCCTGATCCTCGGCTACGTCTTCCAGTTGAAGCCCTGGCAGTATCCGCTGGTGCTGCTCGGCCTGATGCTCGTCATCTCCACGCCCTCGGTGATCATCGCTTGGCTCAAGCTCCGGCAGCGCACCCTCGGCCCGATCCTCGAGGGCAACGGCTGGGCGGTGAACGGCCGCGTGCGGATCAACATCCCCTTCGGCACCGCACTGACCGACCTCGCCGTGAAGCCGCCCGGCGCGAAGGTCTCGCTCGACGATCCCTACGAGGACAAGGAGGCGGCCGCGCGGAAGCGCCGCCTGATCTTCTGGGTGGTCGTGCTGCTGCTCGGCGGGGCGGCGGCCTGGATCCGCTGGGATGCCATCAAACACCCGGACGCCGCCGGCCAGGCGCAGTATTTCTGGCAGGAGCGCGCCGCCGCAGCCGCGCCCACCCCGTCGGCCGAGCCGGCGAAGTGAGCGCAGCCGGGGCCACAACCAGCGCGGGCACTGTTTCTGGGCGTCGGCACCAGTGGAAGCCCCGGCAAAGTGAAGTGGAGCGGCACCGTTGCTGGCTGCTGCCAGCCCGGTGTTTGTCCCCGGTTCTCGCCTTCGCGCTGCCCTCCGGCAGCGCCCGGAAGTCGGCGAAACCGGGGCAAATCAGTTCACGAGGTAGAACGGATTCGGCAGCTTGAAGGTCTTCTCGGCGTAGCCGCCGACGAGGTCGCTGTTCTGGTCGCCGATGTTGGCGATGATGAGGTAGCCCTCGGCCGCGAGCTGGCGGCGGGTGGCGATCTTGAAGGCCCGGGTGCTCTCGGCGAAATCGTCCGGCTTGTAGAAAATCTTCGTCCAGGTCTCGTAGCCGACCTGGCGCAGGTTGCGCTCGGTGCCGGGGGCGTCGCTCTGCTTGCGGCCGGTGATGAAGAACACGTCCACCTTGGCGTTCACGGCGGTGTTATAGACGGCCTGCACGGGGAAGATGGCGGTGGCCTGGCCCTCGGCGACCCACGCGTCCCAGACCTTCGGGAGATAGCCGTAGTCGTTGGCCTGGATGTGGCGCACGTTGCTGAGCGTGGTCTCGTCGATGTCGAACACCACGGCGAGCTTCTGGCTGTGCTTGGCGTGTTTGGGGATGCCGCGCGGGATGCGCCGGAGGAGATACTTGTTGGCCTCGGCGGCCACGCGGACGACTTCCCGGCCGTAGGCGCCGGAAGTGACGTAGGCGTTGATCTCCTGCTTGAGCGTGTAGAGGTTCTTCGGCTCCGACGCCTGCTGGGCGGGCAGGGAAGGAAGGGCCAGGGTCAGGGCCAGGGCGAGGGGGAGGAGGCGTTGCAACATGCGGTGGAGCAAGGCAGGTCGGCGCAAAAATTCAACCCGACACATCAGGCTGCGGCAGCCGGGCATCCTTGCTTATTAAGCAAGGATGCCGCGCTCGCGGAAGGCACTCACTTCAGCTTCTGCCACGAGTCGGCGGCGGGCGGGGCGGCTTAACCAACATCCCTTGGCTTTTGGACTGTCATTGCGAGGAGCGGAGCGACGAAGCAATCCAGCTGGATCGCCACGGCCCGCTCCGCGAGCCTCGCGATGACAAAAATAAAAGCTACGGGCATTTGGTATTACTCCGCCCGCAGGGCAGCGATGGCGTCGATCCTGCCGGCGCGGCGCGCGGGGAGCCAGCAGGCCAGCAGGGCGACGATGACCAGGATCAACGTGGTGACGGCGAGCACGGCGGGATTATTGGTGTGGATGCCGGGGAAGGCGGAGGCGATGGCCTGGGTGGCGCCATAGGATCCGATCAACCCGAGCAGGGCTCCGGCCAGGGCCTGCCGCAGGCCGGGGCCGAAGACGAGGCGGGTGATGTCACGGCGACCGGCCCCGAGGGCAAGGCGGATGGCGAATTCGCCGCTGCGCTGCGCGGTCGTGCGGGCGATGACGCCGTAAATGCCGAGTGAGGCCAGTGCGAGACCGAGCCCGCCAAAGGCACCGAGCATGTCGCGCAACACGCCGAGTTGGTAAAGCGCGCGGTCGATGTTCCGGTCGGCGGGTTGCAGGCGGCGCACGGGGAGATCAGGGTCCAGCGCGGCGAAGGTGTCACGGATCGCGGACACGAGGGTGGAGGGCGCGATGCCCGGGGCGGCGCGCACGGCGATCTCGAAGCCCCGCGTGGCTTCCTGGGCCAGCGGCTGGTAGACGTGATGCACGACCGGGTTGGGGTCCGGATCGACGGACTGGAAATCGGCGACGACCCCCACGATCTCGCCGGTGAAAATCTCGCGGCCCTCGGCGATCTGGGCGAGGCGGCGGCCGACCGGGTCCTCCGCGCCGAACCACGCGCGGGCGGTGGCCTGGCCGATGAGGTAGACCCGCGGCGCGGTGGCGCGGTCGCCTTCCCCGAAGGCGCGCCCGGCGATGAGCCTCATCTCGAACGCGGCGAGAAAATCCGGGCTGATGCTGTTGACCATGGCGGCCGGCTCCTGCCCGGGCGCGGGCCGGGTGCGACCGGCGACGTGGAACTTGCGCACGTCGGTCCAGTGAAAAAACGGGGTGGCGCGGCCGAGCGCGACGGTCTCGACGCCGGGCAGGGACGCGAGGCGCTCGACGGCGAGACGCTGGAACGCGTGCACCTTTTCCGCGTCCCCATAGGTGCCGGACGGCAGGGCGACGCCGCCCGTGACCAATCGGGCGGATTGCCAGCCCGCGCGACGGTGGTGGAGGTCGTGCAGGCCGCGGATGAAGAGCGCGGCGGCGGTGAGGAGCACCATTGAGAGGGCGAACTGGCCGACGATGAGCAGCTGCCGGAAACGCTGCTGGCCGCGGCCACCGGTCGAGCCGCGCGCACCGGACTTGAGGGTGTCGTTCAGGTTGAGCCGCAGCGCGAACAGCGCGGGGGCGAGGCCGAAGGCGGCCGCGGTGAACAGCGACGCCCCGAAGGCCCAGCCCATCACGGACCAGTCGACCTCGAACCAAACGAACTCGCCGTTGTCGCCGGTGGAGCGGAGCGCGGCCCAGTTGCGAAAGCCGTAGGCCACGAGGACGGCCAGGGCGCCGCCGGCCAGGGAAAGGAGCCCCGCCTCGACCAGGAGCGGGCGCAGCAGTTGGAGGCGCGTGGCGCCGATGGCGGCGCGCACGGCGAACTCGCGCGCGCGGGTCATGGTCCGGGCGAGCAGCAGGTTGGCGAGGTTCGAGCAGGCGATGAGCAGGACGAAGCCCGAAAGCCCGATGAGCAGGGGCAGGATGATGCCGCCGCTGTCGCCGGCGGCGGTGGCCTGCATGGACACGGCGCGCCAGGAGCTGCCGGCGTGCTCCGCGGGGTGCGCCCGCACGAGGCGTTCGCCAAAGCCGGCGACGAAGGCGGCGGCCGCCGCCGGGGTCACGCCCGGGGCCGGGCGACCGAAGAGCTGGAGGTTGGTCGCCTTGCGGTCGCGGGAGAACTCCGGGGTGAAGGTGAAGGGCCGGAAGAAATCGACGTTGCCGAGGTGGCGCCAGTCGTTGAACGAGGCGGGCAGCACGCCGACGACTTCGTGCCATTCGCCGTCGATGCGGAGGCGGCGGCCGATGATGTCGGGCGCCGCGGCGTAGCGGTTGCGCCAGGTGCGCTGGCTGAGGATGACGACCTGGCTGCGGCCAGGGCTGTCCTCGTCCGGGAGGAAGTTGCGGCCGAGCTGCGGCACGACGCCGAGCAGGGCAAAGAGGTTGGCGGAGCTGCGGCCGGCGAAGGCGAGTTCGGCGGGTTTGCCCGGGTCGGAAAGACTGACGCGGTCAGAGGCGAAGACGGCAAAGTCACCGTAAGGCTCGCGCGCCTTCCGCAGGTCGAGAAAGTCGGCGGGCGAGTGGCCGCCCTCCGGTTGCTGCGCGGTGACGCGGTAGACATGCTGCAGGCGGTCGGCGTCGGCGTAGGGCAGGGGCTTCAGCATGATCCCGTTGACGAGGCTGAACATCGAGGTGTTGGCGCCGATGCCGAGGCCGAGCGTGAGGATGGCGATGAAAGTGAAACCGGGGGACTTCGCGAGGGAGCGGACGCCGAGGCGCAGGTCGAGGAGCAGGTTCTCCAGCCAGCGCCAGCCGCGGTCCGCGCGCGCCTGTTCCTGGAGGCTGGCCAGGTTGCCGAAGCGGCGCTCGGCCGCATGGCGCGCCTCCTCGGGCGAAAGCCCGTCGGCCGCTCGCTCCGCCGCGCGCTGTTCGAGGTGGAAGCGCATCTCCTCGGCCATGTCGCGTTCGAGTTTGCCTTTGCCGAACAGGGCGCGAAGGGGGCGGACGAAGCGGTGGAGGGGATTCATGGGGAGGGGGCGGAAGACAGAGAACAGTGAACGGAGGACAGCGGTGGCTCAGGCGGACTGCATCACGAGGGCGATGATGGCGGACATGCGGTCCCAGCTCTCGGTGGCGACCTCGAGCTGTTTGCGGCCGGCGCGGGTGAGGGAGTAGTATTTCGCGCGGCGGTTGTTTTCGGTGGTGCGCCACTCGGCCTCGATCCAGCCCTTTTCCTCCATGCGGTAAAGGGCGGGGTAGAGGGAGCCCTCGTCCACCTGCAGCGCGCTCTTGGAGAGCTGTTCCAGCTTGAGCGTGATGCCCCAGCCGTGGAGTTCGCCGCGGCTGAGGACGCGCAGCACGAGCATGTCGAGGGTGCCCTGGAGGAGGTCTTCTTTTTTGGCCATGGCCACTCACCTAGATGTTCTAAGGCAGTGGTCAAGACTCTTCCCTAGACTGTCCAAGGCAAGCCATGGCTTGTAACGCATTGCGTTACAAATTTCCGCGACGGCGGGGCACGTTGGATCAAGCCTTATTCGTCGTGCGGCTGGCGCAGGCTGGGATGCGCTTGGGCCTGATCAGAACAGTTTTCGGGTGCTCGACCTTCCGCAGAGGTGCAAAGCCGCCAGGAAGAAGACGGCGGAGCAAGGCAGGTCGGCGCAAAAACTCAACCCGGCAGAGCAGCCGGGAAGCGCTTGAGCGTGCCCTTGGGCATGAGGCCGGGGCGGCAGCGGCGCCTTGACATCCAGCGGCGGTAAAACATAGTATTACGCCATGATCAAAACCATCACCAAGGTCGGCAACTCGCAGGGCATCATGCTGGACGCGGCGCTCATGGACCTGGCGCGCCTGAAGGTGGGCGATCAGGTGAACCTGACGGTCCACGAGGGCGGGGCGATCTACCTCACGCCGGTCCGGCCGGTCGTCGCACCCGAGGAGGCGTCGGCGGCCGTGAGGCAGGTGATGAAAGACTACGCCCGGACGATGAAGCGGCTGGCATGAGCACCACGCCGGACAACTGCTACTTCCTGCCGGTTGAGCTGGTGAGGCAGGTCCATGCCGCGGCCATCGCGCAGTTTGGCGGCTCTGACGGGCTGCGCGACGACGCCCTGCTCGAATCCGCAGTGGCCGCGCCGCAGGCCACATTCGGCGGGCAATCAGTCTATGGCAGCATGGAGGAGGTGGCCGCGGCCTACCTTTTCTATCTTTGCCGGAATCACCCGTTCGTGGACGGCAACAAGCGTGTTGCCCTCGGTGCGTGTGTGCTGTTCCTCCGACTAAACGGCCTCGAGCCGGCGGCCGACGGTCCGGACTGGGAAGAACTCGTCCTCGACGTGGCCGCGTCGAAATTGGACCGGGATCAGACCACGAAGCGGCTCAAGGCGTTGGTGGGTCCGCCGAAGAAGAAATCCCGAAAGCGGAAGGGCTGACGAGAACGGAAGCCAGAAGCCGGCGCTATTTTTCCCGGGCGTAGCCTTCGGCCCAGGGGCGCAGGGCTTGCGATGTCGTGTTCACGCCGGTCAGCGCGGCGATGGAGGAGCCCCGGCGCAGGAGGATGGCGCCAAATGGTTTCCCATTGTCCACGGCGTCCACCGCGAAGGCGGTGGAGCCGCCGACGTCGATTGTCGTGACCGCCACCGGCAGGCCGGGCGGGAGGAAGGTCTGCAGCGTGCGCAGCGCCTGCATCGCGGTCCAGGCGTTGGAGCCGCTGGTGTAGCCGGCCACGCCGGCGATGAAGCCGTCGTTGGAATCCATGCCGGCGGCATACCCGGCGATCGAGATGGAGCGGGGCACCACGGTCTTAACCAGCGGGAGGAGTTCGGCGAACCTGGCCATCTCCGGGTCCTGCCGGTTGTTCGCCATGGCGGCGTCCAGCTTGGCGACCTCGGCGATGATGTCGGCCTGGGTGATGGTCCGCACCATCTGCACGCTGGTGCCCGGGGGCGGCGGGGGCAGCCGGCTGAAGGCGCCGCGGTATTGCTCCTCCTCGAGCAGGCCCTGACCGTTGCCGACATTGCGGGCGAGGCGCTCGGCCACGGCCATGCCGGCGACTTCCTGGGCGGAGATCAGGATGGCGGTGTTGGTGTCGCCCCGACGCAGCGCGAAATAGACGGCGAGGGCGGTGGAGACGCGGAAGCCGCGGTAGGTCACGTTCCCGGGGGTGGACAACTCCAGGCCGGTGACGGTGGCGTCGGGCGCGATCTCGGCCAGCTGCTGGCGCGTCGGCAGGGTGAGTTCGCCGTTGTGGGAGTCGCGCATGGAGAGCGTCACCACGTTCACCTTCGCCCCGGCGCCGGCGGTCAAGTATTCGGCCGAGGTGGCGTTCTCCGCCAGGGTCGGCAATGAGGCGAGCGGGATCCAGGGCGGCAGCTGCTGGCTGGAAATCTGGCCGCCGCCGCGGGATTCACCCCCGGCGGGTTCGGCATAACTTTCGCTGACGACCTGCGTGGGGCGCGCCGGGTTGTCCGTCGCGGTGTCAATGGGGAACTCGGTGAACGTGCCCGCCAGGCGCGCCGGCAGGGTCGCGGTCGCCTGCGCGGCGGTAGCGGCCGGGGCCCGGGACATCCGGCTCGCCGCGATGAAGCCGGCACCGGTGAGCGCGACGAGGCTGAGCGCCACGCCGGCGTGGATCAGGGCGGTGACGAGGGGCGGGCGAACCGGGGGTGGCTCGGCCGACTCCGCAGCGGTGCGGCCGCCGGCGCCCAGCAGGAGCGGCACGAGGTTGCCCAGCACGGGGACACCGAACAGGACGCCGAGGGCCGGGCTGCGGCCGACGCGCTTCGCCATGACGGCGCCGAGGTAGGCGAACACGATCAGGTTCAGGAAGGGAATCAGCGCCGGCAGGATCAGCAGGAGCGACGCGCCGGCCAGCCGGCACATCAGGTAATAGTTCAGCACCGGAAACCACGCCAGCCAGGCGGAGCGCTGGCGCACGCGGGCGGCCAGCAGGCTGAGGCCGAACGCCATCGCGCCGTAGAACAGGAGGTAGGCGATGACGGCCCACTTGGCATAGTTCAACCAAGCGGCGGGATTGAAGTCAGGGGGCATGGGGTGTGCGGGTTGGGGAAGAGGGGAGGGGGGCTGAGAGCTGAGAGCTGAGAGCTGAACAGCGGCTTGCGTCTGATTAACGTGGGGGCGGGAAAAGTCAGCCGAAATAGCGCGCAGCCCGGGACGAATGGCGGCATGGATTTACCCAACGCAGGGTGCGGGCCGGAACTTTCAGCCAATCACCCCGCCGCCCGCCCGCCTGTCATACCAAATGCCCGGCGATGCCCGGGCTCCGGATACGGGGCATCGCGTCGGCGCGCTTCGGCCAGGGCGAAACTGCCGGGCCGGGCCCGGCGGTTCCGGGAACTCAGGATCTGGCGAGGAGCCGGATGAAATCCTCCGGGGTCACGGCCCTCACGGGGGAGCGGCGGAAGTCGGCGGTGTTGCGGGTGACGATGTGGGTGGCGGCGACACTTTCGGCCAGAGCGACGATCATCGCGTCCTCGAAGTCGGACACGGGCAGCTCGATGGCGCGCAACAGTTCGCGGTCGGAGCCGCCGGCGATGTCGAGGCGGGCGACCAGTTCGCCGACGAGCGGTCGCACGGCATCCCGGCCGCCATGCCGGCCGAGAAAATAGGCCAGGGTGGCCACCGAGTGCCAGGCGAGGCAGGCCCCGCCGGGATGCTCGAAAGCCCAGGTGAGGGCGGCGCGGCTGGAAGCGGCCAGTTGCGGGCGGTCCAGTGCCACGTCGAGCACGATGTTGGTGTCGAAGAGCGCCTTCACCGCACGTGCTTGGCCATGATGGCGGCGACACGTTCATCCTTGAGGGCGTCGGGATCGAGCTTGAACGCGCCCTGCCAGCGGGCAAAGAAGGCCTCGCTGTCATGCTTGCCGGCGGCGGGGGCCAGGCGGTCGAAGTGTTCCTCGACAAGGCGGGAGAGCGGCACGCCGCGGCGCCGGGCGACGGCCTTGGCCCGTTGGACGGACTTGGCGCTGACGGAGAGCGTGAGCTTGGTCTTCATACGTAGAAACCAAAACCATACGTAGGCGGAGTCAAGCCATGCCTGCCGGTGGCCGGGGTGGCGGTGCTCCGGGGCATCCGATACAGTCGCAGCCCGGGATGTTTTGTTGTTCGGGCCAGTGCCTCCACGCATGCGACACAGGGCGCGGCGGCAGGGCGACGCGCGCGGCGAGCGCCGGCTGGCCCAATGGGCGCCAAGGTTTAAGAAATGGCAGACGCCTGAGAAGCTGAGGCGTGTTCTTGCGGCGCAGCTCGTGCTGGGGCCTCGCTGTCCTGAGGGCACCCGCTGTGGTCCACCCTTGTTCCCGCGCAGGCGGGGTTCAGGGCCAGCCCTCGACGCAAGCCGCGTGCTGGCCAGCTCCACGCTCACGCGTTGCGCCCCAGAATTCGAAGCAGTCGTCGAACGAGCTGAGGTTCGTTGCGACGCTTTAACTCGTGTTCCCACACACGAACCAAGGCCCAGCCGCGTTCGCGCAGCGCGCGGTTGACGCGGCGATCGTGGGCTTGGTTGCCGGTGATTTGTGAGCGCATGCGCCCGATGGGCACCCGCTTTCGCTCACCCTGCGGGCCACACCTTCGATGTGACCATCTCCGCGCTCCTCGCGCTCCGTTCCGCGCCAGAAGTTGGCGTTGGTCGTGGGCCGGGTTGCGTGCCGGGGGCAGCCGTGCCAGACCTGTCAGCCGTAGGCCGGGCGGAGGCTGAAGCAGCCGTCAACAAACACTGCGATGGGTTTGGCTCGTCTGAGCCCTGAGCCTGTCGAATGGGGAAAAACAAAGTCATGCTGGCCCGGCAATTTAGAGCATCTGCGCCAACCCGTGATGCCGTTCGCCCGTAAAATCTGAATCAACCGCAGTTCGATGGCTAACTGACGAATATTGGAGGCTAGAGAGTAAATCGATCAAAGACCTCTGTCTTATGCCAGGCGAGGGCTTCTGGGTGGGGCCAGTAGTAGGAATCTTTGGGCAACTCGATCTTGCAACGGTTCAGCTCCATGAGAGAAAAATTGGCCACACTAGCGGCACGGGCTTTAGGATTTATCACGACCTCGTATTGGTCTGAGATGGTGAAGATGCCGCGGTCGAAGGCCCAGTGGACGGAGTGTGAAAGCGCTACGCCATTGCGTGGATCATCGGTGCCACGAAGCTCTTTTCTGATGATATGGGCACCTTGTGCCTCGGTAAGATTTTCAGAGCGAAATCGCTGGCCTGTCACCGCGCAGGTGAATCCGTAATTATCAAGAACGACTCCGCTGAAGGCGGTGTCACGTTTTTGGCGGGACACTTTGTAGATGGAACGATCTTCGGCGACGAAGGGCTGCCACTTTTCAAGGGACTCTAGCCGGAGGGCTGTTTCAAGCAGTTCATCCTCGAGCTCAAAGCCAAGGACGGCAGAGACCTCACTCCACTCCAGCCCGCGAATGCGGAAGAGATCTGATTTCGGATCGAAGTCCTCGACAAAGCCAAGACCAAGAAGCCGATGCTGGGCGCCCTTCGCACTGGTCTTGTCGGATTCCTGTCGAAGCACGACCAGCGGTTGGCGATCGGTCATGCAGCGCACGAGTCCTGCATTAACGGCCATATCCATTCCACCAGCTTTGGGGCTGTAGTGAATCCACCAGGTGCGGTCAGGATTGTAGTGAACTTGATCTCGGTATGGGCTCTTGAGCATTGATGCGATGCTCAGAGGATAGTATATCTAAAATCGGGCCGTCAGGCCACGGACTATGAGTCACAATTGGGCGGCATGGACTGTATGGCCGGAATTGACCCGGTGAGACTGGCGCGGTCGAGGTCGGCGCGCTCGTCGAGTTGTTCCTGGGAGAGGTCCTGTGCCTCGCGGCGGGCGCGGACGTTGTCTCCGGATTTCTTGAGGGTGGGTTCCTTGGCTGGCACCCACGGAGCCTAGCGGATTGTGGATCAGCCTTCGCCAATCACTACGGCTGACGGGCGATCAGGCCATCAGCCTTCGCCGAGTCTATGGCTGACAGGCGGACGATGAGTCACAAATTGTGGCGCAGCGCGAACAGAGGACAGGAGACAGAACCGATCCGAACTACAGCCCGCAGGGATCAGCCGGTCTTGGCTGGAGGCTCGAGTGCGGCGAGCACGCCGGTCGCGAGATAGATTTTGCCCCAAGTGCGGCGTGTAACCTCCCGTAGCAGGCCGCCGGCCTCCAGTTTGCGCAGTATCTTGGTGGCGGTAGGATGCGTAACGCCCATGACCGTAGCAGCTTTGCCGATGGAGATGTAGGGATTCACCAGAAGCTGGTCTACCAAGGCGGGCTCGGCTTGCTTGAGCATGGCTTCGCGCAACTCCAACAGGCGGCGGGCGCGAGTGGCGGCGTCGCGGGCGGTTTCCTCGACGCCGGTGAGGAAATACCGAATCCATGGGAGCCATTCTCCGTGCGTGCGGACGCGCTGCAAGAGGTCGTAGTAATCTTGGCGGTGCCGTTCGATGAAGTCCGATAAATAGAGCAAGGGCCGAGACAGACGACCGCGCTCGATGAGAAAGAGGGTGATCATAAGCCGGCCGACACGCCCGTTGCCATCGAGGAAAGGATGAATCGCCTCGAATTGCTCGTGCATGATGGCGCATTGAATTAGGTCGGGAGCCTGATCACGGGTGTGCAGGTAGCGTTCCCAATCTGCGAGCACTTCCTTCATTTCGTCCACCGGCGGGGGCACATACGCCGCATTCATCAGGTTGCTGCCCGCAGGCCCGATCCAATTTTGTGAGGTCCTGAATTCGCCGGGTGTGGCCTTGTCGCCTCGCACACCGGTCATCAGTTTCCCATGGAGTTCCCTGACTAGGCGCAAAGAGAGCGGTAGTGATTCCAGCCGGCCGATGCCGTGTTCGAGTGCGGTGACGTAATTACGCACTTCGCGAAGATCATCGGCGTTGCCCTGCGCCGATTGCGCGGGGGTGGCTTCATCCAGCAGGATGTCCGACAGGCTTGCTTGGGTGCCTTCGATGCGGGACGACTGCACCGCTTCTCGCCGGATTAGTGGACTGATAAGCAGGTGTGGATTCGGCAGGACGCGGCCCAGGCCAGATAGTTCACTCAGGGATGCATCTGCCCTAGAAAGCATGAGCACCAAGTCGGAATCAAAGGCCAAGGCTAGCGGCAATGCCGCCGGGATGAACGCGTAGTAACCCGTGCTGTGGCGGATTACTTTTCCGGCAGAAGGATTCTTAAAATCATCCGGGTTCATTTTTAAATGCTCGGTTAGGGAATTAAACGGCAGGAAATATAGCAATCATGTATTTAAATAATTAACGGATTAATTTAAAAGACATGGTGGGCATTTAAAAGCTACAACCATCAAATATCAAAGATGTTAAACCATGGGGATTTGGGATGACCTATGCCGCGCTCAGCTTACAGGTCGGCTAGGAGACCCTTGGAGGTTCTCTTGGAGACGGGAACGGGGGGGTGATGTTCCGCCGTCGCGGAAGGCTATGGCGGACAAGCTTCGTCTTACTTTAAGGCAAGGTCGTTCCTCTTAACTTCCTTAACGTTCCATTTGGTGACCGTTAGACCCTTCGCGGTTCTTGTCGAAACCGGAACCGGCGTTAGGTCGAAGTCGAGCTCGCGGACGCGGGCGCCGGAGCGGCCGTCGAGGGAGACGTGGATGCTCTTGGGCATGTCCTTCTCCTTCTCGGCGACATCGAGCCAGATGAGCTTGGAGCCCTCGGTTTTGGCGAGGGGGTAGAGTTTGTCGCGGCTGAGGCCGCCGATCTGGAACTTCTTGGCGTAGCACTTCCCCTCGGGACCGTCGCGATAGACCATCGTGTAGAACTTCGTGTCGCCGTCCTTGGGCCAGATGGCGATGTGACGGATGTCGAGGCCCATGAAGGTCTTCTCGGCGGAGACCTTGGTGACCTTGAGCGAGGCGTCGCCCATGATGGTGAGGACGGAGTCGAGGATGGTGCAGTCGCAGACATACTCGTGCTGGCGCCAGTTGAGGCCGATGAAGCCGTCCTCGCGGTTGACGTAGAGGCGCTGGTTGGCGCTGACCACGGCGGAGGCGTCGATCTGCTCGATCTCGTCGTAACTGGTCATCCGCTTCCGGCCCTTGCCGTATTTCTCGGCGAGCATCTCAAACCAGGCGACGGCGTATTCGGTGAGCTTCTTGAGGTTGGCCTTGGTCTCCTTGATGCCTTCCTCGATCTTCTTCATGGCCTCGTCGGCCTGGAAGCGGTTGTAGGCGGAGATGCGCTTGATGCGGATCTCGGTGAGGCGGACGATGTCGTCGTCGGTGACCTCGCGGCGGAGCTGCTTGAGGAAGGGCTTCAGGCCGCCGCGGATCTCGGCGAGGACGCTCTCCCAGGTCTTGGATTTCTCGATGAGGCGGTAGATGCGCTCTTCGATGAAGATGCGCTCGAGGGAATCCCAGTGCCACTGCTGCTCGAGTTCGCCGAGCTTGATCTCGAGCTCGCGCTTGAGGAGTTCCTTGGTGGCCTCGGCGCTGGCCTTGAGGATGTCGCGCACGCCGGTGAAGACGGGCTTGTCCTGGCCGTTGGTGGGGTCGCGGACGATGACGCAGGCGGCGGGGTTGAGCTGCACCTGGCAGCTGGTGAAGACGTAGAGCTGCTGGATGACCTTGTCGGGCTCGGAGCCCTGGGGGAGGTGGATGAGGATCTCGACCTTGTCGGCGGTGTTGTCGTCAACGTGCTTGATCTTGATCTTGCCCTTGGCGTTGGCGGCGAGGATGGACTCGATGAGGGACTCGGTGGTGACGCCGTAGGGGAGCTCGGTGACGGCGAGGAGGTATTTGGAGCGCTCCTCGATGCGGGCGCGGACCTTCACCTTGCCGCCGCGCTCGCCGTCGTTGTATTCGGCGAAGTCGGCGGTGCCGCCGGTGGGGAAGTCGGGGAGGATGCGGAAGGTTTTTCCCTGGAGGTGGTTGATGGCCGCGCGGCAGAGGTCGTTGAAGTTGTGCGGGAGGATCTTGGTGGAGAGGCCGACCGCGATGCCGTCGGCGCCCTCGAGGAGGACGATGGGGAACTTGGCGGGGAGGGTGATGGGCTCCTTGTTGCGGCCGTCGTAGCTGAGCTGCCAGGCGGTGGTCTTGGGGTTGAAGAGGACGTCCTTGGCGAAGGCGGTGAGGCGGGCCTCGATGTAACGCGGGGCGGCGGCATCGTCGCCGGTGAGGGTGTTGCCGTAGTTGCCCTGGGGCTCGATGAGCCAGGCGCGCTGGCCGATGGAGACGAGCGCGGCGCCGATGGAGGCGTCGCCGTGCGGGTGGAGCTTCATCGTGGCGCCGACGACGTTGGCGACCTTGTGGAAGCGGCCGTCGTCCATGTCCCAGAGGGTGTGGAGGACGCGGCGCTGGACGGGTTTCAGGCCGTCGTCGAGGTGGGGGACGGCGCGGTCGAGGATGACGTAGGAGGCGTAGTCGAGGAACCAGTTGCGGTAGGCCTGGGCGAGGGGAGCCTGCTCGTCCTGGACTTTCTGGCCCTTGGGGCGCTTGGGCGGCGGGGGCGCCTCATTTTCGATTTTTGATTCTCGATCTTGGATTCCGGCAGCGGCCGCCGCCGGCGCCGGGTCCTTTTCGCCGGGACTTTGGCCTTTGGCGTCGGGCGTTTGCGGCTCCGGCGCGGCCGGGCCGTCGAGCGGCAATTCGGGCTGGTCGTTCTTCTTGGCAGGTTTCTTCTTGGCCATTGCTGAAAGGGATCGGAGTTTAAACGCGGAGGGCGCGGAGAGCGCGGAGGGAGATTGGGTTTAGGCTGCGGAAAACAGCTGACTGGGATTGAACTCTGCGTCCTCTGCGTTCTCCGCGTTTAAAATGTCTCAGGCCTCGACGAGGTCCTTCTCGACGCGGAGGTTGTCGATGATGAAGTCCTGGCGCTCGGGCGTGTTCTTGCCCATGAAGAAGCTCAGGAGTTCGTCGGAGCTGTAGAGGTGGTGCAGGTTCACCGGGTCGAGGCGGATGTTCTCGCCGATGAAGTCCTTGAACTCGCCCGCGGAGATCTCGCCGAGGCCCTTGAAGCGCGTGATCTCGTGGCTGGCGCCGCATTCCTCGACGGCGGCCTGCTTCTCCAGCTCGTTGTAGCAGTAGCGCGTGATCTTCTTGTTGCGCACGCGGAAGAGGGGCGTCTGCAGGATGTGCAGGTGGTTGTTGCGGATGACGTCGGGGAAGAACTGGAGGAAGAACGAGAGCAGGAGCAGGCGGATGTGCATGCCGTCCACGTCGGCGTCGGTGGCGATGACGATGCGGTTGTAGCGGAGGCCGTCGAGGCCGTCCTCGATGTTGAGGGCGGACTGGAGGAGGTGGAATTCCTCGTTCTCGTAGATGACCTTCTTGGTGAGGCCGTAGGTGTTGAGCGGCTTGCCCTTGAGGGCGAAGACGGCCTGCGTCTGGACGTCGCGCGTGGCGGTGAGGGAGCCGGCGGCAGAGTCGCCCTCGACGATGAAGAGGGTGGATTCCTCGGCGCGGGCGTTGCGGTCGCCGAGGTGGAGGCGGCAGTCGCGGAGCTTTTTGTTGTGGAGGGAGGCCTTCTTGGCGCGCTCGCGGGCGATGTTGCGGATGCCGGCGAGCTCCTTGCGCTCGTGCTCGTTCTCCTCGATTTTCTGGCGGATGATGTCGGCGGTCTCGCGGTTCTTGTGGAGATAAGTGTCGAGCGCCTGCTGGACGAACTTGCCGACGAATTCCTTGAGCGAGGGGCCCTTGGGGCCGATGTCGGTGGAGCCGAGCTTGGTCTTGGTCTGCGACTCGAAGACGGGCTCCTGCACGCGGACGACGATGGCGGCGTCGATGGACTGGCGGATGTCGGCGGCGTCGAAGTCCTTCTTGAAGTGGTTGCGGAGGGTCTCGACGAAGGCCTCGCGGAAGGCGGCGAGGTGGGTGCCGCCCATGGTGGTGTGCTGGCCGTTGACGAAGGACCAGTATTCCTCGCCGTAGTGCTTGCCGTGGGTGACGGCGATCTCGATGTCCTCGCCCTCGAGGTGGATGATGGGGTAGAGCGGCTCGCCGGAGATTTCCTTGGCGAGGAGGTCCTTCAGGCCGTTTTCGGAGCGGAAGGGCTTGCCGTTGAGCGTGAGGGTGAGGCCGCGGTTGAGGAAGGCGTAGTTCCACAGCATGTCCTCGACGAACTCGGTGCGGAACCTGAAGTCGGCGCCGAAGAGCTTCGCGTCGGGGGTGAACTCGATGAGCGTGCCGGTGCGCTCGTCGGACTTGGAGACGCGCGACTGGGTCTTGAGCCTGCCCTGCTCGAATTCGACGACCTTGGTCTCGCCGTCGCGGACGGCCTGGGCGCGGTAGCTGAGGGAGAGGGCGTTGACGGCCTTCTGGCCGACGCCGTTGAGGCCGACGGCCTTCTGGAAGGTCTCGGAATCGTATTTGGCGCCGGTGTTGATGATGGAGACGCAGTCCACGAGCTTGCCCAGCGGGATGCCGCGGCCGTAGTCGCGGACCTTCACGGAGCGGTCGGTGAGCTCGACCTCGATCTTGCGGCCGCCGCCCATCATGAATTCGTCGATGGAGTTGTCGATGGTCTCCTTGAGCAGGACGTAGATGCCGTCCTCGGCGTGGGCGCCGTTGCCGAGCCGTCCGATATACATGCCGGGGCGGAGGCGGATATGCTCGAGGGAGCTGAGGGTCTTGATGCTGGCTTCCGTGTAATTCGATGCCATGGGTGTTGGCGGAAATTGAGAGGACGGACGGCGCGGGCTGGCAAGCGAGGACTTGCGGATTGGGCGGGAACCGAACACGTTTCGCGCCATCCCAATCCCTCATCATGATGAAACTCCTGAAACTCGCCCTGCTTGCCGCCGTGGTGCTCCTGATTGCCGGCTATTTTGTCGTGGCCTATGCCCTCGGCTCGATCGTGAAGGCCGGCGTGAACAGCTTCGGCCCGCAGCTCACGCAGACCAAGGTGGTGCTGGCAGGGGCCAGCCTCTCGCCGCTCACGGGCTCGGGCACGCTCAGCGGCCTGGAGGTCGGCAATCCCAAGGGCTGGAGCGAGGGCAACGCCTTCGCCCTCGGCAAGGTCCACCTCGACGTGGATCCGCTCTCCATTTTCGGAGACCATGTCGTCATCAACGAGCTCATCATCGACCAGCCGGAGTTCGCCTATGAGACGAAGATCGTCTCCAGCAACATCAAGGACCTGCTGAAGAACATCGAGCAGTTCACCGGCGCCGGCGGCCAGCCGGCCAAGACGAAGGACGGCAAGGCCATCAAGTTCGTCGTGAAAAAATTCCGCATGACCAACGCCAAGGCCACGCTCGGCGCGGCCGGGGCCGCGCTGCCCGTGCCGCTGCCGCCCATCAGCCTGGACGACCTCGGCGTGGCCGAGGGCGGCATCACCGCCGACCAGCTGGCCGGCGCCCTCATGAAGAATGTGCTCGGCAGCATCGTGAGCGGCACGGCCAACGCGCTCGGCCAGCTCGGCTCCACCGCCGGGGCCACGTCGCTCGAAAAGACCAAGGACGCCGCCAAGAAGGCCGGCGAGAGCATCAAGAAGCTGTTCGACGGGAAGCCGTGAAAAGTGGCGGCGGGTGCCAACCCGGACTTGTCACGCCCGCCGAAGCTTCCACTGTCGCCGTTTCATGAATCGCATCACCTCCCCGGTTTCCCTCCTCCTGGCCTGCGCGGCCCTCACTTTCGCCGGCTGCGGCAAGCAGCCGGTCTCCGGCCAGTCGGCGTCGGCCGCCCCGGCGCCGGCCGCCGCCACCCTCGACTCGGTGGACCAAAAGGTGAGTTATGGCATCGGCCACAACATGGGGGCCGGACTCGCCCGCGACAGCGCGCTGACGGTGGATCAGGCGGCCCTCATCGCGGGCCTCACCGACGGCCTGGCCAAGGCCAAGACCCGCGTGCCGGAGTCGGAGCTCGAGGCCGCCTTCATGGCCTTGCAGCAGAAGATGGCCGCGGCGGCCGCGGCGGCGGGGGAGAAGCAACTCGCCCTCGGCAACGACTACCTGGCGAAGAACAAGGCGAAGCCTGGCGTGCATGTCACCGCCTCCGGCCTGCAGTATGAGGTGCTCAAGGGCGGCAGCGGCCCGAAGCCGACGGCGACCAGCACCGTCAAGGTGCACTACCACGGCACCCTGGTTGACGGGAAGGTCTTCGACAGCTCCGTCGAGCGCAAGGAGCCCATCGAGTTTTCCCTGAACCAGGTGATCGCCGGCTGGACGGAGGCGCTGCAGCTGATGTCCGTCGGCGACAAATGGCGGCTGAGCATCCCCCCGGCCATCGGCTACGGCGCGCGCGGCAAGGGCGACATCCCGCCCAACGCCGTGCTGATCTTCGAGGTCGAGCTCCTCGAGATCAAGTAAGCGGCGCGATCCGCTCCGGGTCGGCCCTGTCCCCGGGGATTGACGGGCAGTCACCGCGCCCAACAGAATGCGGGATGCTCCTATCCCAAGTTCGCCACCTCCTTGGTTTTGCCGTGCTTGCCCTCGGTCTGCCGGCGCTGGTATCGGCCCAGTCGGCCAACTACCGGGCGCAGGCCAAATATTATACGGCCAAGACCGCCTATGAGGCGGGTAAATACGCCGATGCCATCGCGAGCCTCAACGAGGCCAAGCGACTGCTCGAAGGCCAGTCGAACGAGGTGATCCAATACCTGCACATCATGTCGGCCTACCGCGCCGGTCGCTACCAGGAGGCTCAGGGCGAAATGGCCCGTTTCTTTGATCTCATCGAGCGCCGGGAGAAGGACAAGGATTTCACCAAGGACGTGGACCGGGTGAGTGCGGACGAGATCAAGTCGGTCACGCAGATCCTCGATGACATCGAGGGCAAGGTCGGTTCCGGCGCCGAGGCCCGCAACGCGGCCCGGATACAGATGGCCGACGCGTTTGAGGCATTTCGCAAGAGTCCAAAGGTCACCCAACAGCCACCGTCGGGGACAGGTTTTGAGAGCGGCCTGAAGATTTTTTCGACCATCTCCGGTTCGCCCGAACAAATCACCGTCAGGAGCGAGATCAGGCAGGAGGTTCGCTCACCCTACGTGGAAAGCGGCAACGGCCCGTGGCGACCAGGACACCGGGAGGCCACCGCCACGGTCTTCAGCCTGACCGACCTGACCCAAGTCACAACGCGCAGCTCCTCAATCTATCTGAGCTTTGCCCGGCCGGTGCCGGTGGCATTCTCCGCCACCCAGTGGCATTTCAACAACGGCGCTTACCGGCAGTTCCGCAATGAAAGCCGGAACTTCACGGTGTCCGGTCTGGAGATTTCGGTCACCTCGCCGACGCAAGCGGCGGCGGCAGTGAAGCGGATGATCGCGGCCCGGGCCGACTATTTTCGCTGAGCCGCGGGGAACGCGGGGAGGGGGCGGAACCCCGCGACGTGGCGAGCGGGTTTCCGCAGTTGCGGGCTCGCCGGTGCGTTGGCTGGATTGCGGAATGAAGCTGTTTCGTTGGCTGCCCTTGTCCCTGCTTGCGATTGCCGGTTTCGCGGCGGAGCTGTCACCGCAAACCCTGTTTTGGGAAAACCTGCAGGCGCTCTGCGGGCAGGCGTTCGAAGGGAAAGTGATCGAGGGCACGGCACCGTCGGATGCGGCCTTCGCCAGCCAGCGCATGGTCATGCACGTGCGCGCCTGCGGGGAGAACGAGATCCGCATCCCGTTCCACGTCGGGGCCAATCGCTCGCGCACTTGGGTGATCACGCGCACGCGGGCCGGCCTGCGGCTCAAGCACGACCACCGGCAAGAGGACGGCAGCGAGGACAAGGTCACCCAATACGGCGGCGACACGGCGGCCGCCGGCACGGCCGGGCGCCAGGATTTTCTGGCGGATGCCTACACGGCGCAGCTGATCCCGGCGGCGGCGACCAACATCTGGACGGTGCAAATTGAGCCGGGAAAAATGTTCGGTTATGGTCTGCGGCGCGAGGCCGAGGGCCGGCGGTTTCGGGTGGAATTCGACCTGACGAAGCCGGTCGTGACTCCGCCTGTGCCGTGGGGTGGTTGAGTGAAGGACGGCGGGCTATGCCCGGGCGGCGGCGTCGCGGCGGAAGCTCCGCAGCGCCAGCCCGAGGGCGAGCGCGATGAGGAGCGCCGCCTCGAAAAACGCGATGCCGGGCAGGTGGAGCCGGCTGCCCGGCGCGATGGCCCAGCCAAAGCTCCAGGTCGCGATGAACGGCCCCGGGATGCCCGCGAGGCTCGCGAGACCGGCGAACACGCCCTGCACGGCCCCCTGCTCGTTCGCCGGCACATGCTTGCTGATGTAGGACTGCAGGGCCGGGCCCGAGAGGCCGGCGAAGCAGGCGAAGGTCATGATCACGTAGATCACCCAGCCGTGCGGCGCGAGGCCGTAGCCGAGGTAGGCGAGGGCGGAGACGGAAAAGCCGACCACGACGGCGCGCGTATCACCGAGCCTCGGCACGATTCTTTTCACCAGCACCGCCTGCACGAAACCGGAGAGGATGCCGGTGAACATCAGCGAGAGGCCCACCTCGGCCGGACTCCAGTTGAAGCGGTAGGCCGTGTAGAGCGCCCACATGGAAAACATCATGGTCTGCGCCAGCATCAGGATGAAGTAGCTCTCCGTCAGGCCCAGCACCGCCGGCAGGCGCTTCAGGGCCAGCAGCGCCCCGAGGGGATTGGCCCGGGCCCACGAAAACTCCCGCCGGTGGGCCGGCGGCAGCGACTCGGGCAGCACCAGCAGGCCCCAGAGCCAGTTAAGGGCGGAGCAGCCGGCGGCCACCCAGAACGGCAGCCGCAGATCCACCTCGCCCAGCAGGCCGCCCGCAACCGGCCCGACGACGAAGCCGATGCCGAACGCGGCGCCGAGCAGCCCGAAGGCGCCCGCCCGCTTCTCCGGCGGGGTGATGTCCACCAGGTAGGCGTTGGCCGTGGCATAGACGCCGGCCGTGAACCCCGCGATGATGCGCGCGACAAACAGCCACGCCAGCGACGGCGCGGCGGCCATGATGACGTAGTCCACGGCCGAGCCGGCGGTCGCGATCAGGATGATGCGGCGCCGGCCGAACCGGTCCGACAACGAGCCCAGGATGGGCGCGCCGATGAACTGCATCAGCGCGTAAATGCTCACGAGCCAGCCATAGGAATGGGAGCCGGTGGTGAGGTCCCCGCCTTGGAACTGCACAATGAGCTTGGGCAGCACGGGCACGAGCAACCCAAAGCCGGTGATCGCCAGCGTCAGCGTGACAAAGATGAAGCCGACGGCCGGCTGGCGGGCGTGGGAGGCGGACATGTCACCTCATTCTCCGCCGCGAACCCGCAGCGGCCGCCGCGCCGTGAGCAGCCAGTCCCAGGGCACCTCGGCCCCGCGCGGCGGGCGCGTGACGCCCTCGTCGCTCCACGGATACCAGACCTTCCGCACGCTGATGGACCGCAGGCCGGCGCGGGCGGCGAGCTGGCGGGCGCCCTCCGCCGTGTAGAAACGCTGCATTCGGTCATCGCGGCGCACGATGGCCGCGGGCGAGGTGCGCACGGCCCGGGGGCGGCCGGACTCGACGGCGACGACCTGGTCGTGGCTTTCCAGGGCGGGCAGGATGAACAGCAGCCAGCCGCCCGGCTTGGCCCCGCGCACGGTCTCGCGCATGGCGCGGTGGCATGCGGCCGCCGAGACGAAGGTGATGACGTTGGAGCAGACCACCAGGTCGGCACGGTCCCGGAGCTCCGGGGGCAGGCCCCGGGCGTCGGCTTGCAGCCAGCGGCAGCCGGGCACGGCGCGGCAGCGGCGGGCGGCGATCTGCAGCATGCGCCGCGAGTGGTCGGTGCCGGTCTTTTCGCCGAAGTGCCGGCCATGGAGCTTGAAGAACGAACCGATGCCGCAGCCGAGATCGAGGACGGTCCGGCGACCGCGCAGCAGGCCCCGCGCCCGGAGCCAGCGGCGGATGACATTGCGGCGGTCGCGGACGAAGATGTCGCACACCTCGGAGTCATAGGCCGCCGCCAGGCGGTCCCAGTCGCGGGCGTTCATCGGGTGGAGCTGCCGGGGTTGACGGACAAGGGCTGGATGCCGCGCGGTTGCACGCCGCCGACGGAAGCCGCCGCGCGCGGGCGGCGCAAGCCGGGATTGCCGCGCGGGCTCAATGGGCGCCGCGGTAGTTTTTCTCCCCGGCCGTGACGCGGAAGGGCATCCGGTTTTCCTTCGGCGGGAGCGGGCAGGTGGCGAAGGCGGTGAAGGCGCACGGCGGATTTTGCAGGCGGTTGAAGTCGAGGATGAGCTTCGTCTCGCCCGGCTTGGGCTTGGGCGCGTAGAGAAAGCGCGAGGCCCCGTAGGTTTCCTCGCCGGCGGTCAAGTCCGTCAGCACAAAGAACAGGTCCTCGCCGCCCTCATCGATGGGGAGCAGCTCGACGGTGCGGCCATCGCGGGTGAACACGGCCTTGCCCGGCACCGGCGCGGGCTCGGTGACGCCGATCATGTTGGTGATGCCGACCTGACGCACCGGATCGAAGGGCACCCACGCGGCCTCGATGCGCCAGGCGGGATCGATGGGGAAGTAGTCGAGGCCGGCGAAGTGCACGCGGCTGGCGGCCTCGGTGTCGCGCACGCGGAGGTAGAGGCCCTCGCCGCGCCGCATCACGTGGAAATTCGCCGAGCCAAAGGTCACGCGGGTGGGTTCGTCGCCCTGCCAGACCAGGGGGACCGGGCGGTGGACCGGCACGCCGTTGGCCGCGAGGAACGCGCTCGGGGCGGGCGTGAGCGTGAGGGTGCCATCGGCAGCGAGCGTGACGGTAGCGAGGTAGGGCGGGCCGACGGCGAGGCGGATGGAATTGTCGGACTCGGTGCCGAGGGAATTGTCGCCCGGGGCGAGCAGGTGGCGGCCGACCAGGGTGAGCCAGCTGTCCGGGGCGGTCAGGCGGGCGACGCGCGCGGCGCGCCAGGCCTCGATGGATTTGGCATGGTCATCCTGCGCGAAGGCCGCGGGGGCAAGCAGCAGGGCGGCGAGGAGCAGAGAGCGCGAAAGCATGGGCCCGAGGAAGGCAGATTCGCCGCGAAAAGGAAATCCCGGGGTTGAGGGCGGGCTGAACTTGTAGCGGCGGTCTATGACCGCCGGGCGAGTATCCTGCGGTGTTCGACGGCGGTCATAGACCGCCGCTACAGGAAGAAAGTGTCTCACGGCTCCACCAGCACGGGCGTGCCAACCCTGACGAGGGAGAACAGGGCGACGGCGTCCCAGTTGGCGAGGCGGAAGCAGCCGTGGGACTCGGTGCGGCCGACCTTTTCCGGGTCGGGCGTGCCGTGCAGGCCGTAGCCGGGGCGGTCGAGGCCGATCCAGGCGAGGCCGACGGGATTGTTCGGCCCGGGCGGCAGGATGAGCTTGCGGCCCAGGGTTTGCGCCTCGGCGGATTCGGGGAAAACCGCCGGATCAAAGGTGTAGTCGGGATTGGGGATGACGACGGTGACCCTCAACTCGCCGACCGGGCGCTTCTCGACGTTGCGGGCGATGCTCACGGGACAGTGCAGGACGATCCGGCCCTCCTCCGTGGTGGCCTCGAGGACTTTTTCCGCGAGGCGGATGTGGATGCGCGCGACTCTGAGGGGGCTGGTGAACGGCGCGACGGCCGGCACGGAGATGGTGGCGCCGGGCAGGAGGTCGTCCCAGTTGAAGGCCGGATTCAGGGTGCGGAGGAGCTTCGGGTTGGTGCGGGAGAGCTCGGCGGCCAATTCGAGGGCGGAGGCGTAGGCGAGGGCGGGCCGCTGGGATTTTTCCAGCCAGGTGACGGCGGCGGGCTCGAGGCTGGCCAGATCCGCCGCCGTGAAGATGTGGGTGGCCAGGGGCGCGGCGGTGAGGCGGAGGAGGTCGCGGGTCGCGGCATCGAGGACGCCGGTCGGCGGGAGCCCCTCGTTGCGCTGGAAGGCCATCAGGGCCTCGGCGGTCTGCGCGCCGCGCACGCCGTCAATGGAGCCGCAGGAATACCCGCGGCGATGCAGCTCCACCTGGGCCTCGAACCAGTTGGCTACGGGCGGACTGTCCGGCGGGGCGGGCGGGGCGTCCGGCGCCGGGTCGGCCGGCTGCGCCGGCGTGTCCTCGGGGCGCAGCGGAGCGGCGGCGCTTTGGGCCCAGCCGGCGGTCGCAACGGCACCGAGGACGGAGAAGAAGAGCAGGCGGCGAAACATCGGCCGGGAAGATGGGCGCCCGCAGGCGAAATGAAAACGCGGAAAATGGCGGCGCGCCCTATTTCAGCAGCGCGCGCAGGTCGGCCAGGCTGAGCTTGGCGGCGGCCGCGTCGCTGGCCTCGAACACGCCCGCGAGGAGGGCGCGTTTCTCCTCCTGCAGGGCCATGACTTTTTCCTCGACCGTGCCGGAGCAGATCAGGCGGTAGCTGGTGACCACCTTGGTCTGCCCGATGCGGTGGGTGCGGTCGGTGGCCTGCGCCTCGACGGCGGGATTCCACCACGGGTCGTAGTGCACGACGGTGTCGGCGCCGGTGAGGTTGAGGCCCGTGCCGCCGGCCTTGAGCGAGATGAGGAAGACGGGGATGGTCGCGTCGTTCTGGAACCGGTCCACGACGGCCTGCCGGGCCTTGGGCGACATCGAGCCGTCGAGGTAGCAGTGGGTGACGCCCTCGGCGTCGAGTTCCTCGCGCAACAGCGCCAGCAGCGAGGTGAACTGGGAGAAGACGAGCATGCGGTGGCCCTCGTCGATGGATTCGGCGAGCAGCTCGCGGAAGGCGTCCAATTTTGCGGAATTCTGGTAGGGCGGGTTGTCCCCAACCCGCCGCGGCGCGTTAGGGACAACGCGCCCTACCTCGGAAACCAGGCGCGGGTCGCAGCAGAGCTGGCGGAGGCGGAGCAACTGGGTGAGCGTGGCCAGGTGCAGGCGGCCCTCGGAGGCGCCGGAAGCGGCGAGGTCGATGAGTGCGCGCTCGGTGTCTTCCTGCAGGCGGCGGTAGAGCGCGGCCTGCGCGGCGGTGGGCTCGCACCAGACGACCTGCTCGATCTTCGGCGGCAGCTCGGGGGCGACGGCGGCCTTGGTGCGGCGCAGGATGTAGGGCGCGGTCTGGACGCGGAGGCGCTCGTCGTGGAAGGCGCGTTCCTCGCGCTTCAGGCCCGGCGGCAGCTTGGGGAGGAAGCCGGGCATGAGGAATTCAAAGAGGGAGCGCAGGTCGTCGAGCGAGTTTTCCAGCGGCGTGCCCGTGAGCAGGAAGCGGCTGCGGCCGTGCAGCACGCGCAGCGCCTGGGCGGCCTGCGTGCGGCGGTTCTTCAGGTGCTGCGCCTCGTCGGCGAGGATGACATCGAACCGGCCGCCCGCGAACAGCTCCGCGTCGCGCGCCAGCGTGCCGTAGGAGGTGAGCACGAGATCGTAGCCGGCAAACTCCGTCGCGGTGAGCCGGGCGGTGCCGTGGTGGACGAACACGCGCAGCGCCGGCGCGAAGCGCGCGGCCTCGCGCCGCCAGTTCTCCACGAGCGAGGCCGGCACGACGACGAGGTGCACCGTTCCGGCCTGCTGGCCGGCCGGTGTTTGTCCTCGGTTCTCGCCTCCGCGCTGTCCTCCGGCAGCGCCCAGAGTCGGCGAAACCGAGGCAAAGGACCTGCGTGCGGTTGCCGTAGCCAGAAGGGCGAGGGCTTGCGGGGTTTTGCCGAGGCCCATTTCGTCGGCCAGGATGCCGCCGAGTCCTTGGCCGTGCAGGTGCCAGAGCCAGGCGACGCCGAGCTGCTGGTAGGGGCGGAGGGTGGCGGTGAAGCCGGCCGGCACGGGGGCGGGCCGGAGCGTCGAGAGATTTTTCAGCGCGGTGCTGCGGGCGTGCCAGGTTTCCGGCGCGGAGAAGTGCGGGGCGATGTTCTCCAGCAGATCGGTGACCTCGGCGGCCCGGGCCTTGGCGATGCGGTGGCGGCCGCTGGCGCTGGCGGCGGAGAGCTCGCCGGCGAGCGCGCGCTGCGCGGCCTCAAGCTCGGCGAGCTTGGCGGCGTCGATGAGGTAGATGGCGCCGTCGGCCTCGATGTAGCCTCGGCCGGTCGCCACGGCGGAGCGGATTTGCGCGTCCGGGGCGGTGCCGGCCGCGAGGCCGAGGGTGACGTCGTAGCCGTCGGCGGCCTCGCTGATTTGGGCGGCGATCGTGGCGGCCTGCAGGCGGGCCGTGTTTTTCTCGAAGTTGGGCGTGAACTCGGCGTGGAGGTTGTCGCGCAACAGCGCGCCGTGCGTGGCGAGGAGGTTGAGGACCTTGTGGCGGTCGCGCAGCCACCACTTGCGGGTGAGCGGGTCGAGGATGAAGCGGTGGGCGCGGAGGAACTCGAGGGCGGCGTCGTAAACCATCGACTCGCGCGAGGGCAGGGTGATGGCGAGGTAATGCTCGGAGCCGTCCACGGTGAGCGGGGTGAGGTCGGGCGCGGGGATTTCGCGGGGCTGGGGCTTGACCGGGCGGGGCGGTGCCGGGGTCGGCGCGGCGGGTTCGCGCAAATGCTCGCTCACTCCCGGCAGATCGATGCCATTCCAAGCGAGGGGCAGGGTGGGGCGGTCGGCGCGGAAGAAGACGCGTTCGCCGAGGAGGGCCTGGACGAGCTCACGGAGCTGGGAGCGCTTCAGCTGGATGAGCGACACGGGTTGCGGGGCGACGCCGAGGCGCTGGAGGATGGCGAGGGCCGGCACCAGGCCCTCAGGGAGGTTCACCGTTCCGGCCTGCTGGCCGGCCGGTGTTTGTCCGGGCCGGTCGCCCGGCAAAAAGTCCAGCTCCACGCGCACGGCGATGGCGTCGCGCGGGGCGGCGGCGGCGAGATTGGGCGGCAGGAGCAGGCGGAGCATGGCGGCGGGGGTTGAGAGATGCGCGGTGCGGCTTGGGAGTCAAACGACTCCGGGCCGCGGTCCCCTTCAACTCCGGCCGGTGCTCGCCAGGTGCCAGTGGCCGCAGAGCGGGCAGCGGTAGGCGGTGCGTTCGCGCCCCACCCCGGCGAGGAGCGCGGCATCGAGGGCATCGCCCTGGGTGCGGTAACGCCGCTTGCGGGTGCAGCGGTGCCTGCGTTCCTCGGCCGTGGGTTTTTTCATGGGTGGGATTTTGTAACCACGGATTCCACGGATACTCACGGATGAAATGGCCGTGCCCTGCCGTCCTGAGCGAAGCGACATCCTCATCCATCGGTCCAACCGCCTGAGATGTCGTGATGAATGCTTCGCCACGCTCAGCATGACAATGATGTGGAATGTTCATAGGCGAGTCCCTCGCAAGCCTCGCGGCTTGCGGTCCAGGGTGTGTTTTCAAACCCGGATCACGGAAGGTTTGACCACGGATGCTCCGCCTACCGGCTTCGCTTGGGAAAGCCCTCCGCCAAATCGGCTCCGGTTTGGGTTCGGAGGCGCGGCTAATTGCCGCGAGAAGAGACCAGCCACTTCGCCTTTATTGCCGTCGGCGATTAGCCGACTCCCAAAACCCACTGCGGAGCCGATAAGGCGCAGCGCAACAAGTAGCGCAGCCCTTGGAGCCTATCCGAACAATGGTCTGTCCTGTAGCGGCGGTCTATGACCGCCGAACGATCACCACACCACGTTCGACGGCGGTCACAGACCGCCGCTACAGAAAACCAGACTGTCGGGAATAGGTTATTCGGATAGGCATTTAGGCGCAGCACCAGCGGTTAAAAGGCATCGGGGGTTTGGGCCTTGGCCTCGGACGCATGCCCGGACATGGCAGTTTGAAGACACGCCCTGATCTCAGAATGACAGTGGCGAATGATTTCCCCTCGCCTTGGGGTGGCGCGCCCCGCTAGGTCTGGGGGATGCCTTCCGAAACGACTGACCACAAAGCGAAACCCGGACAACCCTGCCCTTGCGGCAGCGGCCAGCTGTTCGAGGCGTGCTGCGAGCCCTATCATGCGGGCAAGAAGCGGCCCGCGACGGCGGAGCAGCTGATGCGCGCGCGGTTCACGGCGCACGTGGCGCACAACTTCAAGTTCCTGCACGACACCCATCGGCCGACGGCGGGCAAGCCGTATGTCGCCGAGGAGGGCGAGCCGGCGGTGACCTGGACCCGACTCGAGGTGCACGGCCACGAGGTGGTCGCGGGCAATCCCGACAAGGCTTACGTGGATTTCTCAGCCTACGGGATCGAGGACAAGGTGGAGAAGGTGCTGCACGAGAAGGCGGAGTTCCTGCGGATCAACGGGACCTGGCTCTACGAGCGCGAGGCGCGGCTCGGGCCCGCGCCCTACAAATCAGCGGCGCCGAAGGTCGGCCGCAACGAGCCGTGCCCCTGCGGCAGCGGGAAAAAATACAAGCAGTGCTGCCTGCTGAAGGCCTGAGGGCGGCTTATTGCGGCTCGCGCACCAGGCTGACGTTGCGATGCAGGAGATGACGCGGAGCGGCTCGCTCCGCCGCGGCGCACCGGGCCGGTGCGCCCTGCCCGTCGGATTATTGCGCGAGACTCAATAGGCCGGCGCGGTGGCCTCAGCGGGCCCCGTAGGCCTGCTTGATCGCCTGCTCGTAGGTTTTCTCGAAGTCCGGATAGATGGCCATGGCGGCGGCGAAAGCCTTAATGTAGTCGGCCTTGCCCGCGTGGTTGAGGTGCATGTGGACGGCGAGGTCCTGCACGCTGTTGAAGGAGGCGTCGGAGCTTTTCTTGACGAAGTCGGCCCCGCCCACGGCGGCCATGGCGCCGAGTTCCTTGCCTTTTTTCTTGGCGCCCATCGCGAGGAAGCCGCCCGCCAGCGGAATCTTGGAGGCGGCCATCGTGCCGGCCTTCTCCCCGGCCTTGGAGCCGATCGCCGCGCCGATATTGGCGCTGAGGGCCTTGCTGGCCCACTCGGTCAGCTGTCCGTTGCTGTCGTAGGGGGCGAAATACTTGCCCGTCTTGCCCGGCAGCGGCGCGGGGGCGATCGGCGCCGGCGTGGCTGCACCGGTGGCACCGGCGACTTTCTGGAATTGCTGGAGGCTGTTCATCACCTTGGCGAAGACGATCTGCGCCCGGGCGAGGTCGGCGGCGTCAGCCGCGCGGGCGCAGGGGAGCAGGGCGAGGGCGAGGACGGAAGCAAGCAGGCGGGATTTCATGGGTGAGGGTGGGCTGACGGACCGGGGCCCGGCCGAAAAAGTCCGGCGCGCCGTGCGCCGGATATCGAGGTGAGGCAGTTGCGGGGTGGGGCCACGGGCAGGTGCATCCATGACGCCAACAGGCGGCGCCAAGTCAACGGGATGCATCTACGCGGTTCTACGTAGGGTGGTGGGAGCTCTTCCCGGCCTGGCTGCTGGGCCGCCGGCACACATCGCGACACCGACCGCTGTGGGCTAAGAGCCTATCCGAATAACCATACCGATGGGCGATCTGTAGCGGCGGTCTATGACCGCCGTCGGGCGTGGCGTGGCTATCGTTCGGCGGTCATAGACCGCCGCTACAGTAAAACCAGACCGTCGGATATGGGTTATTCGGATAGGCCCTAATCATCGAGATCGTCGCCGAGCATGTCATCGCCGGGCGGCGGGGAAGGCGGACGGCGCGGGTGGTTCATCATCGGGGCGCCGGCGAAGGGCTTGGGTGCGTTGGGCGCTGGCAGGGCCTCGGCGATGAAGGCGAGGATGTCGGCCCGACCGCTCTGGGTGGTGGCGGAACTGGCGAAGACGGGTGGCTGGGCGTCGGTAGACCGCGCCATCGCGGCGCGGAACCGGGCGATGGTGTTGCGCGTGTGCTGGGCGGCCTGCTTGTCAATCTTGGTGAAGATGAGCGCGAAGGGGAGGCCGTGCGTGCCCAGCCAGTGGACGAACTTGAGGTCGAGCTCCTGCGGTTCGTGGCGGGAGTCGATCAGCACGAAGGTGCGGCGGAGGTTCGGGCGGTGGCCGAGATAGTCGCGCACGGCGGTGTTGAAGAGCTGGCGCTCGGTCTTCGCCCCGTGGGCATGGCCATAGCCCGGCAAATCCACGAGGTTCCACGCGCCGTTGATCGTGAAGAAATTGATCAGCCTGGTCTTGCCGGGCAGGCCGGAGACCTTCGCGAGGCCCGGCTTTTCCGTCAGCAGGTTGATGAGGGAGGACTTGCCGACGTTGGAACGGCCGATGAGCGCGAACTCCGGCAGGCGGGGCGGCGGGCACGAGGCGAGGTCCGGGGCGCTGAGGGCAAAGGTGGCGGTCTTGATTTTCAGGAGGCCAGCAGGCACGCGAAACCCGACGCTGGCGAACCTTATTGAGACTTACCCAAAGTAGTTACTGGTTTTGTCATCGCGAGGTGCGTGAAGCGCGCCGTGGCGATCCAGCTGGATTGCGTCGTCGTTTCACTCCTCGCAATGACAGGTGGGCGTAACTTCCTTGGGTAAGTCTCAATGGTTTCAGGTTGCGCGGCGTTCGGGCGGCGGTGCCGGGAGGGGAAGAGTGGGCCGCGGAAATAATAGGACTTCCCAAACAACCGACGCCGGACATGCTCGGCGGCCGGATGAGCCAGGAGACCATCACCTATCTGACGAACATCGTCATCGGCGCGATTTTGGCGGGCTTGCTGACGCATTTCTGGTGGCGGCAGGGGCGCACGGCGGCCATGCGGTGCTGGATGCTATCGGCGTGGGTGATGACGGTGGCCGACGTCTTTTTCGCGCTGCGCCCGGAGCTGCCCATTTGGGCGGCCAAGCTCATCCCGACCCTGCTGGTCACGGTGGGCCACGCGGTGCTGCTCCTCGGCGCGCAATGGACGGCCGAGATTTCCCGGCAGCGGAAGCTGGTCGCCGGGCTGGTCCTGTTCCATCTGGCGCTGCTGGTCAGTTTCCTGGCCATCGCCCAGCCCTCGGTGTGGCGCATGGTCAGCAACGGCGTCATCTGGGGCGCGCTCTCGCTGGCCTCCTACGGGTGCCTGCGCCGGGCCCGGCCGGTCTTTTGGCGTTCACCCGTGGCCCCGGCCAACGCGTTCCTGCTTCATGGGATATTCCACGGCCTGCGCGTGGGGCTGGCCGTGATTCTCGACGGGCTCGGCTGGACGGAGGCCGCGGCCTCGCTGCAGATCATCGGGGACCTGGAGGTGAGCTTTTTCATGGTGGCGCTGTTCGTCAGCCTGCTGCTGGCGAATCTCCAACTGCGGCACGAGGAACTGAGCAGCGCCCACGCCGAGGTGCAGACACTCTCGGGGCTGCTGCCGATTTGCGCCTGGTGCAAGAAGGTGAGGGACGATGCCGGCTACTGGCAGCAGGTGGAGGATTACTTCAGCGCGCGCAGCCACATCGAGTTCACACACGGCATGTGCACCGACTGCTTCAAGGTGCAGCGGGTCACCAAGCCCTGATCCGGCCACAGGGCCGGCCGGGCTGGGGCGGAGGCTATCCGGGAACCATGCAGATTCTGCAAATGCAGGGGCGCGCCTGGTGCGCGCCCGAGCGGCGGTGTTACTCGTGTCGGGCGTAGACGAGCCACGCCCCTACAGGAGGCAGTTTTCGGATAGTTTCTACTTAGCGAGAACGATGCAGTCTGGAAATGTGGGAGCGAGCTTGCTCGCGACGTATTGGGCGAGGTCGCGAGCAAGCTCGCTCCCACAGTCAGGCTCTGAAAGGCGAACGGAACCTCGATTGCGATGCAGGAGGGCTCCTTTATCAGACAGCAGGTTATCTGTGATTGAAGGAGTCCTGCTGCATCGTTCCGTATGTCCCTACAGGAGGCAGCCGCTGTGGCACACCTGCTTTGGCACCGCCCTACGGCAGCGGGGCGAGGAAGCGCACGAGATTGGCGATGTGGTCGTCCAGGGGCACGCCGAGCCGGTCGCAGCCCAGCTGGATGGTGGCGCGGTCGATCTTGGCGGCGAAGGTGGCGTCCTTGAACTTCTTCCTGATCGAGGCGGGCTTCATGTCGCCGTAGCGGACGGGGTTCATCCGGCGGTAGGCGTAGAAGATGCCGGTGAGTTCGTCGCAGGCGACGAGCGCGGCGGCGAGTTTCGTGGCGGGCAGGGTGGTGAAGCCGTGGTAGCCGTAGGCGTGGGCCTCGACGGCGTGGATGAGCTCCGGCGGGTAGCCCCAGTCCTTGAACCACTGGAGCGACGGGGCGGGGTGGGTGTCGGGATGCTCCTCGTAATCGAGATCATGAAGCAGGCCGGTGAGATGCCACAGGAGCGGGTCTTCACCGAACTGGCCGGCGTAGCCCTCCAGCGCGGTGGCGACCATCAGGGCGTGGTGGCGCTGGTAGTCGTCGCGGACGTGCTGGTGCAGCAGGGCGAGGGCGGCGTCCTTGGTCGGGAGCATGGCGGACGATCTAACACGAGGTCCACGAAGCGCACGCCGGAAAACAAAGGGGCGGCTTGCCACGGGAGCGGGGCACCGCAAGCGTGGGGGCTTGAGCACAACCCCTGCCCCCAGCGGCGCGGCCGTGGATCACGATCGCGCCTTTCTCGGCCATCCCCGTGGCCTCGGTTACATCGCCTTCGCCGAGGCGTGGGAGAGATTCTCCTACTACGGCATGCAGACCCTGCTGGTGCTCTACATGACCCGCCAGCTCCTGCTGCCGGGTCATGTGGAAAACATCGCGGGCATGGGCTGGTTCCGGCGCGTCATGGAGGCCGCCTACAATGGCGGCGACAGCCTCACGGTGATCGGCCTGTCGTCGGCCATCTTCGGCACCTACACGAGCCTGGTTTATCTGACGCCCATCCTGGGCGGCATCGTCGCCGACCGCTGGCTGGGCCGCACGGCGACCGTCACCGTCGGCGCCATCCTGATGTCCATCGGCCATTTCCTCATGGCGTTCGAGGGCTCGTTCCTCGCGGCGCTGTTGTGCCTGCAGATCGGGGTGGGCTGCTTCAAGGGCAACCTCGCGAGCCAGGTCGGCGAGCTTTACGCGCCCGGCGACCTGCGGCGCGCGGATGCCTTCCAGATCTATTACCTGTTCATCAACGCGGCGGTGATCGTCTCCCCGCTGGTCACCGGGACGCTGGGCGAGAAGGTCGGCTGGCACTGGGGCTTCGGGGCCGCGGGGGTCGGCATGGTCCTCGGCCTCGTCATTTATCTCTCCGGACGCAAGTGGCTGCCGAAGGAGCAGCCGAGGACCAAGGCGGCCGCCGGGGCCAGGGTGCCGCTCACGGGCGACGAGTGGAAGGCCATCGCCGTGCTCATCGGCTTGATCCCGGTGCTCGCCGTGGGTGCCGTGGGCAACCAGCAGCTCTTCAACGCCTACATGATCTGGGTGCCGGAGCATGTGAACCTCGTGTTCTTCGGCCGGACGATGCCCACCTCCTGGCTGCAATCGCTCGATGCGGCCGTGAGCGTGTCGGCGCTGGTCGCGGCGGTCGCGTTCTGGCGCTGGTGGGCGAAACGGTTCCGGGAGCCGACCGAGATCACGAAGATCATCCTCGGCATGTCCCTGAGCGCCGCAGGCCAGCTGTGCATGGTCGGCGCGGCGCTGGCCTCCGCGGGTGGCGCCAAGGCCGGCATCGGCTGGATCCTGGGCTTCGAGGTGCTGAACAGCATCGGCTTCGCCAACGTGTTTCCGGTCGGGCTCGCGATGTATGTGCGCGTGGCGCCGCAGAAGGTCGCGGGCACGATCATGGGCATCTATTACCTGCATCTCTTTGCCGGCAACTTCCTCGTCGGGAAACTCGGCGGCTACGTCGAGACGATGAGCGGCGTGAACTTCTGGCTGCTGCACGCCGGGCTGGTCGGCGGCGCCGGGCTGGTGATGCTGATCGCCTCGCGCGCGGCCGGCCGCCTGCTCAATCCCACGGGGGCCGGCGGCGCCTGAGGGAAGAGGACTGCGGCCAAGGCCCGGGGAAAACATCACGCCCCGGGCTTCGGCAAGGGCTGCCAGTTCGCGCCGGCGGCGGGGTGGTCCTTGCGCAGCCAGCCCAGGCCGCCGAAGCAACAGACGCGGTTTTTGCCCGCGCCCAGCATGGAGCAGGCGGTCTTGATGCGGGTCAGGCGGGTGGACGCCAGCTTGCCCGAGCTGAGCCAGAGCACCCAGTTCTGGCGCGCATTGGGCGTGATCTCCGCCCACTGGGCCTGCGCCTTGGGCGAGGCGGCGATGGCCGCGAGCAAATCCGCCGGCACCCGCGCCACCGGCTCGTCGCCGACCCGGATGATCTCCACCGCGACCGTGTCGCCCGCAGAGGCATCGGCCGCCGCGAGCAGGGCCGGGCTTAACGCGAGCTGGTGGCCGCCCCTGCCCTCGAGCGTGGCGCGGAAGGGGAAGCCGTTGAGCGTGGCCTCGATCACCGTCCGGCCCGCCGGCAGCCTCGCGCTCGCGGCCTTGGGCAGGCTGAGCCGGGCCACCTCCGCCTTGGCCGTGAAGCGGATGGTGGGCGGGGGAGCGGACAGCTTGGCCGGTTTCATCTCCCGGTAATTCATCAGGCAGCCGACAGTGGGCGGCAAGCCGAACCTCCCGCCACGGGGGGCGAGATATGACCGGAGGTGGGTTGTGCTTTGCGAAAAAATACCCATAGTCTCGGCTTCTTATGGGTTCGAACGACACCAAGACCGGTGAATCAAAACGCAAGCAGACGCGCTATGAGGTGAGCGACGACTGCCGCATCCGCGCGTCCATCAAGATACGCAGTGCCGATGCCGCCACGGCGAGCAAGGACTGGACGGGCACGCTGGTGGATGTGTCCAGCGGCGGCGCCCACATCCAGATCAGCCTCGGGGCGGTGGCCTACACCGGCGACACCTGCGCGCTGACGCTGGGCCACGCGGGGGTGAAGACGGAGCTGCGCGGCACGCTCGCCCACTACGTCTGTTCGGCGCGGCACTCGGTGTGCGGGGTGAAGTTCGATGCCTTCTCCTCCGGCTGGGACAAGGCGTATCTGCCCTATTTCAAGGCCATCGTCGCGAGCTCGACGCTGAAAGGCGGCACGAGTGACAGTGACCGGCCGGGATTCTACCGGGAGGAATACAGCGGCCCCGGCCACACGAAGCTGGTGATCTGGCGGGACAACAAGCCGGAGCGCGCGCTGGCGGGCTTTGATTACACGATGGCGCGGTTTGCTGCGGCGCTGCCGACGGCGGGGGCCGACATGTTCAAGAACAAGGCGGACGTGACCTTCCGGGCGGCACCGCTGGACAACGGGGCCCCGGGGATGCCCCTCACGAAGGCGCAGGAGGCGGAAGCGCGCTGGGAGTTCTCGATCGCGGCCTCGAACCTGCCCAAGGCCCTCGCGCCGGATCTCCGCCGGTTGCTGCGGCTGGTGAGCTGAATCCTCGGGCAACCGGCGGGTTCGCTTTTGCGGCGGTTTGTGTTTTTTGTGGCCGAATCGCCCTCATGGCCAGCCAACCGAACATCCTGTGGATTGTGACGACGCAGTGGCGGGCGCAGGCCACGGGCTATGCGCGCGATCCGAATGCGCGGACGCCGTGGCTCGACGGGCTGGCGAGCGAGGCGGTCAATTACACGCAGGCCGTCACGCCGCATCCGCTCGGGCCGCAGGCGCGCGCGGCGCTGCTGACGGGGAAACTTTGCCCGGAGAACGGGGTGCAGGGGTATTGGGATGCGTTGCCGGTGTATCAACCGGGGTCAGCGACCCCGGCTACAGGCAGGACCGTGGCCCATGCGCTGAAGGACCGGGGGTATGCGACGGCGTGGTTTGGGAAGTGGCATCTGGCGGAGCGGGACAGGACGGCGCCGTTTGTCGGCGAGACACACGCGAAGCAGATCGTGCCGCCGGAGCGGCGCGGGGGTTTTGAATTGTGGGAAGGTTTCGAGAGCGGGTTTCTGCTCAACGATCCGTGGCTGCATGGGACGCGACTCCCGCAGCCCAGGCACTTCAAGGGTTACCAGGCTGACGTGCTGGTGCAGCGTGCGGCCGAGTGGATGTCGCGAGCAAGCTCGCTCCCACAGTTCTGTGTCGTGAGCATGGAAGCGCCGCACCCGCCGTATCACGCGCCCGCGCCGCATGTTGCGGAGGTGAAACCGGGGGATTTGCAGCTGCGGGCGAATGTGCCGGTGGGCGGGGATGTCGAGAAACAGGCGCGCGAGGAGCTGGCGGGGTATTACGCCCACATCGAGGCGACCGACCGGGCCATCGGAAAATTGCTGAGCGAGGTGGATCTCTCCGGGACGATCATCGTGTTCACCTCGGTGCATGGGGACATGCATGGCTCCCACGGGTTGTTTCGGAAGGCATGGCCGTTTGAGGAGAGCATACGGGTTCCGTTGCTGGTGCGATATCCCCGTGGGAAAGCTCCAAGCACCAACCTCCAAGCTTCAAGGAAGGACAGCAGTCCGATCAGCCTCGTTGACCTGCCGCACATGGCGGTGGCGTGGGCGGAGGGGAAGGATTGGAAGATCAAGCGCGACAGCGCGCCCATCTCGATGCCCGCCGCGACGGAGATCGCGCAGCAGTGTCCAGTGGCATGGCGGGGCTTCCGCTCGGCGAAGCACAAGCTGATCCTGAATGCAGACGGGACGCCGTGGTTATACTTCGATTTGGAGCGCGACCCGCTGGAAATGAAAAACCTCGCCGGCGATCCGGCGAGGCGCGGGGAGATCGAGGAGATGCGGCGCTGGCTGTGAGGATTGGTGCGGCTGTCAGGCCGGCGGCTGGAAGTGCCGGGCGATGGCGGCCTGGAGCTCGTCGATCTTCACGGGTTTGGCGAGGTAGTCGTTCATGCCGGCCTCGATGCAGCGTTCGCGGTCGCCCTGCAGGGCGTTGGCCGTGAGGGCGATGATGACGGGCTGGCGCTCGGGGGAGATGATGGCGCGAATCTGGCGGGTGGCCTCGAAGCCGTCCATCTCGGGCATCTGCACGTCCATGAAGACGAGGTGGTAGTTCCGCTCCCGGAGGGCGTGCAGGGCCTCGAGGCCGTTGCCGACGGCGTCGGCGAGGTAGCCCATGAGCTCGAGGTAGCGCAGGGCGATCTTCTGGTTCACGGGGTTGTCCTCCACGAGGAGGATGTCGATGGGGAGGGTGTCGGCGAGGCGGACGGCCACGCCGGTGTTGGTGGTGGCCTCGGGGGAGCTGGCCTGGCCGTTGAGGAGGCGGCGGAGGGCGGAGTGCAGTGCGTAGGGCTTGAGCGGCTTGGCGAGCAGGTGGAGCAACGGATCGGTGTTGGCGGCCCGGCGGGCGGTGGCGGCGGGGGTGAGCAGGACGATGGGGAGGCCGGGGTGGCGCAGGCGCAGCTCGTCAACCAGCTCCAGCCCGGAGCGGCCGGGCAGTTCCTGATCAATGATGGCGGCGGCGAGCGGCGCCGTAGCGGCCAGGGTGAGGGCGGTGGCGGCATCCCCGGCGAGCAGCGGGCGGGCTTCCCAGCTGGTCAGATAATGGTCGAGGGCCGTGCGGTTGACGGCGAGATCGTCCACCGCGAGGACGGTGCAGCCGGGGGGCAGGGCCGCATACAGCGGGGGCGTGGACTCGCTGCTGACATCCACGACCTGGGCCTGGATGCAGAAGTGGAAGCGCGAGCCCTGGTGCGGCGTGCTGGTGACGGAGATGCTGCCGCCCATGAGCTGGGTGAGCCGGTCGCAGATGGCCAGGCCCAGGCCGGTGCCGCCGAACTTGCGCGTGGTGGAGGCGTCCACCTGGCTGAAGGGCTTGAAGAGCAGGTCCATCCGGTCGGGCGGGATGCCGATGCCGGTGTCGGTGACGAAGAAATCGAGCAGGAGCTTCTCGTCGGCGGGGCGGCCGATGGTGGCGGGGTCCACCGCGACCTCGAGGGTGATCGAGCCGCCGGGGGTGAACTTCACGGCGTTGTTCAGCAGGTTGACGAGGATTTGCCGGAGGCGCGTGATGTCGCCGAGGATGCAGGCGGGCACGCGGGGATCGATGACGTAGGCGAGCTCGATGCCCTTGCTGGCGGCGGGGAAGGCGAAGAGATCGATCGCCTCCTCGACGCACTGGGCGAGCTCGAAGGGCTGGCTCTCCAGCTCCATCTTGCCGGACTCGATCTTGGAGAAATCGAGGATCTCGTTGATGATGGTGAGCAGGGAGTCGCCGCTGGTGCGGATGGTGCTGACGTAGTCGCGCTGCTCGTCGTTGAGATCGGTCTCCAGCAGGAGGCTGGTCATGCCGATGACGCCGTTCATCGGCGTGCGGATCTCGTGCGACATGGTGGCGAGGAAGTCGGACTTGGCGTGGGAGACGGCGTCGGCCTCGGCCTTGGCCCGGCGGAGCTGCTGCTCGATCTCGACGCGCGCGGTGATGTCGGTCTCGATGGCGATGTAGTTCTCGACGTAGCCGTCCTCGCCGAGGACGGGCTGCACATCGAGGTGGACGTGGAAGCGGCGGTCGTCGGTGGCGAGTTGGATGGCGTCGGTGGTGATGGCCTCCTGGGTGGCGAGGGCGTGGCTGATCCGGGCGACGGCCTCGGGGTCGGAATCGGGGCTGGCGAGCCAGCCGATGAGGGGGTCGCCGTGCACCTCGGCGAGCTTGCGGCCGGTCAGGCGGGTGTAGCTGGTGTTGGCCCACTCGATATGGCCGAGGGGGTCGGTGATGATGACGGCGTTGTCGGTCTTGCTGGCCACGAGGGAGAGCTTGCGACTTTCGGCCTGGCTGAGGCGGAGGGCCTCGTCGGCGCGCTTGCGGGCGTTGATGTTCTGGACGGTGCCGAGGACGCGCCGGGGGGCCTTGGTGGCGGAGAAGGAGGTGCATTTGGCGCGCAGGGCGATCCAGAGGGGCTCGCCGGATTCGTGCACCACGCAGTGCTCGATCTCGATGAAGGGGGTTTCGCCGCGGAAGTGGGCGTCGATGACGGCGCGCACCGCCGGCTGGTCGTCGCCGTGGAGGAGGTTGAGCCAGCCCTGGCCGGTGGTGGGCATGTCGGCGGGGTCGTAGCCGGTGAGCTTCCAAATGCTCGGGGTGCAATACACCGCGTCGGTCTCGACGTTCCACTCGTAGGCGCCGGTCTGGGTGGAGTCGAAGGCGAGGTTGAGGCGCTCGTCGGCGGCCTTGAGGCGGGCCTCGGCCTCCTTACGCTCCTCGAATTCCGCGCGGAGTTGCCGGCTGGTGTGCTCGGCGAGGCGCTGGCGTCGGCGGGCCGCCTGGGCGAGGTTGACGACGAGGCCGAAGAGGAGGGAGCCGCTGAGGCCGGCGCCGAGGGTGAACTCGGGGAGGTATTGGCGCTGGGCGGCGACGAAGGCCGGGCGGGGCGCCAGGCTGATGGTCAGGTGCTGGTTGAGGATGAAGTAGTCCAGGGACTGGCGATGGCGGTCGTCGATCACCTCATCCGGGCTCATGGACTCGTAAACCTTGACCGGGCGGTTCCCGGCGGCGGGGTTGGCGATCGTGACCGTGAACTGGTAGCGGCGCGAGAGGTTGAGGCGGTTGTCAATCTGCCCGAAAATCCTGTCGTAGTAGAACTCGCCGACGATGAAGCCGGCGGAGGCATTGACCGGGTTGAAGGGGATGTAGATGGCGAAGGTGGGGGACTGGAGCGGCATGTCCAGCGGGGCGGCGATAGCGAAGGTGTAGGTGCGGCGGGCGGCCTCGACGGCGGCGCGGCGCAGGGGGCGGCTGGTGTGGTCGAAGGAGGCGGCGTCCTCATTGCCCTCCTGCGGCCAGAACCAGTCGGTGCGCAGGTCGGCACCCACGCGCTGGATCGAGCGGTAGCCGGGGAAATCCCCGAGGAAGACGGCGACCTCGTTCTCCCATTCGTGGCGGGTGAGGGTGGTGTCACCGGCCCAGCGGCGGGTCTGCCGCGCCAGGCTGTCGATGCTGGCCTCGGACTCGGCGCTGTAGAGGGCGGCGATGTTGTTGACGGTGAGCTGGGTCGTGCTGTTGGTGAAGGCCAGCTCGCGCTCGCGGAGGGCAACCCAGAAGGTGGTGGTGACGGTGAGGCTGCAGGCGACGACGGGCAGCCAGAGCCAGCGCGGGCCGGTGCCGAGGCGGTCGGGATTGTCCCGGACCGCGAGCCAAATCAGGCCGAGGCCCAAAACAATAAGGAGGATCGCCGTGTGCGGCCCGAGCCGGGCATAGGTGTGCCAGCCCTCGACCGCATTGAGGCCGGTGCGATAGGCGGCGAGGCCGGTCAGGCCGTAGCCCGCGGCCAAGGAGCCGAGCAAGGCCAGCAGGAGGGGGCGGCGGTTGTCCCCCGGTCGTGCGGCCAGCCAGACCATCAGCAGCGCGCTGAGCAACAGCGCGGCGGCGAGGGCGTCCGGCATGCGGGCGACGCTGGCATCGGCAATGACGCGCTCGTGACGGGCGAACAGGTTGTCGAGGCCGAGGTCGAGATGGAGCGGGCCCTCGATGAGCGTGCCCCAGGCCAGGAGCGTGGCGAGCGAGGCCAGCGTCAGCGCGGTCCGCCGCCAGTGGAGCGCCACCGCGAAGGGCGTCAGGCCGAGCAGGAGGAAGCAGATGCTGGCGTTGGCCGGCAGCGCGGCATCATAGGGGCGCGGCTGCACGACGGCCAGCCAGCCGGTATGCCAGCCCCACCAGCCGATCACCCCGGCCAGGACCAATGCGGCAAACGGCAGCAGGTAGCCGTAGGCAAGCAACAGTTGCCGCAGGCGTATTGTTGGGCGTGGCATGGGGTGTCGCTCGCCAGCTAAGGGAGGCATTTTTCGGCTGGCAAGGCATTTGGGGGGTTACACCCATGCCGTTCGGGATGAGGCGTGGGACGGGCCCCACTTTTCATCGAAATAAACTCCCTTGGGCGGGTGCGCTCAGCCCTTCGGGGGAACGGGCTTGGCCGGATCAGCGGGAGCGGGGGCCGGTGCGGCGGGGGCTTCCGGATGCGGGCGGGAGCCGCTGACGAGGACCGACCATTCGGGCTTGGCGAGGTGGCCGCCAAGCTTGAGCTCGAGGATGCTGGTGAGCGGGTTCAGGACAATGCCCACGACGGCGGTGATCAGGTTGAGGTTGTCGTCATAGGGCCGGAAGCGGGCGGAGAAATCCAGCCCCCCGGACTCGATGACGAAGTTGCCGCGGGCGTCGATGACCGCGCTGGGGCCGGTGACCTTCAGGTCCGGAAAGAGCAGCCGGCCGTGCTCGAGCCGGAAGGAGGTGTGCGCGGCGTCGAGCTTGAGCGAGGAGAATTTCAGCGACAGGCCGCTGAGCACCTGCGAGAGCAGGCCGAAGAGGTGGATCTCGCCCAGCTGGGTGCCGGTGAGCGCGGCGTTGCCGTTGCCGGTGAAGCTCGCGAGGTCGCCGGGCTCGCCGGTGGCGGAGAGGCCGACGTTCAGCCGGCCGCCTTCGGCCCGCTGCATGAACTTGGCGTCTGCCACGGGGGTGGGCGGCTGGCCGGTAAGATTGGCCTGATACTCTTGGACGGCGCGGATGCTGCGGGCGAGATCCGCGTCGTTGAGATAAAGGTCGAAGCCCAGCCGGCGGTAGTCCGGCGGGCCGGAAAGCGCCGCCTTGCCCGAGCCCGTGCCGCCGGCCGCCGCGAACTCGATCGTGTCGAGGCGCAGGTCCTGGCCGGTGACCCCGCCGGTGACGCGCGCCGAGTCGAGCGGGAAGCCGAAATAGTGGAACGCGCTGCCGACCGCGCCGGTGAAGGTGTAGTTGTTGACCGCGCCGAGGCTGCCCCGGGCGTGCACGCGGGGAGGCGCGGTGAAGCGCAGGCTGGCCAGCACCTCGTCGGCCTGGCCGGCCAGCATCCGCCCCAGCACGGCGGGGTCGGCGTCGGTCTCGAAATCAAAATCCAGCCGCTCCGGCGCGGTGTGGCGCTGGAAGGTGCCGGTCACGTGCTGCGTGCCGCCGGCGCGGCTCGCGGCGAGGGCCAGCCCATGCGCGAAATTGGGCCGGAGGAAAATCAGGGCGTCCGCCTGCTCGAACTGGCCGCCCCACACGGTGGCCTCGCGGGCCTGGGCGCGGCCGAAATAAACGGTGCGGCTCGGTTCGCGCCAGCGGCCTTGCAGGTCGATCTCCGCCGTCGGCGCGGCGACCGGGAAGGCGAAGTGCGCATGCCAGAAATCCAGCCACCAGTCGCCGTGGAACCAGCCGTTGATCTCGGGCGGACGCAGGCGCCCGTCGATGCGCATGCGGTAGTCGGTGGTGGTGAAATTCATCCAGTAGGTGCCGCGGGCGAAATTGTCGCCCAGCTCCACGCGGGCGTCGTGGGCGAGGAAATCCATGCCCTCGATGTCGATGCGGCCGCGCGCCGCCGTGATCATCACGCCGCGGGAATTGAGGCGGCGGGCGTCCGCGCGGCTGCTGAGGCGTGCGAAACGCCAGCCGGGATCCAGCGTGGCTTCGGCGGCGAATGCCACCGGGTCGCCAAACACGAAGTAGGGCGCGGCGCGCGGCGTGATCCGGCGCAGCACCCGGTTGATCACCTCGGCGGAAGCGCGGCCCTCGGCGCGCACCCGGGCGCTTTGCGCCGCCAATTGGGCGTCCACCTCGGCCGCGAGGAATTCGCCGCTGATCTGCGTGGCCGCCGTGAGGGCCACGTCGGGCCAGCGGGTCAGGTCGGCGCGGAGCACGGGGCCGAGCAGGGTGGCGTCGGGCACGATCACCTGGCCGACGGCGACCTGGGCCTCGCGCGGGCGGGCGGAAAAATTTTCCGGTGTGGCGTCGAGGGCGAGGATGGCCCGCACCGTGTCCGTCCGGTAATCCTCGCCGTAGCGGGCGTAGCGGGCGGCGGCGTGCAGGCGCAGCGGGCGCGGGCCGGGGCCGGCGAGCCGGAGCGTCCCGGCGGCGACCAGCGGTCCGAGGGCGAGGGGCTGCCCGCCGGGGCGGTCGGCGCCGGCGGCGGTGAACAACAGGTGGGCCGTGTTGCCGACGCCCGGCGGGCTGTCGAGTTCGATGGCCAGGCTCGGTTGCTCAAAGGCGTCGAGCTGGGGCAGGTGGCGGGCGAGTTGCCGGCTGATCTGCAGGAAGCGTGCGACCGCCGCTTCAGGCGAGAGGGCCGGAGCGCCGGGGGCGCGGGTGGGCGCGGTGACCGCTCCCTGCGCCGTCACCACCAGCCGGCCGATGCGACCGGCGCATTGTTGCACGAGCCAGCGCCCGTCCTTGTGGTGCAGCACCAGGGTCAGCTCACGGATGAGCGGCTCGACCGTGCCGCTCGGGGAGAGCATGGCGGGGAGCTGGAGCGTGGCGCCCTCGAGGCGGATCTCGTCCGGGGTCAGGCGGCCAGCCAGCGCGGACCAGAATTCGCGACGCAGGTAGAGCTGACGGCAGGTGAGCAGCGGCTCCTCGAAGGAGCGGGTGCGGAACTGCACGTTCTCCAGCAGGACGATGCCCCGGGGATCGAGCCGGGCGCGGCCGAACTTGACCGTGAGCCCGGCCTGGGCCAGCCCGGCCTCGGCGCGCCGGAGCATGAAGTCGGGCACGGGCAGCTCGCGGGCGGCGGCGATGTAGAGGAGCGAGGCCAGCAGGGCGCCGAGCACGAGCCACACCGCCCAGCAGGCCAGCGTGCCCGCACAGGAGGCGCAGAAGCGCAGACCGGTGCGAAGGGTGCCGGGGGAGGAGGAGGGCATGGGCGGGCCGCCTAGTTCTTGGGCGGCGTTTCGGCCTTGGGCGTTTCCGCGGGGGCGGCCGCATCCTTGGCCGGGGCCGGCGGGCCGGGGTCGTGTTGCGCGGCGTAGGTGAGCGCGAAGATGGCATCGAGCATCTCGGGGGTGACCTCGAACACCACGCCGCCGAAGTCCGCCGTGCCGGCGAACATCGTGGTGCCGCCGAGGCGCTCGGTGAGGAGGAGGGTCAGGGTGGAGGTCTGGGCCGGGCCGCTGCCGCCGGGGAACACGGTGGTGACTTCGAGGGCATGTTTCCACGGCTGCGGGCCCAGCGGGGTGTCGGCCTGATCGGGGGTGAAGGTTCCTGCCGTGAACGCGCGGGCTTGCAGGGTGGTCAGCTGGGCCAGCAGGCCGGCCAGCACCTTGCGGGCGGCCTCGGAGGTTTTCGCCGTGGCGAGCGACTCGGGGGTGAGCGCGGTCTCGTTGGCGGCCTCGGCGACGAGCGCATGGTCGGGCAGCGTGGTGAGCTTCAGGCTGGTGAGGCGGGCTTCCTTGGGCAGCTGGCGCAGGAGGCGCAGGCGGTAGTGGCGGGCGAGGGGCGGCGCGGCCTCGAGGATGTCGGGGAGGATCTGGTAAACGAAGGGGGCGTTGGTGACGCGGGCAAAGGCCTCGCCCGGCTTGTCGGGGGAGACGCCCACTTCCAGCGTGAGGGTGTAGGCGTCCTTGCCGGCGGGGCCGCCGCCATGGCCGAGGTTGAGGGTGATGACGCGCTCCGGGCGGTTGAAGCCCCAGTTTTCCAGATCGGTTGCGGCCGGGGCATCGCTGAGGTATTTGGGCGAGCCGGGCCGGGCCTCGCGGGCGGACAGCTCGGCCAGTTTCCGCAGCAAGCCGGCCACGATGCCGGGGTCGGCGGCGATGGGCCGCGGGGCCTGGTCATTCTCGCGGGCGACGACTTGCCAGCCTTGTCCGCCTTCGAGCTTTTGCACCGTCAGCTCGGGCTGGCCGGGCGCGCCGATGGTGAACGACGTGACGGCGGCGGGGTCGAAGTCGAGCACGCGCGGATCGCGGAGCTCCTCCTGGGCGGCCCGCAGCACGGCGAGCAGCGGCTGGGGCATGGCGGTGGTGAAGACGACGGCCTGGTCCTCCATCTTGGCGTAATATTCGACGGAAGCGGCGCCGGTGCCGCCGGCCGGGGTCGGGGCCGGCGCGGCGGTGGGGTTGCCGAGCAGCAGGGTTTCCCGGCGGGCATTGCCCTCGAGGGTGAGGCGGAAGCTGGGGGCGTTGAGGCCGAGGCGATCGAGGTCGGTGTCGCGGGGTTCGAGGAAGTTTTTCGCGACGAGGGCGTTCACGGCGTTGATGGTCACCTCCACGGCCGATTTGCTGGCGCGGGCGTTGATGGGCGCCTCGAAGGCCCAGCGGCCGGCGGCGTCGCGCCGGAGGCGGACCTTGAGGTTGGCGGGGGCGGCGGTCTGCATGTTCAGCGAGCGCACCTCGAACACCGGCACGCTGAAGATGGTGGGGGCGCGGAGCGTGTCGAGGGGCAGCCCGATGCTCTCGGCGAGGCTGCGGTTGACGACATGGATGCGGGTGCCGTCGGGCGAGAGGAGGTAGAGGCGGTTGCCGACGGCGGTGACGTCGCCGATCTTGAGCGTGAAATTTCGGCCGGCCGAGGTGAACTGGAGCGTGAGGGCGGGATCGGCGAGGCCGTAGTCGGCGAGGGAGCGGCCGCTGGCGGCGAGTTCCGCGACGGGGAAGCTGGTCTCGTGCTCGAGGAGCTGCAGGGTGTTGATGATGCCGGCGACGGCATTGGGATCGGCCGGCCATTCGTAGGGGGCGGTGAGCCACCAGGAATCGACGCGCTTGCCGATGGTCACGGTCTCGCCGGTGCGGCTGCTGCGGGTGAAGGAATCGATGGTTGCGGCCTCGGGGCCGAGCACGCGGCGGCGGGCCTCGAGCGTCCGGCGCTCGTCGATCAGCGGCTTGTCGTAGAACCAGATGTAGGCGAAGAGCACCACATTCAGGAAGAGGAGGACGACGGTGACTTTGGAGCGCATGGGAGCAGAGCAGCGGTAAGCGGTAAGCGCTAAGCGGTAAGCTCGTTCAGTGTGAGGGGGAAGTGTGGCACGGGAATCGGAAGCTCAGGGCTTACAGCTTATTGCTTTGAGCAGATTTAGTTCCGCCGGGTCCAGTAAACCAGGAGGCCGAGCAGGGCGGCGAGGCCGGGCACGATGAAGAACAGACCGAGGCGGAGGCGGACGAGTTCCTCCTGACTGAGGGAAAGCTGGAAGCGCTCGATGGGGCGGGCGGGGATGTTGAGCTGGGTGTCGCGGCCGATGGCCCAGCTGACGGTGTTCAGGACGACGGGGAAGTTGCCGCCGTTGATGATGCGGTTGTTGGTGACGAGGTCGGCGGTGCCGAACACCGCGAGCCGGCCGCCGGGCACGCTCAGCGGCAGGTTGGCGGGCTTCAGCCGCTCGGAGACGACGAGCACGCCGAGCTGGCCGCGCAGGTCCTGGCCGGGGGTGTATTCCGGCCGGCTGCGCAGGCGGTAATCGCTCTCGCCCCAGGCGGTCGGGCTGGTGGCGATCAGCTTCTTCACGCTCAGGCCGTCGTCGGGGGCGCGCCCGATATCCTCGTTCACCACGCGGGTCGGGCCGGCGAGCAGGTAGAGGCCGTTGTCGATCAGCACCTGGGTGATGGGGTGCGGCAGGAAGTGGCGCAGGAGCAGCTCGCCGTTGTCGGTGAGGGATTGGGGGTCGGTGTCGTAGATGACGTTGTCGAAGACCCGGATGCCCCAGTCGAAGAGCAGGTTCTCGAGGCCGAACTGGTTGCCGGGGCTGACCATCAGGAGCACGCGGCCGGCGCGGGTGGTGAGGTATTGGCGCAACAGCTCCTCCTCGAAGGGCTGGAAGCGGCGCTCGGGGGCGGGGATGATGAGCAGCGCGGCGTCGTCGGGAATCCGGCGGGCGAGGTTCAGGTCGAGGTTCTCGAGGTCGTAATTGCGCTGGCGGAGCTGGTCGCGCAGCTGGGAGAGGCCGCGCGCGCCGTCCACGCTGTCGGGCGACATCTCGCCGTGGCCGGCGAGGAAAAAGATCTTCTTCTTCTCCGCCTTGGAGACATCGAGCAGCGCGGCGGTGATGGCGGCCTCGCCCCGGAAGGCCTCGCGGCTGACCTTCTTCCGGATGACGTAGAGATCGTCGAGGGTCTTGACGCTGCGCCCGCGGTCGCTCTGGAGGACGACGACGTTGGGCTGCTCCACGCCGAGAGCCTCGGCCTCGCGGCGGTTTTGGTAGACATCGACGTAGCGGACGGTGAGCCGGGCCTGGCTGTGGCCGCGGGTGTAGTAGGTGTATTCGCGCAGCAGGGCGGTGATGTCGCGGTAGGCCTGGGCCAGCTCCTCGCTGTCGCCGTTGTCGGTCAGGGTGACGATGATGGTGACGTCGCGCTCGAGCTGCTCGAGATACGCCTTGGTCTCGGGAGAGAGGGAGTGCCGGTGGCTGGCGGTGACATCGAAGCGCCAGGCATGGTTCAGGGCGACGTAGTTAAGCCCGGCGAACAGGGCGAGGAAGAGCAGCGCCTGTAGCAGCAGATTGATGAACCGGAGCCAGCGGGCCGTGCGAAAGCTGTCGGAGTAAGACATGGGTCAGCCGTGAAGCAGCTTGGCCTCGACCCCCAGGATGCTGAAGAGGAGGGCCAGCGTGGAGCCGGTCAGGTAGTAGAACAGCTGCCGCGTGTCGATGATGCCGTGGGTGAAGTCGTCGACGTGGCTGGGGATCTGCAGGGAATCGAGCGCGCTCTTCAGCGGGCTGAGGGAGGCGCTGTGCAGGGCGTTGATCTCCCCGAGATAGCGGGGCGCGAGGATGACGAGGATGAGCAGCACGACGGTGAAGATGCCGGCCACGGGCTGGCTGCGGGTCATGGAGCTGGCGAAGACCCCGAGGGCGACGAAGAGCAGGCCGCTGACGGCGATGAAAAGGTAGCCCCCGACGAGCGGGCCGGGGTCGAGGCCGCGAAGATCCCGGGCGTAGAGCTGGATGATGTAGTGGAAGCCGAGGGTCGAGGCCCAGAGCAGGAGGTAGAAGAGGTAGGCGGCGGAGAACTTGCCCAGCACGACCTCGGCGGTGTTGACCGGGGTGGTGAGCAGCGTCTCCAGCGTGCCCTGCCGGCGCTCGTCGGCGATGGTCTTCATCGTGAGCAGCGGCACCATGAAGAGCACGGGGAACCAGAAGAACTGGAAGAATACGACGGCCGGCGGCGTCTCCTGCGGCACGCGGTAGCTGTCGAGGATGCTGGCGAAGACGAAGCCCATCACGCCGAGGAAGAACGTGGCCGCGATATACGTGCTCGGGCTGTAGAGCAGCGTGCGGATCTCGTGCGAGAGGATGGTGAAGTAGTGGCGCATCAGGAAGTGCGGAGTGCGGAGTGCGGAGCGCGGAGTGCCAGTGCTTGGCCCCATGGCGCGTCATTGCGAGGAGCGGAGCGACGAAGCAATCCAGCATACTGGATCGCCGCGGCCCGCTTTGCGGACCTCGCGATGACAGGACTTTTGGTCGAAGCGGACATCGGTTCAGAACTTCGGCAGCGGGGCGCGGCTGTCGCCGTTCTGCGGCTTGTCGGGGAGGCGGGCATCCCAGCTGCGGCGGGTGGCGGCGAGGAAGACATCCTCCAGCGAGGGCTGGGTGCGGGCGAGCGAGCGGAGGCGGTAGCCGAGGGCGGGCAGGGCGGTGAGGAGCTGCTCGCCGAGGTCGGCGGCGGACTCGGTGACGAGGGTGGCGGCGCAGAAGCCGTCGGGGGCGCAGTCGCCGAGGGCGGCGACGCGGAGGGTGGGCTCGATCTCCCTGAGCCGGGGGCCGAGGGTGTCGGTCTCGCCGGCGAGTTCGACCCGGTAGCTGGTGGAGCCGAAGATCTCGTGGCGGAGATCGGCGGGCGAGCCCTGGGCGACGATGCGGCCGCCGTTGATGATGAGCACGCGATCGCAGGTGGCCTCGATCTCGGGCAGGATGTGGCTGGAGATGATGACGCTCATGCGGCCGCGGAGGCTGGCGATGAGGTCGCGCACGATGATGATCTGGTGCGGGTCGAGGCCGATGGTCGGCTCGTCCATGATGATGACGGCGGGCTCGGCGAGGATGGCCTCGGCGATGCCGACGCGCTGCTTGTTGCCCTTGGAGAGGCGGCCGAGGATGCGGTGGCGGTTGCGCTTGAGGTCGCAGAGCTCGAGCACCTCGTCGATGCGGGCGCGGAGCCGGGCGCGGGGCATCTCCTTCAAGCGGCCGCGGAACCAGAGGTATTCGGAGACGCGCATGTCATCCGGCAGGGGGTTGTTCTCCGGCATGTAGCCGACGTGGCGCTTGGTGATCTCGGGCGCGCTGGCGACGGGGTGGCCGCAGATGCGGACGGAGCCGGATGTGCCCGGCAGGTAGCCGGTGAGGATGCGCATCGTGGTGCTCTTGCCCGCGCCGTTGGGGCCGAGGAGGCCGACGATCTCGCCGCGCTTGACGGTGAAGCTCAGGTCGTTGACGGCGGTGAGCGGGCCGTAGTTTTTGACCAGGTGGGAGACCTCTATGGTGATGTCGGGAATTTCGGCCATGCCGCGGGGATATTTACACGGGGATTGGGCCCCGCGGGCAAGCTTCGGCTGTCAGGGAGTGGTGGAGCGGTTTGAAGGGCGGTAGCGGCGGTCTATGATCGCCGGGTTGCAAGGCGGATCGGCGGTCATAGACCGCCGCTACAGGTCAGACCGCCGGGGCGGCTTCGCGGGATAAGGTGACCTCGCCGGCGCGGAAGCGTTCCGAGCGGCCGGAAGGGAGGCGGATGATGAGCGAGCCCTCGTTGTCGATGCCGGTGGCGGTGCCGGCGACCGTGCGGGTGCCCTGGGTGACGCTCACGGCGCGGCCGCGGAGGACGTCGTAGCGCTGCCACAGCTCGGCGAACTTGTCGCGGTAGGTGCCCGCGAGGAACTGGTCGTAGGCGGAAAGGACGCGGCCGATGAGCGCGGCGGCGAAGCGGTTGAGGTCGAGCGGCGCGCCGGTGGCGTCGGCGAGCGAGATGGCGGTCTTTTGCAGCTCGCGCGGGAGGTCGGCGCCGCGGCCGTTCAGGTTGAGGCCGAGGCCGAAGACGAGGTCGCGGATCTGGTCGGCGTCCACGCGGGCCTCGGTGAGCATGCCGCCCGCCTTGCGGCCTTGCACGTGGAGGTCGTTGGGCCACTTGAGGCCGGGCTCAAGCTTGGCGAAGTTGGCGACGAGTTCGCAGATGTTCAGGCCCATCCAGAGGGTGAAGTCGTGGAGGCGGGCGGGCTCGAGCCGGGGGCGGAAGACGAAGGTGCTGTAGAGATTGCCGGCCGGCGGGCTGTGCCAGACGCGGCCGCGGCGGCCGCGGCCCTGGGTCTGGGCGCCGGCGAGGATGACGAGCGGGACGGCGGCGCCGGCGGCGAGGAGGCGCTCGGCCTCGCTGTTGGTGCTGTCCACGGTGGCGAGGCAGACGAGGTGCGAGGGGCGCAGGCGGCCATTCAGGTGGGCCTGCACCAGCGCGGGGTGCAGCGTGTCCGGGGTCTTGGTCATCCGGTAGCCCCGGCTGTGGAGCGCCTCAAAGACAAAGCCCTGCCGGATCAGCTTCTGGAGCTGCATCCAGATGGCGACGCGCGAGAGGCCGAGCTGCTTCGCCAACCGGGCCCCCGAAACCGTGTCCGGCCCGGCGGCGAGGAATTGGCGGAGGATGGTGACTTCGGTGGGGGGCACGGGCGGACGTTCAACGCTCCCCGCCGAACTCTCAACGCTCAAGTGCGCGGGAGTGACAAGACCTGCGGACGGGGTGCCCTCACACCGCGAGGGGTGGCTCACGGTGGCAAAGAAAGCGGGTTCCTCGCTGTTCTCCATGGGTAAAGCCCATGTTGTGATCTCCCCGCCCCGGAGTTGTTACCACTGATGGGATTCATCAACGGATGAATCCTTGGAGATGTGCGGCGACTCATCGTCGCCGCCAATTGGGTTGGGGGCCTGCTCATCGCAGGCTGTTCTTCCCGGTCCGCGATCAGCGGACTCCCTGAAACCTAATCCCGGAGGCGATTAGCCGGAGGGGGATTCCGAAAGTTTCGCCCCTTGGCGAAACTCATCAGTGGTTCCAAAGCTTCAGGGGAGATGGGCCACCACTGAAAGTAGCGAAGAACCAGAAAGCGGGGTGAAGGAACCCCGCCCACAAGCATATAACCGAACCGGCCTACGGCTTGGCGGCGGCGGCGCGCAGGGCCTGGGCGTTGGCCGGGTCGGTCTGCTCGGCGGCCTTGGCGATGGTCAGCACGTCGTCCATGAACTGGCGCTTCCGGGCGAGATTGTAGTCCTCGCGGGCGCGCTCGGCGGCGGACTGGCCGCCGAGGCTGAACGAGTTGAGCCCGCGGTCCAGGCCGGTCGTCATTTTCTTCGCGAGCTCGAGATTGAAGGCCTTGGGGCCGAGCATGACGGCCTGGGTGTCGGTGGCGTTCAGGCGCGGACGGGGGCGCGGCTGCTGCTTCACGGTCATCTTGGGCAGCTCGAGCACCTCGGGGTCGGCGGGCGTGCTGGCCGAGCCGAGCTGGCTGGCGGGGGCGCGGTCAATGGATTGCTGCCGGATATCCGCGAGGGCGGCGGCGGTCGGCCGGGCGGGAACCGGCTTGGGCAGCGCGGCGTCCAACTGCTGCGCGGCCTCGGCCGAGAGCGGAATCGCGGCCGGGGTCGGCGCGGGTGCGGGTGGCGGCGTCTGGGCGGCGGCAGAAACAACCGCCAACAGGGCCAGGGCGAGAGCGGAGGGTTTCATGGTAGGGAGTTGGACAGAAGGTAGCGGCGAAGTTTCCCGGATGCCGACACTATTTTCGGGTCACTTGCTGCCGGCGTGGCGCCCCTCGACGAGGTTCTTCAATTCCTGCCTGAGTTCCGCCGCGGCTTTGGGGTCTTCGGCCGAGATGCGATCCATCAGCGACCCGAGGCGGATGACCTCGTTGCCGAATTTATTGGTGCGATAGGCGGAGCGCGCGCGGGCCGAGGCCGGAGGAGTGACGAGCGGGATGAACCAGCTGTTCAACGCCCACTCGAGATCCGTCATGGATTGTTTGTAGGCGGCCATGGCTTTTTGACCGACGGCCTTGTTGGTCAGCCAGGCATCCGGGTCGTGGGTGGGCGGGCGGTATTCCTTCACCGTGACCTTGGGCAGGACGAGGATGTCGGGGTCGGCCGGGAGAGCCTTGGGTTGGTCGAGAACCGGGGGTGGCGGCGGTTCGTATCTGGGCAGCGCCGCCTTGATTTCCTGCGCGAGGCGCGCGGAGGTCCTGGCCGGTTCCTGGGCCGCGAGTGTTCCCGCCACGGCGAGGATGAGCAGGGGAAAGCCGGCGGGTTTCATCGTGGGGGGCTCCGATGAGACACTCGCCGCCGCCGAAGTTTCCCGCAAGCCGCCAGATTGCGGCGGGCGGGGATTCACCCTACTTTAGCGACTGGGCGAGGGCGCGGAGCCGCGGCCAGAGGACATCGGGGATGGCGGGGCCGAGGTGCTGCACGCATTCCGCGCCGAGGGCGGAGCCGAGGGTGCCGGCTCCGGCGAGCGACATGCCGCGCAGGTAGCCGTAAAGGAAGCCGCCGGCCCAGGCGTCGCCGGCGCCGGTGGTGTCAACGACGCGGTCCACCTTGACGGGGGCGATGCGGTGGAGTTCGGAGCCCTTGGCCACCCACGCGCCGTCCTTGCCGATCTTCACGCAGGCGATGCCGCCGTAGCCGGCGAGCTTGCGGGCGTAGGCGTCGTAGGAGGCGTCCTTCTGGAAGAGCGCGCGGGCCTCGTCCTCGTTGGCGAAGACGACCTGCACGCCCTGTTGGAGCTGGGCGAGGATCCAGTCGCGGGCGATGTTGACGACCTCGAAGGAGGAGAGCTCGAGGCTGATGGTGCAGCCGGCGGCGCGCGCGGTGGCGGCGACCTTCTCGGCGAGCGCGGGGTTGAACATCAGGTAGCCCTCGATGTGCGCGTGTCTCGCGCCGGCGAAGTCCGCGACGGTGACCTCGTCGGGGCTGAGTGTCATGGCGGCGCCGAGGTGGGTGCGCATGGTGCGCTGGCCGTCGGGGGTGACCATGGACAGGCAGCGGCCGTTGGGCATCGCGGTGTGCTTGAAGCGGGAGCCGTCGCCGCCGGCGGCAGTGAAGTTGGCGCGGTAGTCGCGGGCGGTGACATCGCCGCCGATCTTGCCGAGGAAGGTGGTCCGCAGGCCGAGCCGGGTGGCGCCGAGCACGGCGTTGGCGGCGGAGCCGCCGGGGGTCATGGCGTAGCCGGTGCCGAGCTGGGCGACGAGGGACTCGATGTCGGTGTCGTCCACGAGGACCATGCCGCCCTTGTCGCCGGCGACGTGGGCCGTGAGGAAGGATTCAGGGACGTGCGCGAGCAGGTCCATGATGGGATTGCCGATGCCGATGAGTTCGAAGGAGGAGTTATGGGTCATTGGTCAGGGTCACTGGTCAGTTGTCATATCTGGCCACCGTCCGACGATGACCAATGAACGCTGACGAATGACAAATGAAAAATCCGCCAGCGTCAGCTGACGGTGAGGCTGGTGGCGAGGATCGGCTCGTCGTCCACCTCGATGACGATGGAGTAGTCGCCGGGCGCCTCGAAGCGGAGGTTGCGGAGCTCGTTGATGAGGTTGATGCGGTGCAGGGGGCTCTGGGACTCGAACTCGCGGTGGAGGAGCTCGGCGGGGTTGGTGGGGTCGAGCCCCATGGACATCTTGATCTGGTGCGTGCCGGGCTGGACGTCGGTCAGGGTCAGGAACCACACCATGTAGGGGTGCACGACGGGGAAGGAGCGGGCCTTGATGTTGGAGAACACGCCGAGGATGGTGTGTTTGCCGGAGGCGGGGTCGATGTGGACGCCGTCGCAGGTGATCCAGGCCAGGAGGGAGGGTTTGGACTGCACGCCGGGAGGATGGGCGGGGGCAAAGGTGCGGCAAACTATTTTGCGGGGATTTCCGCTATGGGACGCGCGGCGCGGCCACCTTTTTCTTGTGTCTGGTTCCGGGGGCCCTTTTACCCATATCCCGTGAAGTATATTTTCGTCACGGGCGGTGTCGTTTCATCTTTGGGCAAAGGGCTCACGGCGGGTTCGCTCGGCGCCCTGCTGGAGCTGCGGGGGCTGAAGGTGCGCATCCAGAAGTTCGATCCCTACCTCAACGTCGATCCGGGCACGATGAGCCCCTACCAGCACGGCGAGGTCTATGTGCTCGACGACGGGGCGGAGACCGACCTCGACCTCGGCCACTACGAGCGCTTCACCTCCGGCAGCCTGTCGCGCGCCAACAGCCTGTCCTCCGGCCAGGTCTATGAGGCGGTCATCGCCAAGGAGCGCCGCGGCGACTACCTCGGCAAGACCGTGCAGGTGATCCCGCACGTCACGAACGAGATCAAGGAGCGCATCTACAAGGGCGGCAAGGGCGTGGACGTGCTCATCACTGAGATCGGCGGCACGACGGGCGACATCGAGGGCCTGCCGTTCCTCGAGGCCCTGCGCCAGTTCGCCCTCGAGGTCGGGCCGAAGGATTGCATTTTCATCCACGTCACGCTCGTGCCGTTCGTCAGCGCGGCCGGCGAGCTGAAGACCAAGCCCACGCAGCAGAGCGTGGCCAAGCTCCGCGAGATCGGCATCCAGCCGCACGTGCTGGTCTGCCGCTGCGAGCAGCCGCTGACGATGGAGATGCGCGAGAAGCTCTCGATGTTCTGCAACGTCCCGGTGAAGGCCGTGTATGCCGCCGAGGACGTGGAGTCGTCCATCTACGAGCTCCCGCTCATGCTGCAGCGGCAGGGCATGGACCAATACGTGTGCGACCTCTTCGGCATCAAGGCCCGGGCCCCCGCGAAGAACATCTGGGTGGACATCGTCAAGCGCATCAAGTCGCCCAAGCACACCGTGCGGATCGGCGTCGTGGGCAAATACATCGAGCTGCAGGACGCCTACAAGTCCGTCTATGAGTCGCTGGCCCACGCCGGCATCGCCAACAACGCCCGGGTGGATGTCGTGCGCGTCGACGCCGAGGACCTGGAGACCAAGGCCGGCCTCGCGCAGCTGAGGAAGCTCGACGGCATCCTGGTGCCCGGCGGCTTCGGCGATCGCGGCACGGAGGGCAAGATCGCGGCGGCGAAGTTCGCCCGCGAGCAGCAGGTGCCCTATTACGGCCTGTGCCTCGGCCTGCAGATCGCGGTGATCGAGTTTGCCCGCAACGTCCTCGGTCTGAAGAAGGCCAACTCGATGGAGTTCGACCCGAAGACCCCGGAGCCGGTCATCGCGCTCATGGACGAGCAGCGCAATGTCGTCCAAAAGGGCGGCACGATGCGCCTCGGGGCGTATGAGTGCCGGCTGAAGGCTGGCTCGCTGGCGCGCAAGGCCTACGGCAAGGAAATCGTTTCCGAGCGCCACCGCCACCGCTTCGAGGTGAACAACGATTACATCGCGCGCCTCGAGAAGGCCGGCATGGTCATCTCCGGCTGGAACCCGAAGCGCGGCCTGGTCGAGGTGGCGGAGCTGAAGAACCACCCGTGGTTCCTCGGCGTGCAGTGCCACCCGGAGTTCCACTCGAAGCCGAACCAGGCGCACCCGCTCTTCGCCGCCTTCATCGCCGCCGCGATCAAAAATCAAAAGAAGAAGTAATTTTGAATTCTGAAGCCAGGAACCCAGGAAGATAATCAAACGCGCTTCCTGGTTTTTTGGCTTCTGAATAAATCGCCCCATGATCTTCAACCCGAAGAAGCTCCTCCTCCTCGCCGGCCCCTGCTCGCTGGAAAACGAGCGGGTCTGCCGCGCCGCAGCCGAGACGCTGGTGAAAATCGGCCGGAAGCACCCGGAGCTGACCATCGTTTTCAAGGGCTCGTTCGACAAGGCCAACCGCACGTCGCTCGGCGGCGACCGCGGCCCGGGCATGCAGGAGGGCCTGGCGCTGCTCGCGCTGATGAAGCAGGACTACGGCTTCCCGGTCGTCACCGATTTCCACGAGCGCCAGCAGGCCGCCGCGGTCGCCGAGGTGTGCGATGTGCTGCAGATCCCGGCCTTTCTCTGCCGCCAGACCGACCTGCTGCTCGCCGCCGCCGCGACGGGCCGTGTCGTCAACGTGAAGAAGGGCCAGTTCCTCTCGCCGCAGGAGATGGAGTTTGTCGTCAGCAAGCTGAAGCAGGGGAAGGCGAAGGAAATCTGGCAGACCGAGCGCGGCACGACCTTCGGCTATCAGAACCTGGTCGTGGACATGCGCTCCTTCGCCCAGATGAAGGCGCTTGGCGCCCCCGCGATCTTCGACGCCACGCACAGCGTGCAGCAGCCCGGCGCCGCGGGCGGCAAGACGGGCGGACGGCGCGAGTTTGTGCCGCCGCTGGCGCGCGCGGCCCTCGCCGCCGGCGCGGACGGCCTCTTCATCGAGACGCACCCGAATCCCGAGAAGGCGATTTCCGACGGCCCGAACCAGATCCCGACGGCGGAGCTGCCGGCGCTGATTGACTCGTGCGTCGCGGTGTGGAAGGCGGTCCGCTGAGCGCCCGCAAATACGCCGGAAGAGGCAGCCTCCCGAATTGACCGCGCCGCCCGCCTGCGCATCGTGGCGGGCAACCCAGCATTCCCCCATGTCCACCTTCATCATTGACGTGCCCGTGCCCTCGATGGGCGCCACGGTGAGCGAGCTCACCGTCATCAACCTCGCCGTCGCGCCCGGCACGAAAGTCGCCAAGGGCCAGAAACTCGCCGCGCTCGAGAGTGACAAGTCGGCCTTTGATTTCGAGTCGCCCGCCGATGGCACCGTGCTGTCCATCATGGCGAAGAACGGCGCGGCCATCACCTCCGGCCAGCCCTTCCTGCGCATGGAGACGGACGACGAGAGTCTCAGGCACTTGGAGGTGAAGGTTGCCGCCGTCGCCGCCGCGGCCGCGCCGGGCAAGGTCCTGCAATGGACGCCCCGCGCCATCAAGATGGCGCAGGAAGCCGGGCTGAATCACGCCACGATCACCGACATCGAGGCCACCGGCCCCGGCGGCCGGGTGTCGGGCGACGACGTCACGAAGTATCTGGCGGGGAAAAAGTGAGATCGGAACGTAGGGGCGCCGCTTGACGGCGCCCGCGGGCGTCGTCAAGCGACGCCCCTACATCCTCAGTTCGCCGGCTTGGCCGTGCTCAGGTAGAGGCCGTTGAAGAGGAGCTTGAAGGTGCCGTGGGTGCCGGCGCGGAAGGCGACCTCGGGCCCGAGCAGGTAGAGCTTGCCGGGGCCGACCGGCGCCTCGAGCGCGGCGATGCCGTCGGCGAGGTAGGACTGGCCCCAGGCCCAGCCGCTGCGCATCGGCGTGGCGCTGGCGAACCACGCGACGGGCTTCACGCCCCGGGCGACGGCGCCGGGCTGGAGTTTGAAGACCGGGCTGTTGTCGTAGTAAAGATCGGCCGCGGCCTCCATGCCCCACGCGAGCGGGGCCGCGGGATCGACGGCGGCGGACAGGATGCTGCCGGGGACGTAGAACTTGTCGCGCGGCAGCCGGCGCTCGTGGCCCTGGGCGGTCATCTCGACGAGGGCGTTGCGCACGGGCACGCCGAGGTGATACGCGAGGTTGGTGCTGGTGCCGATGGTCACGATGGTGCCGCCCTGGGCGGCGAACTCGCGCAGCGCCGGGATGGATTTCTCCTCGGTGATGCTGCCGGTCCAGCCGCGGTAGGCGGCGGGCAGGTCGGCGCCCGCGGGCACCTTGACGAAGTAGTCGTTCAGGCGCGGGCTGGGGGCGCCCATGGACTTCGGCAGCGGGATGGCGCCGGTGACGAAGACGATCACGTCGTATTTGGCGCGCAGGTTGCCGGCATCGATCTGCTGCGGATAGACGATCTCGAAGGGGAACTCGAACTGCTCGAAGAGCCAGCGGGTCCAGCCGGAGGGCATGGAGCCGCCGTATTGGTCCCAGAGGGCGATGCGCATCGGGGCGAGCTTGAGGGCGTCGCCGACGGACTTGAGCGTGACGGCGGTGGCGTCGAGCCCGAGCTCGGCCGCGGCCTGCGTGACGATGGGCTGCGCCTGTGCGGTGGCCGGGATGTAGAGTGAACCCGCGCCGAAACCGGGATGGCCGGCCGGCGGCGTCTTGAGCCAGTAGGCATCGGCGCCGGCCTTGAGCAGGCGGTTGAGGAGGATGAAGCTGTTGTTGGCGCGATGGCTGATCAGCCAGCCGCCGGTGCCGGTGCCAACCGTGCCGGCGGGCGGATTTTGCAGCTGGCCGTAGGGCAGGCGCTCGAAGGGGCCGTCGAAGCCGTCGAGGATGCGGTCGAACTTCACGCCCATCTGGTAGGCGATGGTCCAGCCGGCGGAATCGTAGGGCGCCACCGGCGGGCCGCCGGCGTAGAGGAAGTCATTCGGATGGTCCTGCGGCTCGAACATATCGAGCACGAAGGGGCGGAAGGCCTGCGCGGTCTTCACGACGTAGGAGCCCGCGGGGTAGTTTTTCCCCGCCACGGTGAAGTCGGCGGTGGCGCGGTGGATGGCGATGCCGGACTTCACGAGCGTGTTGATGAACTTCACCGCGGTCGGGAAGTCCGCCTGGTCGCGCGGGATGATGTAGCCGCGCGGATCGCGCTGGTCGGGCTGCTTGAGGGCCTCGTCGTAGAACTTGGCGGGCACCACGGTGCCGCTCTGGCTGGCGAAGCGGTAGGAGTCGTCATCGCCCTCGGCGGCCTTGGCCGACGGGGTGGCGGCGGTGCGCATGGCGGCGGCGCGCCTGGGCGAGAGCGTCCAGTGGTCGCGGCTGCCGCGCGCGATGGCGTTATGGCCCATCTGCCAGATGTTGTAGAGCAGCTCGTCGCGGTTGCGGGCGGCGTAGTTGAGCACGGCGTAGTTGGCCGTGAGCGAGTAGTCCACGGAGCGGCGGAAGTGCCAGGTCTGCGGCGGCACGGGGTAGGGCAGGTCGCCGGACGGGATCTGGCGCTCGGGCACGAGCGGGACCTGCATGGGTGTCGGGCTGCCGATGGTCTCGGTGAGCAGGCCGATCATGTTGTGGAAATAAACCGTGGTGCGCAGGCCGCCGTTCCACCAAGTGGAGAAGACGGAGCCGCGCTTCATGGTGGTGCCGGGCATGTCCTCGGCGATCCAGCGGCCGTGCATGGCGGCGCCGACGGCGTCGAGCGACGTGATGATCAGCGGGTCGTAAACATAGTTGAAGGGGTCGCGGTAGGGCGGGCCGGCGACGACGGTGCCCGCGGGCGCGGTCTGGTGGTGGTTGTAAACGATCTGGGGGAACCACTCGAGGTAGAGCTGGCGCGCGATGTTCGCGGACTCCTTCATGTTCGTCATCATGAAGTCGCGGTTGTTGTCGTGGCCGATGTATTTCTGGTAGAGGCGCGGCTCGCGGTCCACGATGCGCGTGGCCGGGTCGGGGCGGCGCAGATACCAGGAGCTGATGAGCTCCTGGCCGTCGGGGTTGGCGTGGGTGAAGAGGATGATGACGTTGTCGAGGATGCGGAGCGTTTCGGGGTCGGTGCGGCTGGCGAAGCTCCAGAGCGTCTCGATGAGCTGCGTGACGCCGAGCGTCTCGGTGGCGTGGAGGCCGCCGTCGATCCAGATGACGGCCTTGCCCTCGGCGGCAAGGGCGCGGGCCTGGGCCTCGGTCACGCCCTCGGCGCGGGCGAGCTTGGCGGCGATTTCCTTGTAGCGGCCGAGTTTGGCGAGGTTGGCGGGCGAGGTGCAGATCACCATGTATTGGCGCCGGCCCTCCTCGGTGGGGCCGATGTCCACGAGCTTCAGGCGGTCGGACTCGGCGGTGAGCTTCTTGAAATAGGCCTCGGTCTGCGTGTAGGTAGCGAGCTGGTAGTCGTCGCCCATGGTGAAGCCGAAGTGCTCCTGCGGCGAGGTGAGGGCGAGCGCGAGCGGCGCGAGGAACAAGGTGGCGGCCAGCAAGGCCAGGCGAGGGGAAGCAATTTTCATAGGAGAAAGGCGAGGTGGAACCCGACCTCCGGGCGGGTTTGGCAACGGGAGCGGGGCAAAACCTGTCCGGAGGCCAGGTGCCACCTCAGATCAGGGATTCTGCAACTCGTGATTGAGGATGCTCAAGGCGTAAACGGCGGCGGTGTCGCTGCGCAGGACGAGCGGGCCGAGGGTGACCGGCACGCAGCCGGCGGTGAGGGCGGCGGTCATCTCGGCGGGGGAGAAATCGCCCTCGGGGCCGACGAGCCAGAGCACGCGGCGCGGGGCGTGGCCGTGCTTGGCCGCATAGGTGGCGAGCGCCTTTTTCAGTGTCGTGGTGCCGGCGTGCAGGCTGGCGATCAACCTGAGGTCGTAGGGGTGGTCGCCGCTTTCCACAGCGGCGACTGGCGTCGGTGTGGAAACCGACGCCCACCTCAGGAATTCAGCGAAAGTTACGATCGGCGTGATCTCGGGCAGCCAGGGGTTGCCGCATTGTTTGGCGGCCTCGATGGCGCCGGTGCGCCATTTCTCGATCTTCTTGTCCGCGCGGTCGCCGTCGAGGTGCACCTGGGTGCGCTCGCTGAGCAGCGGGACGATGCGGGCGGCACCGATCTCGGTGGCCTGGCGGACGATGTCGTCCATCGTCGCGCCCTTGGGCAGGGCCTGGCCGAGCGTGATATCGAAGGCGCGGGGTTGGGCGGTGCGGGTTGCCTTCACGCGCAGCAGGGTGGCGCTCTTGCTGGGATCGGCGCATTCGGTGAGCCACTCGCGGCCACGGCCGTCGAAGGCGGTCACCGGGTCGCCGCGGCCGCAGCGGTTCACGGTGACGAGGTGGTGGCTCTCCTCGGGGGCCAGCCGGATTTCCGCGGCATCGGCGGAGGCGGTGGGGGCGTAGGCGCGGAAATCGGGCATGTGTTTCATGGTTCAGGCTGCCTTCGCCAAGGCTACGGCGGATGGATTTCTTTCCGGACTGGGAAAGAAACAGCCTGCCAGCCGTAGCGTCAATCATGCCCTTATCGCACCATCCGTCGCCAAGGCTATGGATGGCAGCCTTCACCTTCGCTTCGCGTTGGCGAAGGCTGGTGCCCGGGGTGGGGGTCGAACCCACAAGCCTTTAGGGGGCGGCGGATTTTGAGACCACTCAGTGTGAGTGGCACCATGAAATTCTATCTACATGTAGCTCGCGTGTTTCGAGCTTTTTTGCTAGAAGGTCTATCCGCGTCGAAAGTGGGGTTTGTGCTACAGCCGGCGCTTCCAATGCAGAACAATCCAATTCAACGTCAACCAATCGGAGGCTCCCATGAGCAGTGAATACAAGGGAGTTACGGATAGTTCTGGCCGGCGCATTCCCGGCCTTTGGGAGCGAAACGGTTTGTGCTACATGCAGCTTCGCGTGAAGCAGCCCGACGGTCGCATGCTGCCGCGTCGCATCCTCCTCGAATCTACTACCCCGGAGGCATGCATCTTGGAAATGGACCGCAAGCGCCAGATTCGCAACGAAGGCGATGCTGCGGCAGAACCGTTGGTCATTCCCTCGTTCGGCACCTGCTGTGACCGATACCTAGACTTGCATGAGAACATGAAGCACGCGATCAAACGCAAATCCACGATCAAGCGGGAACGCTACAGCCTCAATAGATGGCGCGCGCATTTCGGCCACATCCGGACAAATGCCATCACCCACCCGATGATCTATGCTTTCATGCAAAAACGCCTGCGGGGCGGGAGCAACCCACGCACGGTAAACATCGACCTCATCCACCTACGACAAGTCTGCAAGTTCGCACAGGAACTCGGCTACCTTAAGGATCTGCCGACCGTCGGGGTGAAACCGCTCCGCTACAAGGCCCCGGTCCGTCCTCTGCTCAAGGACGACCAATTCACGATTTTGTGCCAGAAGGCGGATGCTTCGTCCAACCGGTCGGGGCCAATCCTCGCCGACTTCATCCGCTTCCTGGGCTATAGCGGCGGGCGTTATCGGGAGGCACTCCGCTTGAAATGGAAGGATGTCTCTTTTGATCACCGCCAAGTGACGTTTGGCAGCGACGGTTTATCAAAAAATGGCAAAGCCCGTGTGGTCGATTTCAACCCAGCGCTTGAGGCGCACCTGCGCACCATGCACGCGCGCCGGGCGCCCGACTGCAGATATCTGTTCCCGTCGCCGCAGCGCGGTGAAAAGGACATTCCTGCGAGCGACCTGCGGGGCAGCCTCTTTGCCGCTCGCGCGGAGGCCGGCCTAGAATGGGTCGGGTTTCACGACCTGCGGCATTTCTTTGCGAGCTACTGCGTCATGTCGGGCCTTGATTTCAAAACCATCGCCGAATGGCTCGGCCACGAGTCCGGCACCGGCTTGATCGACAAGGTTTATGGACACCTCGCCGCCGACCACAAGCGCCGCATGGCGCAGAAGGTGAGCTTCAGTCTCGCTCAGCAGGCGTCCGCCGATGCGGTGCTGACGGTGACAGCGCCGAACACCCCGCCCGCTGCCGGGAACGAATCGCATCGCGTTGGCTCCATAATCTCACTCCCGGTTGAATCCTCCAGCACGTCCGAACTCGCGTCCTAAGCGCCCGGCATGGTCCTCATGTTACTACCTATTGATAGTAAAACAATAATACTCTCTAAAAGGAGTATCTTGACATTACTCCCTTAGAGTAGTAACTTCAGTGCATGAACTACCCAATCGACACCCCCGCGCAAGCCCGCGCGGTCCTGCGCGCCCTACGGCACGGCCGGGGCCTCAGCCAAGCCCAGGTCGGCCAACTGTTGGGGGTCAGCCAGAAGCGCGTGGCGCGCATCGAGTCGGCACCTGACCGCACCAGCTTCGATCAGATTGCGAAACTGGTGGCGATCCTTGGTGGTCGGGTCGTCATAGAAGACACCGGTCCTACCGTCCCCAAGAAACAAAAACCGGGTCGAGCCGGCTGGTAATTATCCCCATCCATGTCCAAATCCACCCACCTCGTTGTCTGGATGAATGGCGAACGCGTCGGCGTGTGGTCGCAACCCCGCGCTGGCTCCCCGTCCTTCCAGTATGATGCCGGCTGGGTGGCTTCCCCCGCCGCCCGCGTGCTTTCGCTTTCATTGCCGTTTGCCCCGGGCAACGCACCGCACCGCGGCGAAACCGTCACCTATTTTTTCGACAATCTCCTGCCCGACAGCGACGGCATCCGCGCCCGTCTCCAGTCCCGGTTCGCCACGGATTCCACCGGCGCTTTCGACCTGCTCACGGCGATCGGTCGCGATTGCGTTGGTGCTGTGCAACTGCTGCCGGAGGGCACGCCCCCGCAGGGGTATGATCGGATCGAAGCCGAGCCTCTGGATGACACCGGCGTAGAACAGGCCATTGGCGCGGCCCTCTCTGGCGGCCGTGTGCTTGGGCAGGCGGATGGAGAGGAATTCCGTATCTCCATTGCCGGGGCGCAGGAAAAGACCGCCCTGCTATTCCACCGCAACCGCTGGTGCCGACCGAAGGGCTCCACCCCCACCACTCACATTCTGAAGCTGCCGCTCGGGCTGGTCGGTAACCTGCAGGCGGACATGCAAGACTCCGTCGAGAATGAATGGCTCTGCTCCCGCCTGATGCAGGCCTTCGGCCTTGAGACCGCCCATTGCGAGATCGCACAGTTCGGGGAGCGCAAGGTGCTCGTTGTGCAGCGCTTCGACCGAGCTTGGGAAGACGGCCATTGGATCGCCCGCCTGCCGCAGGAGGATTTCTGTCAAGCGCTCGGCCAGCCTGCGCGGTTCAAATACGAGGCCGATGGCGGGCCCGGCATGAGCGCCATCCTGCGCGTGCTGGCCACGAGTTCCCGCGCGGAGCAAGACAAGCGGGCCTTCGCCAAAGCCCAAATTGTGTTCTGGCTGCTCGCTGCCACGGACGGCCACGCCAAGAATTTTTCCCTCTTTCACGAGCGCGGCGGGACCTACCGGCTCACTCCATTCTACGATGTGCTTTCTGCCTGGCCGATCATCGGCAACGGCCCGCGCCTGCTCCAATGGCAGAAAGCGAAGCTCGCGATGGCGGTCCGCAGCCGCAACGCCCATTGGAAGTTGAAGGACATTCTCCCGCGGCATTGGGACGCGGTGACCCGCATCGCCGGCTTGGGTGACGCGTGCGGCCTAATTGCGGAAGTGATTCGCCAAGTTCCTGAGGTGATTGCGGAGGTAGGCGGCCAACTGCCGCCGGGTTTCCCTGCACGGGTGAGTGACCGAATCTTTGCTGGCATACAGGAGCAGGCCGGACGGCTTGCGAATGAACCTTGAGCGACAGTTGAATTCTCCGGACACCGTCTCCTATTCGGGAGAATCTCGGAGGCGGTCGGCGCCTTAATTCAGGTGCGCGCAATGTAGCCGGCGCCGGAAGATGTAGGTCGCGCACTTCGGCCGATTATTTGTCGAGTTCTGCAAGGCTTTCGCTAGTGTTCTACTGCCCTATGAAACTCCCAGTCAGCACCAGAATGGTCGATAAGGCACTGGCGGCGATGACCTCCGCCGTCGAGGTCTACAACCGTCCATCCTTCGCGTAGCCACTTACACCATGAGATATTTTTGCCGGCACATCAACGAACGTGGCTTCTCGTCTGGCAGCAGCCTTCGCGCGAAGACTGGTGGTGGGGTTGCGGGCGGAATGAAATCCGTGACAAAAGGGAAACTCTGGGCGGGGGTGGTCTTGCTCGGCTTGGTGGGATGCCGTCATAGATCGATTGAGGCGACCGGCACAGGGGTAAGCTCGTTTGCCATCATTTCGATGCAATCAATGGCATCGGACAAAGTGGCCGTGCGTGAGACTGTCGAGACGGGCGAGACGGGCGCCAGCAAGGTAAGCTACGGGGAGGAATTCGTGCAGGCCCAGCCGCTACCGCCAATAATGCAGCCGATCTATCCATCCAAAGCCCTCAAGGCGAAAGCGGGCCGGGCAGTGGTCGGCGTCCGAGTCATGGTGGACGAGGCGGGGCGGGTGACCGATATCGGACCGAGTCTGCTGACGTTTTCCACGGTCGGTCCTTATGCTGAAGCTTTTCGCGGCGCCGTGGAAAGCGCAGTGTGGCAGTGGCGTTTCGTGCCGGCTGAACTTCTACAGAACGAGCGGGTGCAGAATGATGGTTCGTCCTACTGGCGGGTGATTCGCCGTCAGGCTGTAAGCACCCAGATCGACCTGGCGTTTACCTTCACTGAATCAGGCGGGGTGGAAGTCGGGAAGTAGCGGGCGGGAAGGTGGACCCGATGGTGGTGTTGCGGGCGGAATAAACTTTCCGCGATGATGCATCTCATTTCTCCGCACTTGCCAGAAGAAGATAGACAAAGCCGACCAATGGGGCGGATGGAGCCCTCTAAGGCGGTGCATCGGGCCTACGCAAGGAACGCACGGGTGACACTGCCGGCTCTCGAGGACTACGAAGCGAGCGCCACACCCGCAGCCGTGGTCAGCCTGCCTGTGCCTGCCGCTGCCTAGCAGTCAGTTTTCAACCCGCGGCCTACTCAGGTCGGCGTCGCTATCGGCACTTCCGAGGTGCCGGGGAAATGAATGCGCTTCGCGCTGGGGGCATTCTTTTCTGCCAGTGGCGGCCGAGGGGGACGGAGATCAAAATTCTCATTTTGTGCAATTAGCCGTTTGCCTTTGGGCGGTGGCGGAGTGTTAAGGTATGTTGTCCGGCTGAAAGTTATCCCACTATGCTCTCCGACATCCGGTTCGCTCTTCGGCAGTTCGCCAAATCCCCGGGTTTTACTTTTGTAGCCATCGCAACCTTGGCGCTCGGTATCGGCGTCTGCACGGCTATGTTCAGTATCGCCCGTGCAGTGCTGCTTAAACCCCTCCCGATCCGCGAGCCCGAGCGCCTTGTTTGGATAGAGAACGGCTCCGGCGGCGGCCTTTCCGGCCGCACCGCGCGGGCCGATGTATTCAACAGCTGGCGCGAGCACAACAAAAGCTTCGAAGCGCTCGCGGCCTACTTTGCTTTCTCCGACTATGGCCGCCTAACGCTCAGCGGCTCAGGCGAACCCGAACGGCTGCGTAGCGTCGCCGTTTCAGACAACTTCTTGCCCGTGCTCGGCGTCGGCCTGGCGCACGGCCGCAATTTCACTGCCGAGGAATGCCGATGGCGGGGACAGGACGGACTGACCATCAAACCCGGGGCCGTCATCCTGAGCCACAGTTTTTGGCAGCGCCGTTTCGCCGGTGACCCAACGGTGATCGGACGTGTGTTCATCCTTAACAATTCGCCGACCGCCGTCGTCGGTGTTCTGCCGGACACTTTTGATTTCGATGCTATCTTTTCCCCGGGGAACGAGGTGGACGTTATTCAACCCTTCCCACTCACCCCTGAATCGGCCCGTTTGGGCAACACAATCTTTGGAATTGGCCGGCTCAAACCGGGTGTGACACTCGAGCAAGCCCAAGCAGAATTAACAGTGATCAACGAACAACTCCGCACTGGTCCATCATCCATTCCTAATGGTTGGACCTTCGGTGCCGTGGTTTCACCTCTCGACACGGCGCTGCGCGGTCGGTTTCGCGGACCATTCCTGCTCTTGGCGGGAGCGGTTGCCTGCGTGCTGGTCATCGCGTGCGTCAACCTCTCGAATCTGCTGCTCGCCCGGGTTAACGTCCGGCGGCAAGAGTTCGCCGTGCGCATCGCACTCGGAGCCACCCGCGGTCACCTCATCCGGCAGGCCCTCACAGAGAGTCTTGTCTTGGCCTTCGGCGGTTCGGGCATCGGTGTGCTGCTGGCCGTCTGGACGACGCACGTGCTCGCGCAGCTACAGACGTTTGGGATGCCGCTTCTCCAAGACGCCTCGGTTGATCCCTTGGCGTTGGCCGTCACCGTTGGCTTAACGATGCTGGTCGGCATTGCCTGCGGTTTGCTACCGGCCTTGCAACTTTCACGGCAAAGTTCGCCCACGCTTCAGAACACGACGCACCAGCGTAGCGCTGGACATTCAGCTGCCCACATCCGCAACCTTCTCGTCGTCACCGAGGTCGCTCTCGCATGCATGCTTCTGGTCGGCGCCAGCCTGCTTTTTCGTAGTTTTCATGCCGTGCTTCAGGTGAACTTGGGCTTCCAACCGCAGCACGCAATGGCCTGGCGCGTCGATTCGCCGCGCGCTTTCGCCGGCCCGGCCGAGGCAAACGTTTATTTCGACTCTCTAGTCGCGCGGGTAGCCGCGTTACCCGGCGTGGAATCGGTCGGCCTGAGCGACTGCTTGCCTCTGGGGCGCAATCGTTCTTGGGGCGCCGGCGCGATCGGCGTCACCTATCCCAAGGGGAAATATCCCGGCGCCTACCCGCGATTCGTCGACCATCGGTATTTGAGGACCATGAAGATCGCCCTCATCTCCGGTCGCACTTTCGAGGAGCGAGATGACGAAAAGGCACCTCGTGCCGTCGTCATTAACGAGAGCCTCGCTCGGGCGGCATTTCCCGATAAACGTGATCCGCTCGGCCAGAAAATCAGGCTCGGTAAGGACGGCGCTACCATTATCGGTGTTGTGGCTGATGTCCGACACAGTTCGCTTGAGCAAGGCGGAGGCCCCGAAATGTATCTCTGTTTTCGGCAGGGCAACGACACCTTGGGGCTGGAAATGGTCGTGCGCTCAAATCGGCCACCGGGCTCGCTAATCCCTGAGGTGCGCGCCGCGCTTGCCAGCCACGATCCCAGCCTGCCGACTGGCGACTATTATGAGCTCGACCGTCTGGTCGACAACGCCGTCGGCCCCCGCCGGCTCGTCACTCGACTGCTCAGCTTTTTCTCCGGCCTGGCTCTGCTCCTCGCCGCCATCGGCCTCTACGGCGTCATGGCCTTTGCAGTTACCCAACGTCGGCAGGAGATTGGCATCCGAATGGCTATCGGGGCACAACGTGGCGATATTCTCCAGATGATCATGCAAAGCGGCCTGAAGCTTGTCGCAGTCGGGATCTCCGCGGGTCTGCTTGGTTCATTGGCGCTCACCCGCGCGTTGCAAAACCAGCTCTTCGGAGTCACGGCCTACGATCCGCTGACATTCATCAGCATCGCTGCGATTCTCACACTGATTGCTTCCGTAGCGTGCCTTCTTCCCGCGTTACGGGCCATGCGGGTCGATCCCTTAACCGCGTTGCGAACGGAATGAACAAATAGTCAGGCCCAAGCGGTGCAAATCAGGACTTATGCACAGGGGGCTAAGTGAGCCTCCCGCTATTGGGGTCCGAAGTAAAGGACCGCTGCACCTATCAATGTTCCAACCGCGAGGCTCGCGATACAGGGCCAGATACGCTGGTCCCAATTGATGCCCTGAACCCAACGCTGTGTCTCCAAGGCGGCGGCCTTGTGGGCATGGGTGACGGTTTCAAGGGACTGGATGAGCGACTGGAGCCGTGTTGCGCGCTGCTCGATTTCCTTCTCGAAGGCTTTGGTCACTCGCTCCAACGCCTGAACTGCCTGCTGTTCCCGGCTCTGCCAAGTGCCGATGCTCTGCTCAAAAAGCTTCTGATGGGCCGCAAACATGGCGCGTGTGTCCGCAGTGGCGTTGGCCGTGGTGGTCTCGTGCTTGCGGCAGAGCTGGGTGAATTCGGCCAAGAGTTTCTCGCGCTCGGCGGCCAGTGCTTCCGGCACCTGCCGGGAGATGCAGGCGAACACCGCCATTCCCTCGGCGAGGACCAGCAACGAGTCACCCGGCTCCAGGGTTCGCAGATGCGCCACATACCGGTAATACATTTCCCGTTGGTCCGCCGGCAGGTAGGTGCCAATGCGGTCATACACTGAATCTTGAAAGCGGGGCGGCCCGTTCATGGCAGGAGCAGTTGGCGGGCCGACTCCAGGGCAGTGTCGATCTGCCGGGCGTAGGCTTCTGCGCGGATGCGCGCGGTGCCACCGTGAAGGATCGGACCGCGCCGGGCGGCGTCGGCTGCCATTGCCTGCGCGGCGGTGAGACCGCGGTTGTCGAGCTCGGCCTGAATCTCACGGGCGCGGGCCTTCAGCTCAATGATCGCCGGCTGGGCCTGTGCGAGGAAAGCCCGACCGGGCTCCGTCCTCTCGAAATAACCGAAGTCGTCCCCGGCAACGTGATTCTTGACGACCAGGTAGCGCACGCGGTCGCGCAGCGCTTCCGCCCATGAGAACAGCGACTCCACGCTGCTGGCGGCGCTGGTGATGGTGGCAACGGCCGTGAACCGGATGCCATCGGCCGCCGCCAAGCCCCCGAACATGGTGTCGAACCACTTGAAGGTGTCGCGACCGGACCCGGCGGCGAGGTCAGCCAGCGCGACCGGCGCGTCGGCCGAGAGCGCTGCATCAATGAACTGGTCGAGTCCGCGCTCGGTGCGGATGTCGAGCTTGCCCGCGGCCGGGTAGTAATGGCTAAGCGAACCGCGTGTCTTGTTTTCGGTGTCACAGTCGAAGAGAGTCGCGGCAATGCCACGTGCGGCGTAGAAGTCGGCGATGGCGGTTGCGACGGTCGTCTTGCCGACGCCGCCCTTGCCGCCGCACGAGAAGACGATGCATTTGGATAATTTGGTCATGGTGGGTCTTTCTCCAGGGGTTGGGCCGGGTTGTAGGAAAGCCAGCTACTGCGGGCACCGGCTCGCGGTGCAGGCTGGGTGGGATGAGGCATGGCCGGAGCAGTCGGGGTCCGGATCGACTCCGGCAGGGCAAAAACCGGGCGCCGGCGCGCGCGCACCTTGACGAAGGAAAAGATGGTCGAGGGCGCGCTGTGCAGGCCGAAACGGGCTCGCAGTTCGGCAGCGACCCGCGGGTAGCTCATGCGCTGCGCGCGGCACTCGCGGATGAATTCGAGGTGCGGGAGCAGTTTCGACTGGAAGGGCCGTCCGGGCATGGTTGGTCGAAGTGATTCGAGCTGATTCGAAGATTTCAGGCAGCGGTGCGCCCCAGTTCGGATGAACTTCGGACAAGGCTCGAATGATCCGGCTGCGCCGCAGCAGGTCCGGCCCAACGCCAAAACGGCGTTAGGGATATTGCGTCTCTCTTCATTAGATTTGGATTTTTGATGTGCTTTTTGACGGGTTCATTGGTCGTTTGATTCTTGAGGTTTGGTTGAGTGAATTTGGTAGGCTGTTTTGTATCTGGTTTGGTTAGGGTGAGTGTGCGTATTGTTGTTGGTTTGGTTGTTTTGAGAGTGGTTGATTCAGTTGTTCTCGTGATTGGGCTTTGTCACTGGTGCGATGGTGATGGTGGCGATATGGGCATCCTCATTTCGCTGGAGACCCTTGTATCGTTCCGGCACCTCGCTGAGGTGGAATCCTTCGCCTTGTTGGAGCTGCCCCACCGCCATGCCCAGCATCCAGCCGACCACGGTGACTAGGTGTTCGGTCAGGTGCAGGGTTAACTTTTCCTCGCGGCCGTCCTTCCGATAGTCGAACCGGTAAAGCCACGAGAGCGAAAACCCAATGGTGCTGCCGTCAGCCCGAGTAAATATCAGCATGCTCCGATTGGCCTGGTATTGGTCACGATCCAACTGCGTCTTCGGTTTGGACCCGTGCCCGGATTTGGGTGGTAATTCCATACTGGTTACATCCGCATTCCCTGCCGGACCGACGGAGCCGACTCGCTGGGAGATTCACTGTAGGAGACGCGGGGACGCCGGGTTTCGGCAACGGACTCCTTCGCGGTGGCATTCGGTCGCACTGGCGGAGTCAGTTCCACGGTGAAATCCACCGGGGGAACCACGGGAACGAATATTTGCCGCATCCGCTCGATCACGCGCCGGGCCCAATGGAGATGCCGCGTGCGTTCCGGCGTCCAAACATCGACCGCAGCCGCGCGCGACTGGGATGTATTGGGCAGCGCGTCGAAGAGTGCGGCCTTATCGGGCGTGTAGCCGGTGGCCCGGTGCCGGGCGCGCGAGAAGGCCACATAGGCGCTCTTGGTGTCGAGCTGCGCGGCACACACGATCACTTCGTCCGCCGTGCGGCCCTGGGCCTTGTGTGAAGTGACTGCGTAGCCGTGTGTGAGCGCCCGGAAGTCGGCCGGGATCTGTCGCGCACGGCCCCTGGGATCACGCGCCAGCCACGCGCCCGACGCCTGGCGCGACTCGAGCGTGAGCACATCACCGTTGACGAGCCCGGTAGCCCTATGGTTTTGCCGGATGAGCACGCGGTCACCGGGTGCCAGCTCGATCTCGCGGGATCGGGAGACTGTCCAGGCATCGGATTGCCGCGCCGGCGAAACGCTCTGCTCCTTTCCCTGCGTGTCCCGCACCAGCAGTTGGCCACGCTTGACGGTGACAACCTCCAGTGTGCTACCTGTGGGCAGACCCGTTTCGAGAACGGCCCGGTGGAGCGTGAGCAGGTGCCCTGGCTGATAATTGACGGCCTTGGCCGCCTGCGCCTTGGTCCAACTGAGCGGCTCGGCAACGGTGACGACCTCGCCCTGGCCAAGGAGGCCGCCGGCCTTGAGCCCGCGGCGGACCGCATCGGTCAACCGGTGGATATCCTCCCAAGTGGGAGCAACCAGGACCGTCTCGCGCTTCTGCACCACATTGCCGACGTAGTGCTCGGCGGCCCGCTTGATGTAATCACCCTTTGCCTCCTGAAGCCAACCGAGCCGGTCGATCGCCAGTAGACCTTCATACGCCCGACCCTGCGCCATGAGCTTGATGGCCGAGCGATATTCCGGGTGCTGTTGCCGGCGGATATCGGTCAATTCAAAGGTTCGCAGCCGGGAGTGCCGTTCGAGGACGGACAGGAAATCGCCTGCCTCGACGCCGGAATGCTGTTTCGTGTCGCCCACGAGGATGAGCCGCAGGCTGTGGTCGTTCACGCGCTCCAGCAGGGCGGCGCCCTGCCTGGTGCCGGCGATGCCGGCCTCATCCACGATGAGGGTCGTGCCCCGGCCCAGGTCGCCATACTTCGCCGTATTCGATTTCTGCAAAAAATCCTCCAACGTGGTGGCGTTCGCAAACCCCTGCGCCCGCAATTCCTGCGCGGCTGAGGTCGTCGGGGCGCACGCGATGACGTCCCGATTCATTTCCCGCAAGCCGCGCTGCAATTCCTGCAAGGTCGTGGTCTTGCCCGTGCCGGCCACGCCGCGCAGCGCGCACACTGTGTCGGTCGAGGTGAGGAGGGATTTTACCACGCGGCATTGGTCCGTGGAAAGCCGGGGGTCCGACTCGAATCGCTGCGACCACAACGGCATGCCCCGGTTCAGGCCGGCGTTCACGATCCGGATGGATTCCAACTCCTGCCGCAGCCCTTCCCGGGTGCCATAAGGTGCAGTGAGGCTGTCGGCCTGACGTTTCAGCGGCACGCAATCGGTCACCTTGCCTTCAGCCAGCGCCTCCTTGAGCCGGTCGAGCGAGACCGTTCCCAAGCCCTGGTTCAAAGCCTCGGCGAGGACCTCGTGACCTTGCTGCACGCTGGCGCGCTCAAACAGGTGGTCGCGAGCCTGCTTCAGACAAGCGGCCTCGGTGGGCGCTTCGCCTGTGACCGGGTCGCGGCGGCGGGCCTGGTCGACGAGCTGGTCGAGTTCCCGGGCGCGTTCCAGGGCAAACTCGGCGCGCTGTCGCTGGCGCACCTCGGCGGTGGTAATTTCCGCCAGCTTCGGGTCGCGCGTGGCAGTGGTCATCGCATGAATCTCGCGCGTGGTAGGCTCCCGGCCGAATTTCTTCTGAAAGGCGGCGATCTCTCGCTCGATTTGCGCTCGGCGCTTCGATGCCCGCGCACGCTCTTCCGCGGTGATGCCGACAATCTCGAAACCCTCGACGGCACCGCGGGTGTTACGCGTGGACTCGATCTCGTAGCCGGCGGCCTGCACCCGGCAGGCGAGCTCGTTCTGATAGACCTTCCCGGCATAACGGATCGCGGCGAGCATTTGGCGCTCGGTCAGCGCAAACCACCGGTTCGCCTTGGCATCGAATGTGGCGTTCGCCGTGACCAGATGCGTGTGCAACTGCGCGTCGAGTGCCCGGGAGGCATCGTGCTCGAACCGGGCCGCGCAGAGGTTGCTGGTCACCACAGTCTGCTCTGACCAGGCCGCGTCACCCGCCCGCACCCGGCGGGCTGCAAACCGCTCAAGCTCGGCAAACGCCACCGTAACCGCCTCCCGGTGCGCGGCGCACAGCCGTTCGTCACCGAAGGTGACCGCGAGCATCGAGACACTCTTCGGTGCCGAGCACTGGAAATCCAGAAATACGATCCGTCCCGCACCCATCCGTGACGTCAGCTTGCGCCCCGTCAGGGGATGCCGATTCTGCCGTAACCGCTCAAAAGCCTCGTCCTTCGCTCCGATCCGTCGGCCGGCCAACCCAAGTTTCTCCGCCGCCAAGCCGGTCCATTCGCCCGTGACCGCTTCCTTTTCCGAGTAATAGTCGTTCGCCGTGAGGTGATTCCCCAGATAGGTGCTTCCGTTCCGGATTTTCGCCATCGTGAACATGCCTCAATTCGGCCCATGGAGGGCGACAGCCCGGTTGCCATGCTTGGCCAAAGCGCCACCCGGGGCTTGGGCAAATTCCCCCGCCTCGGCTCGACGGACGAATTCCGCCCTCTGGGTGGCCGTCAAGTAGTGCCGGCCCGCGATATTCACGGTGCTCAGCCACCCCCGTTTCCGCCATTGCCAGGCGGTGCTGGGATTGATGCCGACCTCGGCAATCCACTTGTCGAGGGCCATGGGCGGTGAGTCGTAGGGGGGAGGGGTAGTTGTTTCCATGCGAAAACATAGGATAGCATGTTAATTGCTGTTGTCAATTTGATACCAGCACTTTACGTCTAGTGATAACCAAGGCCATCCCATGTTATCCAAGAAGAAGCCCACCAATCCAGATCGCGTCGGACTGAGTTTACACAAGCATCTCACGCCTCACGTGCTCGAACTGTCAGGCGCACTGGACATGAACCCCAACGAATTCGTCAACGCCTGCGTCGAGCAGTGCGTTGAGGGAATGCTTCAGGAAAAAGATCCGGGACCTGGGTCCCCACCCATCGTTTACCGATATCGCCTTCAAACGGGCAAGGATCCTCAGCCCATATCGCAGCGCTTCAATGCAGAGGAGTATGCGCTGCTGCGCGGACTCGAGGAATTGCTCTATGATTTTAACCTAGCCAAGGAGTGTGTGCTGACCGGAAAAACCACTGGCGCCATTCTCACGCCAGCGATCCTCGAACTGGTCGGCAAGTATCGTGAATTGAGGTCCCAGCTAATCGCTGGAACGAAGATACCCGGTAATGGGTCGGTCTATCCGGCTCCACAGACGGGAATGTAGTGCATTACAGCTTGCCACTCATTTTTTCTTCGCGTGGCATGACACAACGTCGCCCGGGTGGCGGAATTGGCAGACGCTGCAGACTCAAAATCTGCCGATCGCAAGATCATGTGGGTTCGACCCCCACCCCGGGCACCATCTCATCATTTGGACTGTGTGAGATCACGTAGGGAATGTCGGGTTCTCTAAAATGGCGGAAGCAGCCGGAATTATTGAGGATTACTTAAAGAAGTGACAAGTGGTGGTCTTTCCGCACCCTTTGGGCATGGGCATGCCAAAAGGACAGAAGATGGACGCGGAGGCGCTGAAGGCGCGCCGCTTGGAAGCGCGCCGGCTGTTGGATGAAGGCGTGGCGCAGGCGGAGGTGGCGAGACGACTGAAGACCTCTCGCCAGTCAGTCAGCCGCTGGGCGCAGCAACCGCGCAAGCAGTTGGCGCAGGTGCGCCGCCAGGGGCGCAAGGCGCAACTCGACGAGCCGGCCCGCACG